>JAUWQO010000048.1 GCA_030610995.1 Desulfobacterales bacterium
CATCATTTCCGTATATTTTTTGCGGAAATCCAGACAGTGCTATGTATTTGTATGAATTTTCAAACCTACCCGCACAGCTCGAATAATTTTAGTATATAATCCTTATCTTGCCATGTATTTGTCCTTTTTCCCAAAATGCAACTGTGGCCACAATAGGGATAACTGTTTAATCCCCTTAGATCTTTGACAATGCCGGCTCTTAAAGGATTTAAATGGATATATCGAACCAGTTCCGGGAGATAAGAATCTTCCTGACACAAAATGGATTTGTAACGGTTCTGAAAAAGATGTCCATGCCGGCGATGCCGAAAATTGTAGGACACTGCGCAACCGGTCAAAAGCCTGCGCATTACGTTGGAAATTGATGTGGTTCCAGTTCGCAGCAATAAATGAAAATGATTTGGAAGCAGCGCCCAGGAAAAACAGGCTGTTTGGGTTTCCGTAAGGATATTTCCAAGTCGATTTAAAAAATTATCCCTATCGACACCATCAGTAAATATCCTTTTGCGTTCTATACCTCTGGCAATAATATGATGAAGCGAACCCGGCGCATCTATTCTTGATTGGCGTGGCATATAAATTAAATATCATAATTCAAGCACCCTGTCAACTTATAAACTAATGTACGTCCCTGAAGCCCCCCTGTAGTCCCGCCAGGCGGGATTCGACCGTAAGGAAGTTTGTTGTTTTTAGATTCGATAGTTCATCATCATTGACCGGAAAGAAAAAGGTTGGTATACAAATTTTTTGACAAAATTTGCAGGAGATTTACATGTCCAGAGAAGACGACTACAGAGCTGCGCGTGCATTGGCAATCGAGGAATTAAAAGGTTGTGATATAAAACAACATTGTGTAACCGCAAAGCTTGAAATGAAAAATAAGAGCACAGGGGGACAACAGGTCATCTTTCCTTATATTAACCGGCGACATGTGCTCAATATCGATGGCGAAACGATTGCATTTGAAGAGGATGCAGGCAGGCCGACGTTGCCTGAACAGGTTCTGATGTTGCACTATCTCCTTAAAGCAAAAGCAATCCCCTTTTCCGGTGAATTGATTACTTTTCGCGAGGTCCCCTCAGGGGCTTTTTACTATCAGGCATTTTTTAAACGGGCCATTGCCCCCCTTGCCAAGGGGTTTGGCTCGCACCCCTCGTTGCTTGATCAGGTGGCAGATCTTATTGGTAAGATCGTCCCTTCTCCTGCAGATAGAACTCTTAAGATTCTTGTACTTCCGCGAATTCCGGTAATTCTTTCTGTCTGGAAAGAGGATGAGGAATTTCCAGCCCAAGGGAATGTTTATTTCGACACCACGATAAGTTCCCATCTTCCCACCGAAGATATCGCGTATGCTGGGAGCGCCGCTGTATATACAGCACTCGGTATTGCAAGAGGAATGGATCGGCCCAAATAAGTATGCCGTAACAAGTCAGCGCCAAATCGTCGGGAACAGACAACCCTCCAATTTACACTTTTCCTGTCATTGCGAGGGAAGCATGACCGAAGCAATCTCTTGCAAATAAGGGGATTGCTTCGTCGTTCGTTCCTCACTCCTCGCAATGACAGCTCGCAACTATGGGTTTTCGGTCAAGCACTAGTTAAGAATCTGGATAAGGGATGATTGGCCACCGCAATTAGGCATACCAGATTATCAGAATTGCGACATTTTCTTCAATACCGCTTCCACCTTATCTTTTGCCGAAGCTTCTTTGTCACGCCTATCGTCAATCGTAATGGACGTGACTACTCGGAGGGCACCGGCTTCAAACGGCACTTCGTGCATCTTCAAGACAATTTCAAAAAGCTCTTTTGGACGCCCCTCAATGATGGTGCCCATGCCGTGGACCTCATACGTCAGACCGGAATCATCAAGAACCTTAACGCATGCACCTACATAACTGCTCATGCTTGTGGACTGTGTGCCAAGGGGGACGATACTAACTTCCGCTATTGCCATGAAACTCTCCTTTCCCGCAAAACCCCACCTCTCTCGCGGTCACGTTTGTTTTTTCTTGACGCTTGTTAACATATTTGTTATTGAATAATTATAAAATGGGTTATTATGTATTACAGCGAATTAATCGAGCAAGCAATGTTTAGTATACTTCAGAGAGCTTAAAATTGCCAGACAAAGAGAGACCTTTGCATAATTGCTGTTTTAGTCATTGCGAGGAGTGAAGCGACGAAGCAATCTCGTGGATTATCAACGTCCTATGAGATTGCTTCGCTTCGCTCGCAATGACAATATGAACATTTTCAAAGGTCTCAAAAAATGAATGAGGTTAAAAATGTTAACCAATAAAGAATTAAAGAAAAAGGCATTATCATATCCAGTCGTAAGGGCTGCATACGACTCGCTTGAAGACGAGTTTGCACTGCTTGACGAACTGCTCAGAGCGCGCCATAAAGCAGGCATGACCCAAGCTGATGTGGCAAAGCGCATGGGCACAAAACCGCCCGCCGTAGCCAGGATCGAATCCGGTGGGGGAAGCAAGAGGCATTCACCATCCATCGCCACCTTGCGCCGGTATGCAAAAGCCGTTGGTTGCCGTTTGAAGGTTAAGCTGGAAACAAATCTGGGGTAAGGTGGGGACCATATGACCAAGACAATTACCATCACAAGCGGAAAAGGAGGGGTTGGGAAAACAAGCATCAGTGTCAATTTGGCCCTGCACATAGCAGCACTTGGTTACCGGACATGCCTTTTTGACGCCGATTTAGGATTGGCCAATGTCAACATACTCCTGGGACTTTATCCGGAGTATAACCTCGAAGATGTGATTCTGTCCCACCGTGACCTGAAAGATGTGACAATAAAAAACTATGAGGGAATAGATATCATCCCTGGAAGTTCGGGTGTGGAAAAGATAGCCGACCTTCAACCCGACCAACTCGAAGACCTGCTCCAATCTTTTTCCGAACTTGACAGATACGATTTCCTTTTGTTCGATACTTCAGCAGGTGTCTCAAGAAACGTTATTTCTTTTTGCCTTGCTTCCTCGGAAGTAATAGTGGTGATAACCCCTGAAGTCACTTCACTGACCGACGCTTATGCTCTGTTAAAAATATTGTGTCTAAACGGGTTCAAGGGCTCGGTGAAAATTGTGGTAAATCAGTGCAAGAGCACATCAATTGCCAAGCACGCTTACACTAAGCTCAAGCAAACAGTGAAGAAATTTCTTCCCATAGATGTTGTTCCACTTGGCGTTATTGTTCAAGACCCCAAAGTAGAGGAAGCCGTTAAAAAACAACGCGCGTTGGTGTTGCTTTATCCTGAATCGAATGCATCCAGGTGTATCAAGAATATCGCCAAGCGCCTTGCAGAAGGCCGGCCTGAGGATTCGGAACCTTCCGGGATGTCATCATTTTGGACAACGTGCTTTGAGATTATGACTAACCCTTTGGAATTGACTGCCAGGGAAAAGAAAAAAGAAGAAATTGTAGACAAAGCCCCAAGCCAGGCTCAAAAGCAAGACCCGGCGCAACCGATACGAGAAACTGCGGAAGAATCTTTGCCGGAAACAACCGGGAATGCCCCGGAGCCGGGCAGGCTTAGAGGTATGGATAAGGGAGGGCATATATTTAAGCAGATAAAGCCCCATACGAACCTGCCTACTCTTCCGCATATTGTCTTAAAACTGATTGAGGCCTGTAACAAACACGAAAGCACGATTGAAAACATATCTCAAATAGTCAACAAAGATCCCTCGTTAAGCGCCAGGGTTATGAGCATCGCCAATTGTGCGTGCGAGCCACGCAACAGGATGACCAATATTGAAGAGGCAATGTCTTTTTTGGGCAGAGACGGCGTGAAAACCATTGCCATTAGCGCTGCAGCATATTCGGCTTTTGACCAAGCCAGGGAAAGTTCTGTCTTTTGGTTAAAGCTGTTCTGGCGGCACTCCCTTATGTGTGCTACCCTGGCCAAGCTGATTGCCAAAAAGATCTCATATGCTGCTCCTGACGAGGCATTTTTGTCAGGGATTCTTCATGATATTGGAAAGCTGATTTTATGGCCGGATTTGGTTTTAGCAGGTGAAAGGCGGTTGGGGACCACACACTGTGAGGTAGGGGCCTGGATGATCAATCAATGGAACCCACGGTCGTTTATGGCCGATGCCGTTCTTTATCACCATGAACCAGTACATAGCATTTTGGATGCGCTTCCCCTGGTAAAGATCGTATTTGTAGCCAATGCCCTGTGTTCAGATAGTGTCGAAGACACCAGCGCCAGGTTTAAGACAGCAGAAGAGGTCTTTGGGTTTGCCCGGTCTGAGACGGAGGAGTTAATATTGCTTGCCGAAAAAGAGGTGAAACAGGTGGCAGAATTACTGGACATAGAGGTTGAGCTCCCGGATGCCCCCAACAGATCAGTTTTGGAAAACGATGCTGAAAAACAACAAGATCTCCTCAGTATGGTGAGGGAGATTTCTCTCCTTCAAGCTACACTTCACAATCTGTTGGAAGCCCATGGAGAAGAGTCTATACTGAAGATTGTCAAGCGAGGTCTGCAGGTCTTATTTGATGTTCACAGTGTGCTCTTTTTTCTGTATGACAGAAAACGAGATGCCCTGGTTGGCAAGGGTATTACAGGGAACAAAGAAGATGCTTTATCTGATAATCCGGCTGATGATCCGGCTAATGATCTGATAATCCTTTTACAAAACAAAACAAACCTGTTGGTCAGGTCGCTTCGCCGGAAAATTGTTCTCGATTCTTTTGACTACTCAACAAGGGCCGCTTCTACCATTATGGACAAACAGCTTATTCGCTTCCTGGGCAAAGACGGAATGCTGTGCCTTCCCATGGTTGCCCACGGGAACTACGTTGGGGTAATAGCCCTGGGAGTAGATGACCATCATATTGGCCATTTGCGGGATCAGGAGAGACTCTTGACCATGTTTACAAACCAGGCGGCTTTGGCCCTAACTGCCGATCATTTGAGACAAAGTGAAACAGATGGGGCAAAGGATGTTGTCAAGAAGATTCAAGATCTTTTGGGCAAGGCAGAAACCTGAGCCCTCATTTGTCAAGTATATTTCTAATCTTCTTAGAAAACTGAGTCATACTGAACGGCTTTTGAATAAATCCATCGCAATCACGGCTCATTATTTCACTAGCCTGGCCGTCAATGCTGTATCCACTGGAAAGTAAAACCTTTACATCCGGCTTTATCTCCTTAAGAACATCATACACATGGCTCCCGCCAACATCCGGCATAATCATGTCCAATATGACTAATGCAATCTTATCCTTGTCTTTTTTAAAAATTTCCAGGGCGACTTTTCCGCCTTCTGCAATAATAACATCGTATCCCATGCTACTGAGTATTTCCCGGGAAACATCAAGGACTATTTCCTCATCGTCAACTATCAAAATCGTCTCGGTTCCATGCAGAATCTCATCTTCTATATCATCTGGCAGTTGTTTAATTATTTGTGCTTTTACAACCGGCATGTAAAAATTAAATGTTGTCCCCTCACCCTTTTTGCTGCTAACGTTGATTAACCCCCCATGATTTTTTATGATACCATAAGCCGAGGCAAGCCCGAGACCTGTACCGCGGCCCAACTTCTTGGTTGTAAAGAATGGCTCAAAAATATGTTGCTGTGTCTCTTCATCCATACCAACACCTGTATCAGTCACAGAAACCTTAACAAACTGACCGGGTTTTATCCCACAATGCATGACATCTTCATCATCTAATGTGACATTTTTCGTATGAATAAATATGTCCCCACCTTCCGGCATCGCATGCCAGGCATTCACAAAAAGGTTTAACAGAACCTGTTCGATTTGTGACTGGTCTATTTCAACTGCACAAACATCCTTCTGAAATATCGTGTGGATCCTGGTCTCCTTTCTTGTACGACCAAACATATCAGAGCATTTCATTATGAACTCGTTAATATCGGTAGGTTTAACCTCGTATTTACCGCCCATGGCAAAGCCTAAAAGTTGTTTGGTAAGATCTGATCCCCTTCTAACTATATCTTCTATACCTCTGAGGTTTTTATAATGGGGATGGTTTGAATCGATATCATGACTTATCAAAGAAATCCGCCCCATGATCCCCATAAGCAGGTTATTAAAATCATGAGCAATACCGCCTGCCAGGGTCCCTACAGCCTCCATCTTCTGGGCCTGCAGCAACTGTGACTCGAGGCGTTTTCTATCACCTATATCTCTTGCCACCCCATAAGTTCCCATAAATTTTTTATCGGCTTCATTTACAGGTTTATCATATATGCCCATGGATTTTAATTCTATAACCAAACAGTTATCCGGATCATGGCCGTTATTTGACGTCTTTAGTCTCAATTCAACGCCGGAAGTTGCCCTTAAGCCTGTTCTTCTTTCATTAAAGTGGTATTTCGCCTTATTTATGTCATCTTCAAATATAATATGTGTATAGTGTCTATTTAAAAGCTGTTCGGTTTTGCACTCAAGTAAAGATTCGACAGCGCCATTTATAAACGTAATTTCTCCATCTGGATTAAGGGTATAAATTATATCCGGTGATGCATCAACCAGATATTGGTATCGCTGTTCCGTTACCTTCAGTTTTCCGTTGACAAGCTCATTTTCTTTTTTTAATTTAATTTGATCGATTGTATTTTTTACTCTTGCCAGAAGTTGTTCAAAATCAAATGGTTTTCTAAGATAATCGTAAGCTCCCCTTTTCAAGGATTCAACGGCCGAGTCAATGCTTGCATGCCCGGTCATAATTATAACCATTGGATCTAACTGTTTACTTTTTATATAATCCATAACCTGGTAGCCATCCATGTCAGGCATAATCATGTCAAGGAGAACTATATCATAGCTATCTTTGTTCAAACATTCTATTGCTTCTCTGCCATTGCAACCGGTCTGTATATTATAGCCTTTACTGCTTAATAAAACATTCAGGCTATCCCGCATCCGTGCTTCATCATCTACTATTAAGATTTTGGGCACATACGACATAATTACCTCCGTGTCTGCCGATCATTAATCGGCAACAATATTTTAAAGGTTGTACCGGTTGCCTCATCACTTTCGCAACTCATTGTCCCTTTTAATCCTTTGATAATACTATAAGCAATAGACAGACCCAATCCGGAATGGCCATCGCCCTTTGAGCTGACAAATGCTTTAAATAAATTCGACTTTATTTCCTCTGGAATTCCTGATCCGCTATCGCTTATGATAATTTCAACAAATTCCTGATCTCCTTTATCTGTTTCTTTATTGAATCCAATGTCTTGGGAGTTTGTAATTAATCTGGTATTAATTTCGATATTTCCGCCATTGGGCATAGCCTCAACAGCATTCTTTATTAGATTGATAAAAACCTGCTTAAGACCATTTTTATCCGTCATAATGGAAGGTATAGACGACTCAAGGCTAAATTCAGCCGCAACACCTGACTGAACCAGCAATGGTTCATGGGTGATTTTGATAAGATCAGATATTAAAGTATTAATATCAACGAGTTCCTTTTGTCTTGCTTTAGGTTCCAATAAGTTTGATAATTCATTAATAATAAGATTTATTCGATCTACTTCTTCATTGATAATTATTATTTCTTCTTGTGCCGGACTATCCTTGGCAAGTTTTAGCCCCAGTATCTTGAGATAATTTTTCATAATACTCAGAGAATTGCTCACTTCATGTGCTACTTTATCAGCTATAGCCGAGGAAGCAGTCAAATGCTCAGACTGAATCAGCTTTGCCTTAGATTTTCTCTCATTTTCAGCATTTATGACAACAGCCACCTGGTTTGCAAACATGTTTATGAAATTTAAATTGTTAAACAAAATATGAGATTGAGGTTCATCTATACCTATAACTATCACGCCAACACAATTTTCCTGAGATAGCATGGGAATGCACAGCATACCTTCTTTTCCAGACAAGCGAATGATCTGGGAATCAATAATGCTGAGATTAACCCCTTTAATATGGCCAAAAGAATCCAGGGATGTTTTTTCAGCAAGCGCTCTTGTCAAAAGGCAACTTTTACCTTGAACGGGAATAACTATTTCCTTGATTAGCGAATCATACTCTGCCCCATTGCCGACAATCCCTTGCAGAGCATCTTTCTCCTGATTATAAAGAAAAAAAAGCACACTTTTTAGATCAAACAAAATTTGCAAGCCATGCCTTACAACCTTCAGCGTTGAATCAGCATCATGGCATTCAAACAGATTTTGAAGCGCGCCTTGTACTTGTGATATGTTTATGGCTGCATGGACGAGTTCCTTTTGCTTGACAGCATCTTCTTCACAAGTCGATTCATCAAAATTATCCGGGTGTTCAATATTTATATCCAGCAATTCTGCAGCCTGCCTCACCTTTTTATAAGATAATGGAACTATTGTTTCTAATACTGAACGATCTAAATCCAAAACCTCTTTTGCCATATCAAAGGCGTCGCTGCTGTCGCTATCTATTCCGGAACTAAGGATATTTGCTATATATATAATTTTGACAAGAGGAAGTGCGTCAACGATTCTGTGCTGTGGTTCATGGTGATAAAGAACAGCATCAGCAATAAAAGATTGAGGTGACCAGCTATTGATAAGCCGTGCCCCTGTCTCATTGTGTGAGGCCTCTATCTGCTTTTCACTCCGGGGATTCATCCATAAAACCAATTTGCCGATATCATGAAAAAGACCAGCCAGATATGCTTCATCAGGACGGGGATATGATACATTTCCGGCAATCATTTCGGCTAACACGGCGCACATAAAAGAATGCTGCCATAAAATCTTTAAACCTGGAATATAACTATTCTCCATCTCGTTAAAGCTCTGTTGTATTATAGAGCTGATTGCGATATTTTTAGCTATATCAGGCCCTAAAAGTAAAAGAGCCTGATCAATACTTGTTACCCTGTTTGGCAGACCATAACCGACAGGATTGACCATTGACATCAGCCTCACACTTAACGAGGCGTCTTTATTGATAATTTGTGATATCTCATCAATTTTAACCGGCTTCTTATTACACACCTCAAGCAATTTAAGAAGTATATGGGGAAGGGTTAGCAAGCTCTTGGTGGCTTCTATTTTATTAAAAAATTCTATTGAATGGTTTTTCATGCTACTTTCTGCCTTTGGCCTATTTCGATGGCATATATCAAATAAACTGTTTAAATATCGGCAAGTTGCAAAATCATGGTTATGTAAACCCTTTTAAACTTGATAGTATATAAATAAATATATCTTGTGTGTCAAATAAAAAATATAACAATATATGGTATGATAAATATTATGGAATCGAAAGGGGGGGGGCTAACTCCTCTATTCTTTACCTGCCACAACATAAGGCCGAATCTTTTCAAGGTTTTTGGGGCCAATTCCCTTTACTTTGAGCAAATCATCTACTGTTCTATAAGGACGTCCAGCTATGATTCGCGCTGAAAGAACAGGACCGATTCCATTGATAGACATAAGTTCTTCTTTGTTAGCGGTATTTAGGTCAAACAAGTCTTGTGGAGATTTGCTTTTTTCCAACTTTAAAGGGGCGCTATCATTGGAAACAGTGTCGTTGTTTTTAAAACTGAAGGGTTCTGTGGAAAAATACGCAGAAATCGGCAGGTGATCCGAGTACCCCTTGCCCAGGTGCCTGCCCGTGCCTCTTTCAGCCTTTTGCCAGCGATAGACGGCCTTTCCCTTGAACAAGTAGCCCGGCTGGAACTTATTAAACGAATTATCGCTATAGGAAATTCCCTTATCATCATAAAGTCCTTTGGATACTATAATATTGTCAGGACTGCCCTTCTTCCCGAAAAAATTGTAAGACCAACGTCTGGTTTTACTGACTTCAAGCCATAAATTATACAGATACTCATTTGCAGCCTGCTTTGTCAGTATCTTTTCATTGACCATTTCAGAATCTTTACCAGAATCTTTACCAGAATTCTTAATAGTCTTTAAGATATGATTGATTCCTGTAATACCGCCGGTATCGTTTAATTTGCCGGAATTTCGAAAGGTTTTGTATTCATTATAGTTCGAATTAAAATCACCTATTAATATAAAATCAACATCCTCTTTTAGTTTGTCAATCTCTCTCCTAAGCGTTTTGGCATAAGCTATTCTCATGCTTTCAGGACCTCGTTTTGATTTCCAGTGATTAATAAGCAAGATGATACGATTACCATCGATATCAAGAGTAATTTTAAGAATATTTCTGGCAACTTTATTATCAACCTGTACTTCTTCTTTCTCAACAATTGGAAACTTAGACAGAACAGCGCACTTCACCGGCGTGGCTCTGGAGTCCGCAATTTCAAGATAAGGGTAATCTACACCAAAGTCTTTCAGCTTATTACGTAAAGTAATAAGGACTTTTTTTGATTCTACTTCCTGCAAAGCGACAACATCACCTCCCAGGTCCTTTATCACTTTGGCAATATTGATGTATTTAATATTTGCCATATCCTTAGTCCAGCCATAGCCGGTATTCGGAATATACTCAGGATATTCCGTTCCATCCCTAATAAGATCAAAAAGGTTTTCCAGGTTATAGCTTACGACTTTAAAAGTTTTTGCTTCTATTGATGTAATGCAACACAGCAAAACAAGCAAAATTGATACAATTATCGTTTTCATATGATGCAGAGCTCCCGGAGCCTGCCCGCCACCTGCCCGCAATGCCTCTATTTCGCATGACTTAGTTTTGCCGCCTTGTTCCTGCAAGCATAATTAACAAAATGGATAGGACCTATTTAATGCATGGCAGGCGGGTCCCGAGCTCAGGCGAGGCGGGCGGGCATCGATTCGTGATTTTTTAGGCATGCAATTCGAATAACATATCCCCAGGCAAGAATCGAGTTTAATAGTTGATGTCCCCTATATCCCACTATATGGCAAGCACAAATGCAAATTAACCTTAGGTGAGCATGGGGTTTTTATAACTTTCAGGAAAAGTATGAAAATATTTCATCCTCCGGTGGGAAAATTTTGTCGGTCCCGGTACGGTTTTTACAACATTACCCTTGAAAAACCGGGTTTTTTAACATTGGCATGGGGCTTGCGTTTAAAAAGCAAACGCCTTTTTAAATCATCTGAAGGATTGCTTTTACAAAGGATGGCCCCATGATACTGCCTATTAAAAGGTTTTTCAGGAATGCAAGTACAGCGGCGCATATTTTCCTTGGAATGGCACGGCACGTTGATTACAAGGCACTCAACCGTTATATCATTTCCATGAACCAATGCTCATCTCTGGACAATATTTTGCAAGAGGCTTCCCGATGCTTAAAAGAAATTTTGAACTACCACCTGTTTGCCTTTGCCGTACAAGACCAGGATCAAGGCCGGTTGGATGTCTGGATTGATCCACGCATTTATCAGGCACCGTTAAACCAATTGATTTATAAAGATTTTGGAACGATTGAGAATTTAGAAATTCATTCCATTAATGAACAGGCAGAGACGACCGTCAAATTGCTGACGTTTCACGATAAAAATCTTCTCTCCTATTCACTCATGGATGATAAGTGCTTGGCACGAATGTACATTTTGCCTGAAAGGCATATACTGCCATACCATAATGAAATTTTAGAAATTATCGTGAAGACACTCGGGGGGGCGCTAAAAAATTACTTGAGCATTAAACGGCTGGAAGATGATGTGGCGTTGGATCCCCTCACCGGATGTTATAACCGAAGGGAATTTGATCGCCTTTTGAGTCACCATATCGCCAGTTCCAAGCGCTACGATCGAGACCTTTCGATCATCATGTTTGATATCGACCATTTTAAACAGGTAAACGACACCTACGGCCATCCTGCCGGCGATGCGGCGCTGAAAGCAATTTCAAAAGCAGTTTTAAATGCCATCCGCAAAGAGGATTACTTGGCCCGATACGGTGGAGAAGAATTTGTCGTGGTGCTGCCGGATACGAAAACACCAAGAGCGATGGAATTGGCGCAACGGCTTCGGGGCGTTATTGAAAACCTCGACATCGCGATTGCCTGTGAGCAGACCATCCGAAAAACGGCTAGCTTTGGCATTGCAACGCTTGGTAAGAACGATGACCAGGAAAGCCTTGTCAAGGCAGCGGATGCGATGCTTTATCAAGCCAAATCCGCCGGAAGAAACCAGGTGATACCCAAACTGTATGCGGTTAATGTCGGCAGTTAACTCTTCTCAATCAAGTTTATTATCAACCTGTACTTCTTCTTTCTCAACAATTGGAAACTTAGACAGCGCACTTCACCGGCGTGGTGCACTTGCAACCTGAATTCACCTTATCCCGTCCCCTATATCCCAAAACAATCATTAGACAATGCTTGAATTGAATTTGGCTCCTTTACCGCCTTGACTTTGATAGAAATTCAGGGTGCGAAACTTGAGTAGTTATATATTTATGGACATAAGTATATATGTATATTATGCTTTAATAAATTATTAATTGACAAATGGAGGTCTCGTATCTCGCAGAAATGAATCAGGTCACCATAGTCTTCTCCAGCCACCGACCGGAGACTTTGCGTCTTGCGTCCCGGACCATGCGCTGTCATGATACAATCTTTCTGGAAGAGCCGCCTACGCCACAATTTCACCGCATGCTTGAAGGAGACATTACAATTGAGGATTATCTGCTGGAAAGAGACTTTGAATTTCCTGAGTTCAGCTACAAAATGTGCCGTCTGTTCCGCGAACTCAAGAAAGAGGGAAAGATATTTTATCAAGTAGAACCCTTTTTAGATGTTCTTGGGGACATTCACGAGTTCTTTGCTAAGGGAGGAACGTTTAGGGACTTTGATCCACATTCAACGCAATTCCAGGTTTACATGGCAGAAAATAGAGCAACCAGGGAACTTCTGAATTATTACGAGACAGTATTGCAGGGATCTTTTGAAGCCACCTTAGAGGCAGTAAAACAATTTGCCCGGGCCGATGCGGCAAGGATTGTCTTGCGTGACAAAATGCGCGCCAAAGCTCTACAACCCCTCCTGTTAGCCTTTGCCTCGGCTTATGTCGAAGCTGGTTATATCCACTGCGCCCTTTGGCGAGAACTCAAAAGGAGACTTTCCGATCAGGTCTGCCTTAAGCGCGTCTTTCTTATGGCCCCAATAGTAAAACCTCTCTTGGGAAAGCGTCAGGCACTCGGGCCCGGAGATATCCTGACACTACTTTATCTGTTTCATCCCAATATCCAAGGAAAACGGGTAGACCTTCTCGCTGCCAGAAGCCTGGTGTTTATAAAGCTCCTGGAAAAAAAAGAGATGACAGAAGAGGACGGACACTATCCCCACATTCGAAATGAGGTGGAGACTATTCAAAAGGTAGGAAATCTCTCGTTCGATGACTGCAGAACACTTTTCTCGAAAATCCGCCTGGTCAAGACAGAAAAAGCCAGGTCCATTATGAAAGCGTATGTTTCCACTTCGACTTCCTAACTTTTAATGATCTCAACCTTGATGCTCTCGTAAAAAGTCGTCACTCCGGTGAAAACCGGAGTCCAGAGTAGTTGCAACTAATTGAATAGACTGGATAGCGCTAATGGTTAGCGCTGATGCTTCACTTCGTGTCACTACGTGTCCGGCTTTCGCCGGAATGACGAAAAATAGTACTTTTCGACTTTTTACGAGTTCATCAACCTTAAAGATAAAATAAATTATCTTCTGTAACAGTTATTTGAATCAGGCAGGAAAATAACCATGCAAATTGAGATAATCGGTACAGAATCTCTTGGGGTTCGTGGACTTTGCACAGTGGTAACAGTAAAGGATCGTAAAATCGTTATCGATCCTGGGGTAGCTTTAGGTTATAGTCGCCATGGTAAGCTGCCGCATCCTTTTCAGGTTACTGTAGGTGCAAAAATTCGAGAAAAAATAATTGAGTCACTGAAAAGCGCCACCGATGTGGTCATCAGCCATTATCACGGTGACCATATACCACTGGTGAATCCTAATCCTTATCAACTCAATGCACGAATGGTCATTGAAGCATGCCGGAACACCCGTTTCTGGTGCAAAGATCCTGGTGATGCTTCCGACAAAATATCTATGCGCTACTATGACCTGTCCAGATTACTGAACATGGAACTTCCTATTGTTGAAGGACAAATAAATGGGTTGATGACTTTCTCAGGCCCCCAACCGCATGGTGAAAAGGATAGCGTTCTTGGAATGGTTATGATGACACGTATTCAAGACGGTAAGGAAGTTTTTGTCCATGCCTCTGATATCCAGCTTCTTTATGATGATTCTATATCTCATATATTGAATTGGAAACCTGATATTGTACTCGTATCGGGCCCACCATTATATCTGTCATACCTGACACCTGAACAGAAGGAAAGAGCACATTACAATGCTGTCCGCCTCGCCGGAAGCGTTGCAACATTAATTATCGACCACCATCTCCTCCGTTCAGAGGAAGGAAGTCGCTGGTTGGACAATCTTGCATCTTCAACAGGTGATAAGGTAATATGTGCGGCTGATTTTATGGGATGTCGCAGGCTTCTTCTAGAATCATGGCGGGATTACCTGTACGACAAGATGCCGGTACCGGAAGGATGGCACAAGGCTTACGCAAATGGGGGGCTTAAGGGACGTACTGAACTTATCAACTTATTTGCCAGTTAGCGAATATTTCTTGGCCTTTGATAGCTTCTTCGCCTCGAATTACCGATTTGCCGTGCCCCGTTAAATCCATTTCTCTTTGTTATTGAAACTCCCTGCCTCAAGGTAATAATTTGTTAGCAGATTACATAAACAATTTTAAGATAATGCCATTTCAGCAGCTTTCTCTGCATGAATTCTCGTGGTATCAAATAGAAGAACAGCCGTATGTTTTTTTTGAACTAATAAAGCGAGTTCTGTACAACCAAGAATAACAGCTTTTGCCCCTTGATCAGATAATTGTTCAATAATTCTTAAATATTGTTTTCTTGAAGATTCTTTGATTTTACCAAGACAAAGTTCATTAAATATAACATCATGTACAATTTGACGATCATTAGCATCTGGCACTATTACTTTTAAATTAAATTTATCGGTTAAGCGTCCTTTATAGAATTCTGCCTCCATTGTGGGCTTCGTGCCTATTAAACCAATGGTGTCAATTCCTTGTTTGACAACTTCTTCTGCTGTAGCGTCAACTATATGAAGGACTGGAATATTTATGTTATTTTCAATTTCAGATGCTACTTTATGCATTGTATTAGTACAAATAAGTAAAAAGTCAGCACCACCTATTTCTATGTTTTTTGCAATATTAGAAAGATTTTTTGCTATTGCTTTCCAGTCATTTAAATATAACAATTTTTCAATTTCCTGGAAATTAATACTATAGAGACAAATTTTCGCGGAATGTAATCCACCAAGTTTAGTTCTTACATATTCATTGATAATTCTGTAATACATTTCGGTTGATTCCCAACTCATTCCACCAAGTAAACCTATTGTTTTCATAAAATTCCCTTTGAAAGTGCTCGTATAAAAGATCAACGGGAGACGTTTCCATAGTCCTCACAAGTTTAAAAGTTGAATACGTCCCCCTGTTTCTCCCCCAAGATGGTATGATTCATTGTATTCAAGACGTCCTCTAATTTGAACATGACAGCATGGAGATCCCCTGTCGCCTGGCCGGGATTGATGCAAACGGTATGGCCAATTTTGTCCCAGTAACTTCCGGAACGTGAAGGTGCTTCATGTATATGGCCGTGCAAAGTCAGGTAAGGCTGTTTTTGTTCGATGAATTGGCGGATTGCCCGGCTTCCGACCGGTCGACCATCGTACAAAACGTCCAAATTGGTTCGAAACGGCGGTGCGTGCATCACATAGACTGTTTTCTTATAGGATTTGGGAATCGGAAGTCTGGCCAATTCTTGTTCGATTGTATTATGGCGGCTGAAATGCGTAGCAGAATCGATCTGTCTTATGTTTTTATCTCCACTGACATAGGCGGCAAAATGTTGAGGTTCTATTGGTGCTTCAGCAGTGTCTATACGCTCGCTATCTTTTATGCTGAACGGGGTGGGCGGAACATTACCATATCCAATTAATTCGAACTCATTTCCTATCCGGTATTTTCTGTTATGGAGGAGCCTCAGTAATCCGTAGCTCTGTAGCTCCTCAAGAAGCGGCATATTGATAAGCCAATCGTCGTTTCCCATCATTGCGTAAACTTCCAGCCCAGGCACTTTGCCATGAATTTCCTCCAGCTTTGGTTTCATAAACCGGATGATAAAATCTCGTTGGTCTTCTACAGATGTCGAAAAAGCTCCTTGCTTTGGCAGCAGGTCTCCACCAATGATTATTGCGTCTGCCCGCCAATTGCCGGCGAGCTGAAACAGCGGAAAATATAACCCTTCAATACCATGGAGATCGGCGGTGTAAATGATTTTCATCTAAAAACGATTCCTTTTTGAATTGCCCATCAGCATGGATATGAAATGGTACCCATTTTACCGTAATTTCACGTGGCACGTGGGGAATGGTGTCAAATCGATTTGTAGCGATGCACAGCCGTAGCAGGGTGTGGAGGTCTTTTGCAAAACAGAACCGAGTCTTTCCAGAAACCGGTTTCGATCGGTATTGTCTTTAAAAATGTTTCGTTGCTCGATACCCCTGCATATGATATGATGCAAGGTACCCGGCGCGGCGCCCGGCGCGGCGCCTGCCCGCCATCGCGAGCTCAGGCGAGGCGGGCGGGCATCTATTCTGGCTTGACGTGGCATGGGCATGTGACTTCATTACCACAAACAAATGAAAAAAGAAACGCCTAAATTCAACCCGTCCCCCTTTGTCTCCCAATCCTGGGCCTCTCACGAGCATTGGCTTGGTTAGAGCTTTACGCTACAAAAATTTTAAATTTCCCAAATAACCCAACATTCATATTCATGGGTAAAAAATGCATGTTTGAGGAAAAACTACCAAAAAATTGATTATTTTCTAAATGGCCTGAAGCTTCTGTGAGTACTCTACAAGTCATATTACATGGTAGTTGGACCTCTCTCCAAGTGTTTATATCAAGAAGTCTTTCGCCAGCTGGTAATGTGATTGTTTCATCACTGCGGAAAACGGTTGGAGTGGTAGGATCATTAGAAATATATTTAGGGACACTTGGGGGACGACACTTGGGGGACGTCCATTGGAATATTACTTGATTTGTTCCGACAGCTTTAATCCTGCCTCTGCGACTGTTTTTCGCCCTCGCATAGCTGATTGGCTTATAGTGGGCTGAGCTAAATTTAGTTTTTTGGCCAGCTCTACGGTCGTCATCCCTAATTCCCG
>JAUWQO010000046.1 GCA_030610995.1 Desulfobacterales bacterium
TAGAATATCAGAAAAGATGAAACCGGTTCACGATCGTCAGGACTATTACCGGCATCACCTGAAAGAGGTGTGGGAAATAATTGCCGAGGGAAATATCAGGGCCGGCAATATTGCCCGTATGACGATGGAAGAGATAAGGGAGTCCATAAAGATTTAGTCAGGTTCAGTAATTTCCGGTTAAGTTTTTGCATATGAATGACATACATTCTGTTCTTTAACATCCGATATGTTTTCTGCATTACAGCAGGAACTACGCAGTTCATTCTGGATTTTTATACGTAGCTGCCGCACCCTTTTGATAGAGACTTTTTCGTTATGCTGTTCGTAACAATAGATTGCGAGCAGTAAATAAGTTATCAAACCGGCAAGGATTTGAACCATCAGGCCATGTTCACTCCTTGCAATCAAGTGATAAACTTTAAGATGTCTTTTCCACCATGCGAAGAAATTTTCGATGTCCCAGCGAAGTTTATAGGCAGATGCTATCTGTTCGGCTGAAAGATCATAACGGTTTGTCGCAATCCAGTATTTTACACGGTCAACCTCATAACCAACAAGTCGCAGTGGTTTTTCTGTCTGGTTGCTCCCTGTAGTTCCGAGCAATACAACAGCATCAAAAAATACAATGCTGTCGGGTTCAACCTTATTGGCTTTAATAATTGTTTTCTTGGTGCCGGCCTTAATACGACATATGAATAATTTATCTTCTTGTTGCCAGAAATCAAATTTTTTATGGCATTGGTAGCCTCGGTCCATAACACCGGTTTGTCCTTCAGAAAGGATCTGATTTACAAAGGGTCGTTCAGCTCCGTTGCCGTTGGTAAGAAAGACTTTTCTTGGGATACCGCGGTTAAGATCGAAACCAACATGAACCTTGGCTTTCTTAGTCCCTTTTCTGTAGTCAGCCCAATACATTGAAAGCGTTGCATCGATCAATGAGCCATCAATACCAACAAGATTCCCAAGATTAGGGTGACGATTTGGCAATACTTTTGTAGCCTGTGCCTGCAAGTTTTGAAAAACATACATAAACTGCTCAAGGCCTCTTGAATTTGTAGCTTCAGAAAAACTGCTTTTTTTGATGCCGTCTTTTGGAGCTATTTGATTATGAGCGAAATCATCTTCTTCGAGCGCTTGCAGAAGATGTTGCGCAGACTTGTACTCTTCAAGGTGGAAATAGACCAATGCTCTCAGATGCTCTTCAAAAGTCATCTGCAATGGTCTGTTGCCTCGAGCTGTAAGCTGGGGTATGTTGATCATGGCATCTGTAACTGGTTGAAATAATTTTCCGAACGATAATGTTTTCTTTTTCCTAAATGGATCAAATGTGTGCGGCATTTTTATAACTCCTTGATATTATAGGTAATATCAAAAACGCCGCACATTATCAATGCAATGTCAAGTAAAAAGTTGACTTAACCAACTGTTTTTTAAATATTATTTTGTTAATTGTATGCAATTTTCTAACCGGAAATTACTGCATTGAATATTGAAATTTGGGATTTATTTGTAATTTGATGCTTGAAATTTGGGATTTTATAAGTTCAACCTCTGAACCGTGGAACCTGTGTGCCTGTTTATGCATTTTTAATGGCATCAACAATTTTTATTGTCTTATATGTTCCGGCAACATCATGGACACGCACAATATGGGCTCCGTGTAAAACTGCAGCCACAACCGCTGCCTGGGTGCCGGTTTCCAGCGCGGGTATATCAGCCTTAATATCCCTGGCAGGTTTGTCAAAAAGGATGTTTCTAATAAACGATTTTCTTGAAGGGCCTATAAGAATAGGCGCATCCAGACTTGCAAATTCATGTAGATGATTAATTAAAAGGAGATTATGTTCAACTGTCTTGCCAAAACCGATTCCAGGATCGATAATGATTTTTGATCTTGAAATTCCGTTTTTTTCAGCCATGTTGATTGCATTTTCTAAAAACTTTTTGACTTCATTTATAAGATCATCATAAACAGGCGCCACCTGCATTGTTTTAGGGCTTCCTTTCATATGCATCAAAATAACCGGCACCCCGTATTTGGCGGCAACGGCCGTCATGTTGTCAGTGCGCAACGCTCCGATATCATTTATTATGGAAGCGCCGGCTTCAATAGCCTGCCTGGCAACGGCTGCCTTTGTTGTATCGATGGAAATTGGTATTGAAATCCGTTTTGAGAGTCTTTCAATAACAGGCACGACGCGGCTGGCTTCCTCCTCAACAGAAACCGCATCAGAAAAGGGCCGGCTGGATTCCCCTCCGACATCAATAATATCGGCTCCGTCTTCAACAAGTTTTTCTCCATGAGCAACAGCGGCATCGGTTGTAAAAAAGCTGCCTCCGTCTGAAAATGAATCAGGGGTAACATTCAAAATACCCATAATACAGGTACGCACGCCAAATGACAGACTATGCCAGCCGCACGAAATATTATATGTTTTCATTTTCTTTAACTTAAGGCTTATCAGACGGCAGCTTAAATTCCGGCTTCATGGAGTGTATGAGTTCGTCAAGCTCAGATCCCTTGACGGTTTCCTTTTCAAGTAGAAGTTCCGCCAGTTTATGTAAAATGTCTATATGTTCCCTTAATACATTCTCGGCCTGGTTGTATGCTTTATTGACCAGGTTGGTTATC
Source organism: Desulfobacterales bacterium (assembly GCA_030610995.1). Taxonomy (GTDB): domain Bacteria; phylum Desulfobacterota; class Desulfobacteria; order Desulfobacterales; family ETH-SRB1; genus Desulfaltia. Next base: position 2,633 of record JAUWQO010000046.1, read on the forward strand.
TCTTCGTCTATCTTTTTTGCTGTTTCTTCAGAGTAATCACGGTGCTGAGATATTTCCCGGCCAAGAAAGATTTGTTCTTCATCCTTTGCATAAGAAAGCGGACCAAGATCTTCACTCATACCCCAGGAGCGCACCATCCTTTGGGCTAATTCGGTTGCCTGTTTGATATCATTTGCAGCGCCGGTGCTGATCCGGTCGAAAACAATTTCTTCGGCTACCCGTCCTCCAAAGGCGACAGAAAGTTCATTTTCAAGCTGATCTTTAAATCTGAAATCCCTTTCTTCAGGCAAGAACCATGTGATACCTGCCGTTCTACCTCTTGGTATAATGGTTATCTTATTAATTACATCCGTATTGGGCAACAAACGGGCAACAAGGGCATGTCCTCCTTCGTGATACGCTGTTATTTTTCTATCCTCTTCCTTGACGACTTTTGACTTGCGCTCAAGCCCCATGTAAACTTTATCTTTTGCATCTTCCAGGTCGGACATATCCACCCTTTCCTTGTTCCTTTTGGCTCCAAGGAGGGCTGCTTCATTAACCAGGTTTTCCAGGTCTGCGCCGGAAAAACCGGGCGTTCCCTTTGCCAGAACTATTGGATCGACATCGGGCGTAATAGGTGTTTTTTTCATGTGAACCTTAAGAATTTCTTCACGACCCTTTATATCAGGAAGCGAAACAACCACCTGGCGGTCGAAACGGCCGGGACGCAAAAGAGCTGGATCAAGCACATCCGGCCGGTTTGTGGCAGATATCATGATAACGCCTTCATTTGATTCAAATCCGTCCATTTCTACAAGAAGCTGGTTTAATGTCTGTTCCCTTTCGTCATGTCCTCCTCCGAGACCGGCCCCCCTATGCCTTCCTACAGCATCGAGTTCGTCAAGGAAGATGATGCAGGGGGCGTTCTTTTTACCCTGAGCAAAAAGGTCTCTTACGCGTGATGCTCCTACACCGACAAACATTTCTACAAAATCTGAACCACTGATGCTAAAGAAAGGAACCTCTGCTTCACCTGCAATCGCGCGTGCAAGAAGAGTTTTTCCTGTGCCTGGAGGTCCCATCAGAAGAACCCCTTTGGGTATTCGTCCTCCAAGACGTGTAAACTTTTTAGGCTCTTTCAGGAAGTCAATAATTTCACCAAGCTCTTCCTTTGCCTCGTCGATTCCCGCAACATCGTCAAATGTTACTTTTTTTGTCTGGTCAGATTGCAGCCGCGCGCGACTCTTGCCGAATGAAAGCGCCTTACCCCCTCCAGCCTGCATTTGACGCATAAAAAATATCCATATCCCTATGAGAACAATCATAGGAAGCCATGAAACAAGAATAGATATATACCAGGGCGACTCGGATGGCGGTTTTGCACTGATAGATACACCCTTTCCTCTGAGAATCTTGATAAGATCGGCGTCCAGGGGCGCAAATACCTTAAAGTGATTGCGGTTTATATCGGTGACAGAGAGTGTCTGGTCCTGTATCACCACTTCAGCCACCCTTTCATTTTCCACCATGGCAAGAAAGTCTGAGTAAGTGATACTGATTTCAGGCACACGCTTCTGGTTAAAAAGATTATATAGCATTATCATCATCAAAGTGATGACTATCCATAAAGCGAGATTTTTATAAAATGGGTTCAAAAGATAATACCTCCATGAAAGAGTATTTTTTAATCAGGCAAAAGAGAATGTTTTTCAATGGCCTTAAATCGTCAACTTGCATAAATATTAATCATTATTGTTAATTAGGCAAGTATATACCTCGGAAGGTCATAAATTGTGGTTTTTTCGAGGTATAAGTTCGGCCTTTAGCACAATTCTCGTTGAGGGTTTAATCTTAACTGAATCATCGATTCTCAGACCGACGACCCAGATTATTTTCCCTTTGCTAAGCAGGATTGGATATCTTAACCGTTCGAGTCTTTGGATTTTATTGTTTATAAAAAAATCCTTTACCTTTTGGGTGCCTGCCATACCAAGTGGCTGGAAACGGTCACCAGGCCTAAATGCCCTAAGAATTAGAGGAAAAGTAAGATCAACCATATCAAAAAAAGCAATATTATGTCCAGCGCAATGAATATCGGGCAGATTTTCAGCATTGATTTCAGAAAATTCCAGATTCAGGCTTATTTCTTTTATATATACAGATTCAGGCTTATTACCCGGTTTTGTGATGCTGTATTCAAAAGAAACCGGTTCGATATTGCCGGACTTTATATTCAGGTCCCGCAACCTCTTTTTTTCTTTTGAAAAACAAAAAAGGTCTTTGTTTCGCCCAATCCTGATACGTCCGGGGAGATCGATGCTAACAAAGGACTTTCCGCTTTTCAAAAGACTAATTGCCGAGTCTATGTGAGAAAATGTAATGCGCCTTAAATCCCCTTTTACTGCGGCAATTGCTTTTCGTATTACCCTTCTTTGCGCCGCCGGATCTATTTCACCGATTTTTGCCGCTGAAAGTATGACCTTATCATTCCGGATGGATATAATAGAGTTTTTAAATACTGAATTTATATTATTTTCAATCCATTTTTCTTCACATCTTATAATTAAAGAAAGACGGTTAAGGGTTTCGACTATCCTGGGGTTGTACGAGCCTTTCAGCAAAGGAATTAATTGATGACGCACTCTATTCCTGAGGTATCTCATATCTTTGTTGGATTTGTCGGAAACGTACCTTAACTTTTTTGCCTCTAAAAAATCAATGATTTCGGATCGTCTCACATTTATCATGGGTCGAACAATCTGCCTGTTGCTGTTTTGGCAGTTTCTCACGGCTGGTATCCCTGCAATACCGAGGGGACCGCTCCCTCGAAGCAAATACATCAATACAAGTTCCGCGTTATCATCAGAATGATGGCCAAGAGCAATTTTGTTGAATCCGTTTCTTTCCGCAACCTGGTCATAAAAGGCATAACGAACATGTCTGGCTGCTTCTTCCAGAGAGAGTTTATGCTGCTTCTGATATTTGCGAACATCTTTTTTCTTAATATAACAGGGCAGATCAAGCTGTTTGGCAAGGAATGCGACAAATTCAGCATCATCATCTGAATCTTTTTTGCGAAGGCAGTGATTAAGGTGAGCAATACCCAGCGTGCATGAGAACTCGGGAGCTAATGAAAGCAATATATGGAGAAGAGCGACGGAATCAGGCCCTCCTGACACACATATCAGCACAGAATCACCGGGTTGAAACATCCTGTAAGCTGTAATGGCCTGTTTTACAGCAGAAAATATCTTATTATAACCTTTGAGCGATGCTGGCATGAATCAACTCGGATCTTTTTTTACTCCATACTCCTACAATGCCGGAACGGACGGAAACCTCGGTAATCCTGTCTGTTATCATTGCAATTTTTATTTTAACCGATGTTTTGTCGGAGCACCTGCCTTTAATTGTTGCGGTAATACCGACCGGTGTTTTTTCTGTAATAGTTATTTTAAGGCTTTTTAAAGCCGCAGTGCAGGCAATGATTGTTTTATCAAGAGATGCCTGATACGACTTTTTTAATTCGCCGCACTTATAAGTGTAAACTGCCGCGCCGGTGCCGACTCCGGCAACAAAGAATGCACAACCGGTGGTTATAAGACAGCAGGCTAATAATATCGGTATCAAAAACTTTTGTCCCATAAATTTATTATTAATGATTTTGCGAAAATCAGCAAGAAATAATTTAAATAAAACCTAAGTCGAGTGATTTTTTGCGAAGAGATGTGCCGAAATCTTGATGCAGCAAGGTTTTCGAAAAGCGTAGGCATACCAATGGATATGTCGAGACTTTTCGCAAGTCCTTGATGCGCAAGAGATTGGTGCAGATCGAGTAAAAAATCGCTCAAGGTGAAACTATGATGGCGTCGTAAAAAGCTACATTATGCCGCTTTACGGCACTGCAGACCAAAATAACTTGTCAATCATATCAAAAGGTTATGATTTAGTTATTTGAAAGTCGAAGAACTTGTCATTGCGAGCGAAGCGAAGCAATCTCCTGCGAGATAACTGCCTGTATTTATTAGATTGCTTCGCCTGCCTGTGCGTGCCCGCACGCAGACAGGTCGTTGCACTCCTCGCAATGACTTAGTGTATGACTTTTTACGAAGCTGTCAAAGTTGATTTTTTTCTCTTGAAAAAATGATGTTATGGATTATAATAATATATGGTTGTGCTAGGCGGGGAGCTAGCGGTGCCCTTTTCCCGAAATCCGCTTCATGCGGGGCTGAATTCCCTCTAAAGGGTTTTTATTCCGAAAAATTGTAGGTCATCCTGATCGGACGCCGCGCAACAGACGGTCGCGAACCTCGTCAGGTCCGGAAGGAAGCAGCGATAAGCGATGCGGTCTGTGTCGCGGATCGATCCCGGTCAATTTCTTGGCTTATGTTTCTCTGAAAAAGATTCGATAGGGGGTGCGCAACCATCTTAAAAATGTTCTGGCACTAAACAGCAATTCTAATTTTGAAGAATAACACCCCCGGCCCCCATAAGCGCTCAAATAAGAGAAAAATCATTAACAATTAGTAATTCACAATTAATTATTGATTATTATACAAAATGAGTCGGTATCGATAACTACCTAATTTATCACTATAAATTGTCAATAATCAATTGCTAATTGTAAATTGTAAATTTTACTCCAACTACTTCTGGGGTTAAAAAAATGCTTATTTAAGCGCTTATGCCCCCGGCCCACCTTACTATTCTTTATATACACTTGACACCGTGGCCATGGTAACTATCGGTTTTGTAAGTACTTTTTCTGAACCGCAGAATACCCGCCTGCCATGCAGAGCACACTGAGATGGAACAATAATTGCGGCCCCGATATAAACATTGAGGTGTTATTTCTATTCTGCCCAAAGGCATTGCGGGCAGGTCGAACAAGGAATGTCGAATGTCGAAGTGACCCCTTCGTAATTCTGCGGTTCGATATTCGATATTCAATGTTTTGGGGCGATTACAAGAACTCCCAGAAATACTCCAATTAGAATTGCCTGCCTCTAAAGCTATCCTTATAATTACCGCCTTGACAATATCCCAAATAGTATTATTTTTTTTGTAAAATCTTTGTAACTATTCAGCCACAGATTCACACAGATGAACGCAGATAGGTTTAAATACAAAGAAATCAGAGGAAGGGAAATTATTGAAGATTGAAGATTGAAGATTTGTGGAATCGCTTCGCTCTGTTTCTTTTTAAAAATTGATAGAATTCCTTCAATATTCAATCGACAATTTTCAATTTTCAATATTATAATCTTTGTGGCTGAATAGTTACTAAAAAAGGAGCATATACCTGCTGATGACTGACGAAAAGAAAATAAAAATAGATGTTGAAACTAAAGAGGTTGATTCAGCAGAAAAAGAGTTGAAAAAAACCGGTGCAACGAAAAAGCATAAAAAAAAAGGGCGTGATTTAATTAAGGAGATGGAAGCCAAACTAAAAGCTGCGCAAGAGGAATCCAGGCAAACGTATGATCGTCTTTTAAGGGTTTCAGCCGAGTTTGAAAATTACAAAAAACGGTCAGCTCGAGAAATGGATGAATTCAGGAAATTTGCAAATGAGTCCTTAATTAAAGAGATGCTTTCAGTGGTTGATAATCTTGAGCGCGCCATAAATTCTTCCAACGATGCTAAGCAGGCAAATTCCGGCTTGGTGGAAGGGGTTGATATAACCCTTAAAGAGATACTGAAAATTTTTGAAAAGTTTAACGTAAAACCGGTCGAATCATTGAAAAAGCATTTTGATCCCAATTTTCATCAGGCTGTAATGACTGAAGAAACAGATGATCATGCTAAACATACTATTATAAATGAGCTTCAAAAGGGTTACATGATGCATGACAGGCTGCTGCGACCTGCTATGGTTGTAGTTTCCATGCCAAAAGTCAAATCAAATGATGAAAAAAGCACAAGTATTGAAAATAAAGATAATAAAATAGATTAGATATAAAATTAAGGAGGAAAATAATGGGCAAGATAATTGGAATCGATCTCGGCACTACAAATTCGTGCGTAGCCATAATGGAAGGAACCAAAGCAAAGGTAATTACGAATCCGGAAGGTGGTCGCACAACACCTTCGATAGTCGCAACAACAGACAAAGGGGAGAGGTTGGTCGGTCAAATTGCAAAGAGGCAGGCTATCACGAATCCTGAAAATACGGTTTTTGCTGTTAAAAGACTCATAGGCAGAAAGTATGCATCACCTATAGTCCAAAGTGATATTAAGATACTTCCTTATAAGATGGAACAGGCAAGCAATGGCGATATCCGCATAAGGATTCATGGCCAGCTTCACAGCCCTGCGGAGATATCATCTTTTATACTGGCAAACCTCAAGAAAACAGCCGAGGAATATCTTGGCGAGAAGGTTACAGATGCGGTGGTCACCGTGCCGGCCTATTTTAACGACAGCCAACGTCAGGCTACTAAAGATGCCGGAAAGGTTGCCGGTCTTAATGTTTTAAGGATTATTAATGAGCCTACTGCCGCGTCTCTTGCTTATGGCCTGGATAAGAAAAAAGAGGAAAAGGTGATTGTTTTTGATCTTGGTGGAGGAACATTTGATGTATCCATACTTGAAATCGGCGAAGGTGTATTTGAAGTAAAGTCTACAAGCGGCGATACCCATCTTGGAGGGGAAGATTTCGATCTCAGGCTAATCGATTATCTCGCAGATGAATTTAAAAAAGATCAGGGAATTGATATCAGAAGTGACAAGATGGCCCTGCAACGGCTTAAGGAAGCGGCTGAAAAGGCAAAGATGGAATTATCCACATCTATGGAAACAGATGTTAATCTTCCCTTTATAACTGCCGATGCCAGCGGCCCCAAGCACCTTAACATCAAGATAACCAGGGCAAAGCTGGAAGCCCTGACAGGCGCTTTGTTAGACAAACTTGAAAACCCGTGCCGTGTTGCGCTCAAGGATTCAGGCCTTAGTACCAGCGACATAAATGAGGTTATCCTGGTTGGCGGCATGACACGCATGCCGGCTGTTCAGGAAAGGGTTAAGAAGATATTCGGCAAAGAACCACACAAGGGGGTTAATCCTGATGAAGTTGTCGCGGTCGGCGCCGCTATTCAGGGAGGTGTTCTGAGAGGGGATGTCAAGGATGTTCTGCTTCTCGATGTTACACCACTTTCTCTGGGCATTGAAACATTAGGCGGAGTTATGACAAGGCTTATCGAAAAGAATACAACCATTCCTACAAAAAAAAGCCAGATTTTTTCAACCGCCTCAGACAGCCAGCCCGCTGTTTCAATTCATGTGCTCCAGGGTGAACGTGAAATGGCGGCAGGCAATAAGACACTTGGACGTTTTGAACTGGTGGGCATACCTCCTGCTCCGAGAGGTATCCCCCAAATTGAGGTAACATTCGACATAGACGCCAACGGCATTGTTAACGTGTCCGCAAAGGATCAGGCTACCGGCAAGGAGCAGTCGATTCAGATTACGGCCTCTTCCGGCCTGTCAAAGGAAGAGATAGACAAACTGGTCAAAGACGCTGAGCTTCATTCCGATGAAGATAAAAAGAAAAAGGAGTTGGTAGAAGCCCGCAATACAGCCGATACCCTGATTTATTCGACCGAGAAATCTATGAAAGACCTTGGAGACAAGGTAGACACTGCAACTAAAAGTAAAATTGATGAGATTATCAGCCGCCTTAAAAAGGCTATGGAAGGGGATGACAAGGAAGAAATCAAACGCCTGAGCGAGGAACTGACACAGTCTTCCCATAAGCTGGCAGAAGCCATGTATCAGCAGGCATCGCAAAAAGGGGAACAGCAGGCTGAACCTGGCGCGGAAGGAGCCGCTCAGCCCGGACCTTCCACTCCTGACGAGGATGTTGTAGATGCCGATTTCGAGGAAGTAAAAAGCGATGATAAAAAATAGTATAAAATAGAAGTTGCTTAAAATCCCGCCCGCAATACGCGCCGCGGGATTTTTTTTTAGGTTAAAGGATGAAGGTATGCTTATAACTGAAATATTAGAAAAAAACTCTGCTGATTACGGCAAGGAAATCGCTCTTATTGAAAGAGAGCCGGCTAAAAATATACGCAGGGAGATTACCTGGAATGAATTCAACAGCCAGGCAAACAGCATCGCCAATTCACTAATCGCCATGGGAATTAAAAAGCAAGACAAGGTCATCCAGCTTATGATGAACTGTATTGAATGGCTTCCTGTTTATTTCGGCATACTTCGTTCAGGCGCCTGGGCTGTTCCACTGAATTTCAGGCTGTCAGCCGATGATATCATGGTGTGTGCCGAAACGGCGCAGGCAAAGGTTTTTATCTTTGGAGAGGAATTTATCGGCAGGATAAATTCAATTAAAGCCTGTTTAGACAAAACAGTTGCCACCTATATATTTGTCGGCAAAGATGATAAACGCCCGGATTATGCTCGGCAATACAAAGATGTTTTTTTATCCGGCTCAATTATTAATGCAAAGGTTGAAATCAAACCCTCTGATGGCGCGGCGCTCTATTTTACTTCAGGGACTACCGGCAGGCCAAAGCCCGTGCTTTTGACTCATGGAAATCTTGAATTTGCCTGTCTGGTTGAGCGCGATCATCATAAACAGACACATAAAGATAACTTTTTGTGCATACCTCCTCTTTACCATACAGGGGCAAAGATGCATTGGTTCGGCAATTTTATTGTCGGGGCAAAGTCTGTTATTCTGAAAGGGGTCAGCCCAAAATGGATATTGGAAACCATTTCCGAAGAAAAAGCAACTATTGTATGGCTTCTTGTTCCCTGGGCACATGATATACTTGTCGCTATTGAAAATAAGGATATAAACTTAAGCGACTATAAACTTGATCAGTGGCGATTAATGCATATCGGCGCTCAGCCTGTTCCTCCAAGTCTTATTAAAAAATGGAAAAAGGTCTTCCCTGATCATGATTATGACACCAATTATGGCCTTACAGAATCCACAGGCCCAGGGTGCGTGCATCTTGGAATGCAAAATCTTCATAAAGTCGGCGCAATAGGCCTTCCAGGGTTTGAATGGAAATGTATGATTGTCGATAGCAATATGAAAGCTCTGCCTGAAGAAGAATCAGGCGAGCTCTTGGTAAAAGGGCCGGGAGTCATGAAGGAATACTATAAAAATCCCGAAGCAACGGCTGAAACATTGATTGATGGATGGCTGTTTACAGGGGATATTGCCCGCATGGATGATGATGGCTTTATATGGCTGGTTGATCGGAAAAAGGATGTTATAATATCGGGTGGCGAGAATATTTTTCCTGTTGAGATCGAAAACTTTTTAATGAACAATGACAAAATTCATGATGTCGGAGTAATCGGCGTGCCTGATGATCGTCTCGGAGAGGTTGTTGCGGCTGTTATAAAAGTCAAGCCCGCCATAAGTATGAGCAAAGAAGATGTGCTTAAGTTTTGCGAAGAGCTTCCAAGATATAAAAGGCCGAGGAAAATATTTTTCGACGATGTTCCAAGAAGCCCCACCGGCAAGATAGAAAAGCCAAAGATGAGAAAAAAATTGGGTTGTATCTTTTAAGATCAAATTTTTCCGGCTATACCTGTAATCGTCACTTCAATTTTCCTGGTACGCGGCCGGTTGTCATGATTTATTGCCACTAACTGCTGCCAGGTCCCAAGCTTGAGAGAGCCATCTCTTACCGGCAGTGTAATTGAAGGCCCGAGCAATGCAGCCTGGACATGGCTGTGGCCGTTACCGTCATGCCATGCCTTTTCATGTTCGTATTCCAGGCCGGGCAAAGCAAGCCTGTTTATTGCCATTTTAAGGTCTTCCACCACTCCGGGTTCAAACTCAATTGTGGTAAGCGATCCTGTTGAGCCTATTAGTGTGGCGCAAAGGCTTCCGTTTTCAATATTAGATTCCCTTGCCAGCTTGTTAATCTGATGTGTAATATCACAGATATCAGGACCTGTTTTCAAGCCTACCTCTATGGATTTACAAAATATTGTTAAAGCTTTCATAATCATCCTCCATTGGACTTATCATTTGAGTTTCAAATCCCAGTTCCATAGCCCGGGTCTTTTTTTCATCTTAACCTTGGCAGGCGCCGGTTCAATTAGGTTCACAAACATGAGGTAACCCGCCTTTTTAAGCTCATCCTTTTTAGAGCTTATATCAAGCTTCCAGTTGGGATAAACCCAAAAATCAGACCCGTATTTTTTTACCCAGCAATGTTCCCCCTTTGGGCTGGTAAAGGTAGTGTCTGTTTTAAACTTATCGGAAAGGATACGGGATATGCTAAGCGGCCAGTTACCGGAGATAACAATTCCCAAAGGCAAAGGGCTGTTTTCCGGCAACTGTAAAAAATCATGACGGTCAAGTTCGGGGCTGACAATTGCTCCTGAAAATCCAAAATTAAGTAGAGTAGTTATTGCCATTGCATTAGCTGTGTTGCAAAAAGGTCCTGCCCAGAGATTCAAACCTTTTGCATTTGCGAAAAAAGCAATCTGCCACGAAGAGTTGAGAACAAAATTTCTGCCGCCGTTTTTTATCGCAATATCGATCTGCTGCTTTACTTTTGTCTCATCCTCCGGCCAGACAACAGGAGGAAGCCACCACCAGAGTTTGGACTCAAGCCTTTTTGAAGGTTTATATTTGCCTTCCGGAAACATCCAGACTCCGGTTATCCCTTTTTGGCCGCCCGTGCCGGATTTTCTATCTACATGAAGTTCAAAAGATTTATTTCTTTTTTTAGCTATGTATCCACTTGGAAGCTTGGCTGGAAGCTTGGCATTAAAGGTAGAGGAAGCAGCATCTGTTTCCGGTATTTTAGTCAGCATGTCTTCAAGCCCGGATAACTTTTCCTCAAGCCATTTTTCACGCCTGTCAGTAAGAAAAACAGGGACTCCCTGTTTGGGCTTTCTTGCAGAAGAAAGCTTTATGTAGATGCGTCCCCTTTTGGGAATATATTTTGGTATTTTGTAAATACAGTGCCATGAATCATCCTCATATCCAAGGCGAAGGATGTCCCCAGGCATAAGTGACTGCCTTGGGATTATATAGGGTTTTTGTTTTGCGCCCTGTATTTTTCCTACAAGAAGACCGGAGCCGGTTTGGGCATCAATATTTATAGGATTCTGTGGCCGTTGGGGCAAAAAATAATAGTGGGTTCCGGTTCTGCCGAGCGCATTTGCAAGAAGATCAAGGGCTGTTTTTTTCATCCCGGGGTCTTTCCCGTGGTCCCTTAAAAGTTTATATGCCTTTACAGTGTGAAAAACATAATGGGGCCCTTTTTTTCGTCCTTCAATCTTCCATGTGCAAATCTCCGGGATTGAAAGCAAAACTTTTGCCAGAACATCCAGGCTAAGATCCTGGCAGGAAAAAAATCTTCTGGTTTGGCCCTTTTGAGTATAGAATCTGCGGCATGGCTGGACACATCTGCCTCTGAGACCGCTTTTCCCCCCTAAGAAACTGCTCCAGTAGCATCTTCCGGAAACACCATAGCAAAGGGCTCCGTGAACGAATATTTCAAGCCCAAGACCCTTTGGACAGGCTGATGCCATGTGTTTAATTTCGTCTATGCTGAGCTCCCTGGGAATAACTACTTTGTCAACCCCCAGCTTTTTTTTTATAAGTTTCAAGGCGCCCTGAAAGCTTACATTGGCCAGTGTCGATAAATGAAGCTCCCCTGCAAAGCCTGTTTGTCCGGCAAGTTGCACAAGGGCCAAATCCTGAATAATGAGAGCGTCCGGTTTAACATAACGGTTCAACTGATCCAGGATCTTCCCTGCAATGTTTAAGTCATCAGGCTTTAAAATAGAGTTTAAGGCTACGTAAACCTTTACGTTCCTGTCATGGGCGAGTTGTGTAAGAGGAATCAGGTCGTTGATGGTAAAATTTTTTGCTTCCATTCGCGCAGAGAAGCTTTTCAGCCCGCAATAGACAGCATCAGCGCCTGCTGCCAGGGCAGCGAGAAAGGAGGCTTTGTTTCCTGCCGGAGCCAGAATAGAAGGGAAAGGTGTTGCTTTGGTTTCTTTGGTCATTCTGCTGTTTTCGCTGATTTATCAAAACATTTGTAAGATTAATTCTGACTCGGTATATTGTCAACATCTTTCAAAGGTCTCATCATAAAAGGGGGCGTTTTGCAACGGTCTCAAATTATAAAGCAATAGACGTTATCTTTTTTCCAAAGCAATAAAAAAGCTTGACATGGAAATTTTCAAGTGATAATTAGGCATCCAAAACATAGTTCGTAGTTACTAACAAGGTGTTTATGCAAAATAAAGACGATGTTTCGAAAAAGCCTCTGACACCGGCCATGGAAGATTATCTGGAGGCTATTTTTAATCTTGGCAAGGAAAAAAGAGTTGTCAGAGTAAAGGATATTGCAAAAAGGCTTGGGGTAAAGATGCCCACGGTTACAAGTATGCTCAAGGCCCTTAGCAAGAGGGAATTAATCGATTATGAAAAATATGAGTACCTGGAACTGACAAAAAAAGGGCTTGATGTTGGCAAAGAAATACATCGGAGGCATCATATCTTACGGGGCTTTTTGACAGATATCTTAAATATAGATTTTAAAAAAGCCGATGAAGAAGCCTGCAAAATGGAACATGCTGTCAGCGCCTCAACGCTCGACAGGTTTATAGAGTTTATGGAATTTATTCAATTTTGCCCGAGGGTAGGGTTAGACTGGCTGAAATATTTTGATGAATATCGGCTTCATGGTCATAAGCCGGATAAATGTTTAGCCAGGATGAAGCAATTTGCAGATGGATTCAGGGTCAGGATAAAGACTATGAAAGAGGTAGGGAGAGAAAAATAATGGTATTAAGTATGATTGATCCTGGGAAAGAGGTTACTCTTATAGATATAGATGGAGGGAGAGGGGTCAGATCAAAGCTTTATAGCATGGGGCTTGTGCCCGGGGTAACTCTTAGAATCTTAAGCCGAAACGGTTCAGGACCTGTTATGATTGCGGTAAAGGATTCCAGGCTGGCAATCGGTCGTGGGATGGCGGAAAAGATCATCGTAGAATAAATTTTTTTCTTTTGAGAATTAGATATTTCTAACCAAAATAGGCAATACTAACCAATGAAATGCGCCAATAAAAAAGACCCGAATAAAAAGGATATGATAAATATTATTGATAAAAGCGCTGAAGAGCTGCATCTGAAAATAGATATGCATTGCCATCTTATGAGCGCTATGCTGGAAGAAAAGCTGGGTGACGGGAATCTAAAAGAGTTCTTTTTGCAATCATATTATCATAAAGAATTCAGGCTGAAAGAGGCTGTCAAGGAAACCATAGATATCCTGGAAGAGAGCAGGAAGGCATTTAAATCTAAAAGGCTGGAGGCCTTACGCAAAAAACTTACACATGTATTGATAGAATCAAAATAGAATAATCAGGGATGTCCTGCGGGCCCGCTCTCAGGCGGGAAAGTGAAGGCGTAACTCGATGAGGAAAAAACATTGAGTTGCGCCTTTTTATTTATCTGGAGGAAAGTAAAGCAAGAGGAAAGGGGTTTTGCATGGAAACACCAGGGAATAATATTATGAGTCATATAGATTTGAAGCAGGATAGCAATCCTTTTTTGCCGGTTGAACCGGTTAAGGCGGAGTGTGATGATAATCGTTCATCTCATCGGTTCAGGATGATCGAACTTGAGGCTGAAAACCGGAAATTGCATGCCGAGTTGAAGAAAGTCCTGGGCAAGATAAAGGGATATAAGGAAAGCCTGTATGCTCTCAAAAACCAAAACAAACAATTATTATTAGAACTCAATAGCCAGCATAAAATGAACGACCGTTTGAAAAAAGAGACGGAAAATATTGCCATCCAGCTTTCTACCCTTAACAGGTGTGATGCAACGTGTCCATCATTTGATCTCTGCCGGAAACGCATCCTTATCGTAGGCGGAATTGTCAAGATAAAGGACCGTTACAAGAAATTGATCGAAGAAAACGGCGGCGTATTTGAATACCATGATGGTTACGTGAAGGGCGGTGTAAAAGGGCTTAAGGATCAGGTCAGGCGTGCAGACATGGTGCTTTGTCCGGTCAACTGTAACAGCCACAATGCCTGTTCACTGGTAAAAAAAATAGGCAAAAAATACAACAGGCAGGTTCATATGCTTGCCGGTTCCGGTTTGAGCGCCATTTCACAAGCACTTTTGGAATCTCAAAAAGGCGCAAGCATCCATTAAAGCAAAAAAGTGCGTGGCGCAAAGAAAAAGCATAGATCATGAAAATCAGCACGAAATTAATTTTGATATCATTGGTAGTCAGCTTTGTTCCCATTGTAACAGTCATTTTGATGGCCAGAGAAACATCTCTTTTTCACCAGGAAGATTTCCAGGCGGCTATAACCGTGGGAATGGCGACAGCCGTTTGTATAGGATTCATTTGCCCTTTGCTATGCATGCGATGGCTCTTCTTGAATCAGATACTGCGTATCAAAAATTTTTGCGTCGAGATTCATCGTGGAAACTATATGTTTCTTGATCTGCCGGTTGCGCCTGATGAGAAAGGCGCTGAAAATGAGATGGTGACGCTTATGCGGGAGATGAACTGGATGGCCAATCAGATACATATCCGAGAAACGCAACTGATGGAGACAGCCGCCAAAATGGAGATGGCGAAGACGGCCGCCTTGCAAAGTGAAACGCACTATCGACAGCTTATAGAAAATATGGGCGATATGGTATTTACCACCGATTTTAAAGGAAATTTTACCTTCATCAGCAATGACAGGAAATGCATTGCCGGTTATGAGCAGGCAAATCTTCTCGGCAGGAATATAAAAGATATCCTGGTGGCAGAATCATCTGCCATTTTTGAGGAAAACTCCAAAAAGCAAATCCTGGGTGAGACAATTTATCCATATGAAGTAAAATTTGTTGCTGCCGATGGACAACATGTTCCAGCGGAGATCAACACCTCGCTGTTTTATGGCATGGAAGCGAATCTTGTCGGCATTGAGGGTACCGTCCGGGATATGACCGAACGCAAAAGGCTTGAAGATGAGCTTTTTCAACTTACATTTCGCACTTAGGGAAATTAATTTTCCAGTTTTATACTGGATACCGGCTTAAATGCGCCTAACTGATTAATTTAACAACAAATAAAAAAATCTAGACTTTTTGTTTTAATTGTTCTATAACGTCCTAAAAT
>JAUWQO010000067.1 GCA_030610995.1 Desulfobacterales bacterium
AATTACGGAGTGAAGCTGATGGAAAACAAAAATAAAAAGGTTGCTGCAATTTCTGCGGTGATAAGTTATATTAAAACAGAAAAAGAGGTTTTCAGCATGCAGCCCGCGGTTGTAATCGACAGGGATGATTTTGTATCGAGACAGGTTTCATTAAGTCTGTGGGGTGTTAGCGGAAGGCAAAGTCTGATGCAGATGCGCAATCTGATGCAGATGAAGGCGTTTCATGGAGTAAGGAGAACTATAAGATGAGCGATCATAATCAGGTGGAAATTACAAAAATGGATTACAGCGAGGACAGGCCTGAGGCAAAAAAGCCTCTTAAAATAATGGATTTATCCTTGCGTGACGGCCATCAGTCTTTGTTTGCTACAAGGGGGCGCACTGAAGACATGATTCCTGTTGCAGAGATGATGGACCAGGTCGGGTTCTGGGCTGTGGAAACATGGGGAGGCGCTACATTTGATACAATGCACCGTTTTTTGAATGAGGACCCATGGGAAAGGATCAGAACCTTAAAAAGATATTTTAAAAAGACTCCGATGTCCATGCTGCTCAGGGGACAGAACCTGGTGGGATACAGAAATTATGCTGATGATGTTGCCCGTGCTTTTGTAGATAGAGCTGCTGCAAACGGCATTGATATATTCAGGGTATTTGACGCATTAAATGACTTCCGCAACTTTGAGACCGTTGTTTCTGTTATTAAAAAGTGTGGAAAACATTTTCAGGGGAGTATCTGTTATTCAATGACTGAGCAGCGGATGGGCGGAGATGTATACAACCTTGAATATTATGTAAGCAAGGCAAAAGAGTTGGAAAAGATGGGGACGGACAGTATTTGCATCAAGGACATGGCGGGGATGCTTGCTCCATATGATGCATATGCCCTTGTCAAGGCATTGAAGGAGGCGGTCTCTGTCCCTGTTCATCTTCACAGCCACTTTACCTCGGGCATGGCCTCTATGACCCATTTGAAGGCAATTGAGGCCGGTGTTGATATTGTCGGCACATGTATGTCTCCTTATGCATACCGCACCTCCCATCCTGCAATTGAACCCCTTGTTATAACGCTTTTCGGAACAAACAGGGATACCGGTTTTGATATTAAACTCCTGGCCGAGATCGATGAAATTCTCGAAAAGGACATTCTTCCCAAGTACAGGCATCTGCTAAATGATAGAAGAGTGTCGATAATCAGTGCCAATGTTCTTCTCCATCAGACTCCCGGAGGCATGATTTCCAACCTGGTCAACCAGTTGCGGGAAATGGATGCTCTTGATAAGATAAATCAGATATATGCCGAGCTTCCAAGGGTAAGGAAAGAGCTCGGCCAGGTCCCTCTTGTCACGCCTACTAGCCAGATAATAGGCACCCAGACCGTAAATAATGTTCTTTTTGATGACGAAAATGAGCGGTACAAGATGATTACAGACCAGGTAAAAGACCTTTGCTATGGTTTGTACGGCAAGACACCTGTTCCGATTAATCCTGATTTGCAGAAAAAAGCTCTCAAAGGCTATTCAAGGGGAGAAATGCCGATTACATGCAGACCTGCCAAGGTTCTGGAGCCGGAGCTGGAAAAGGCCAGAGAGGATGTGAAAGACCTTGCGAAGGATCTGGATGATGTTCTTATATATGCGCTTTATCCTGTTACAGGGAAAAGGTTTTTGAAATGGAAATACGACAAAGAGGAGCCCCCTGCTGAGGTCAAGCCAAGAACAATGGCCGATGTTAAGGCTGAGCAGAGTCTTATTAAAAAGGCCCTTGCCGGGAAGCTTGTTGAAAAGCCGGAAAAAGAGGTCCCTCCCAAGGGTGAAGGCCTGCGCAGGTTCAACGTGTTTGTTGATGATGAGTACTTCGAGGTTGGAGTGGAAGAGGAAGGCGGGCCTCCTGTTGTGAGCTACGTCCGGCAGATACCTGCATCAGCATCTGTTCCGGCTGTACCGCCGGCAGCCGTGGCGCCTGTGCCTTCTGCCTCTTCTGGGCCGCCGGCAGTTCCAGCACGGCCCGCGCTGGCAGTTGCTCCTGTTTCTCCACCGGTTAAAAAATCTGCGTCTGCCTCCATGGCGCAGGGTGACGGCACACCTCTTTCGGCTCCGATGCCTGGTATGATAATAAGCTATGAAAAAGGGATAGGAGATGCTGTAAAGAAAGGAGAAACAATTGTTATCCTGGAGGCCATGAAGATGGAGAATGCCCTTCCGTCTCCGGCAGCAGGCATAATCAAATCCATTAATTTCAGCGCCGGCGATTCTGTTGCAAAGGGTGATGTGCTTTGCATTATTGAGTAAACAGGCAGGGAACCAGCTATTTTTACCACGGAGCACACAGAGATTTAAAGGGTTTTTTATATCAGGGATTAATATATGCATGAGATGGGCATTGCAATGGAGATAGTCGAGATTGCAATATCTTCAATACCCGATAATATGAAAAATGCGTGTGTTGAAAGGGTCAATTTGAAGGTAGGCAAGCTGTCCGCAATTGTGCCGGATAGTCTTAGGTTTTGTTTTGATATCGTGTCAAAGGACACAGCTCTTTCAGGAGCGAAGCTCAACGTTGAAGAGGTCCCTGTTATTGCCAGGTGCAGGGAATGTAATCTTGAATGGACCGTAAATGAGCCTGTTTTTATATGCAGGGAGTGTAAAAGCGGATTAATTGATATTGTTTCCGGCAGGGAACTTGATATAATTTCAATAGAGGTTGTGGAAGAATAAAAACAAAAATTGCTGGTCCCGTAAAAAGTCGAAAATACCCGCTTTTGTCATTCCCGCGAAGGCGGGAATCCAGTAATGTTAGATAGTTATGGACTCCCGCCTGCGCGGGAGTGACAGAAAATCCGATTTTTTAAGGCAAAGGATATTGACGTGGAAATAAAAGTAGTTCGCAAGGTTCTGGATGTTAACGAAAAAATGGCTCAGCAAAACAGAAATTTTTTTGCGGGGAAAGAGGTTTTTGTGCTTAATGTAATGAGTTCTCCGGGATCGGGGAAAACAGCCACACTTGAAAGAACACTCTCTTATATCATGCCGGAAATAAAAAGCGCTGTTATAGTGGGAGATATATGTACTTCAAACGACGCTGATAGACTTGCCAGGACAGGCGTTCCTGTTGTGCAGGTAAATACAGATGAGTTTGGCGGCGACTGTCATCTTGCAGCCCATGTCATTGAAAAGGCGGCATGCAACATTGATCTGGATGACATTGAGCTTTTAATTGTGGAAAATGTTGGGAACCTGGTTTGCCCTGCTGAATTTGATATTGGAGAAGACGCGCGTGTGGTGGTTCTTAGCGTGGCAGAAGGGGAAGATAAGCCTGTAAAGTATCCTCTGATGTTTCGCGAATGTGATGCTGCAATATTAAATAAAATCGATCTCCTGCCGTATCTGGATTATAATATAAAAGAAACGATTCAGAACATTAAGCAGATACATCCTGAAATGCCTATATTTGAAATTTCGGCAACAAAGGATATAGGGTTTGATCCCTGGATTGAGTGGCTGAAGGGTAAAGTGCATGGTAAACAGAGGTCAGAGAACCAGCAGCGATTAAGGGATTAGAGGATTGAAAAAAGATGAACATCGAACACCCGCCCGCCTCGCAAGCGAGAGCGTTGCGGGCAGGTCGAACGTCCAACATCGAATGTTGAATGAAAAAAAGAAACAGAAGTCAGAGGCCAGAGATCGGAGGCCAATTCGTCTAAATCCCCTCTAACAAGAGGGGTGGACGCGGAGCGGACGGGGTGTGTAAAAATGGGAGTTGTAAAGATAGGATAGAGGGATTGGAGGCATATCTCTCCTTCGTCATTCCGGCGAAAGCCGGAATCCAGAATGCATAGGGAAGAAGATTAGAAGATTAGAATGCTGGAATACTGGAATACTTGGGTCGGACATTAAAAGTCGGAGAACCAGCAACCGTAAACTTTGAGCCCAGTTGTAATTGTAACCTTCAAAACCTTCGTGCGCTTCGTGGTAAAAAAGCGGTTTATCAACAACAAAAACAGGGTGATGATAATGAATATTAGAAAAGCGATTTTTGCAGGAAGCTGGTATCCTGACAGCGCCAGCGAGTGCGAAAAAGAAATTGATCATTTTATCAGGGAAATCAAAATAAAGGATCTTTTACAGGGGGAATCGATCGGAGGGATTGTGCCCCATGCAGGGTGGTACTTTTCAGGCAGTATTGCCTGCAACGTAATCCGTTGTCTAAAGGATGAAAAACATACGGATGTGATAATTATGTTTGGAATGCATCTTCATCCTGGTTCTCCATATTATATTATGAAAGAAGGGGCATGGGAAACTCCGTTCGGCGAAATCGAAATCGAAAAGAATATTGCACAAGAGCTGGCCGAAAAATATAGCTTTGACATCGAAACCTCAGAAAATTTTATGCAGGACAATACAATAGAACTTCAACTTCCTTTTATAAAATATTTTTTTAAAGATGTGAGAATCGTTCCAATGGGTGTTCCTCCTGATAAAAGCTCTCTTGAAATAGGAAAAGCAGCAGCGGAGATGGCAACAAAGCTTGGCCTTCGGGCCAAAGTTATCGGCTCTACCGACCTGACACATTACGGCACAAACTATGGGTTTATGCCGGAGGGGACCGGGCCTGCATCGCTTGATTGGGTGCGTAATGAAAATGATCGCAGAATTATTGATGTCATGCTTACAATGGATTCAGAGGCGGTTATAAGGGAAGCCATGGCGCACCGGAATGCCTGCTGTTCAGGCGCCGCGGCAACAGCTATAGCGGCTGCAAAACAGTTAGGGGCAAAACATGCAGAGTCCATCGCCTATGCTACCAGTTATGATAAGAGCCCCGGCGACAGCTTTGTCGGATATACAGGGATAGTTTTTAAGGATTAAGAAATAAAATATTTATGATAAGAGAATATTGAACGGCAGAGTAAAAATTCTTTTGAACATCGAACATATTAAAAGATGAACGTCCAACATCGAACATCAAATCAGCCAAAGCTTTCTGGCAGAAACATTGAACCACGCCTATAATTGTGCCATATGACATACCTTTAAAAAATATACAAGATATGGCATATAGCACAAGTAAGATCACGACATATGGTATCTTCAAGATGACATATGGCGTTATCTTGGCGTGGATCAAATCGCTGAGTTTATGCTGAGGGACCGAAGTGCTCCGCCAGTTTATAAATTGGCAGAATTCCTTATTCAAAATTCGACGTTGGACGTTCGATGTTCATAGCCTTTTAGCTTGACGGCTACGTCCTTGATATTGGATTGTAATCTGCAGGAATCGCGGTGATTTTTCGGTTACAGTGCCATAGAGCGGCATAATATAGCTTTTTATGAAAATGAACGGTATTATTATAAGATGGTTGACCCTGACAGGTTCCATCCTAATCACATCTTATCTGCTGGACGGGATACGTGTGAGCGGTTTCTTTTCCGCATTGTTTGCCGCAGCCATCCTTGGCATACTGAATGCCTTTTTTCGGCCCATAGCGCTCTTTTTAACCCTTCCCATAAACATTATGAGCCTTGGTTTTTTTACCTTTTTGATAAACGCATTTATGCTTAAAATGGTTTCCGGCGTGATACCGGGCTTTGACGTATACGGGTTTTGGACGGCTGTATTCGGTTCCTTTTTCATCAGCGTTGTAAGCTGGCTTTTGAATTCATTTATTAATGAACGTGGAAGGGTAACCTATATTGACCTCAAGCATAAAGGCGGCGACAGGTGGGAATGATCATATATTAATCTTCCTTATCTTTACCTTGTTCCCTCATATTCTTCTAAAAAGCGTTTAAAGAAAGACTCCATAAAAGAATGACGCTCTTTTGCAATTTTCCGGCCTTCCTCTGTAAGTATTTTATTCCTGATCTTGTTGAGTTTTACCTTAAATTCTCTGTACCCTGTATCGTCTTTAGAATAGGATTTTGCTTCTTCAACATTAATTTCCGGGCTGTGAAGCCGCGCTCCAAGCTCGCCGGCAAATAGATATGCTCTGGCCACACCGACTGCGCCGATGGCATCCAGCTTGTCTGCATCAAACAAAACTTTTGCTTCAGCCGATTTTGGGGCATGATTTCCCCGAAACCTATGGGATTTGATACAGTGGATAATATTTTCTTTTTGTTTTTCTGAAAGGGGAAGATCCTTTATGATAGACCATGCTATCCGTGCGCCCTTTTCAGCGTGGCAAACCGCGCCGTTTGAAGCATCCTGGTAGTATCTTCCGATATCGTGCAGGCAGGCTGCAATAAGGAGCACGTCCATATCAGCGCCTTCAACAGGCCCGATACGTTCGCATAACCTGCATACACGAAGCGTGTGGTCCCAGTCGTGACTTCCGCTTGCATCGATGAACAGTTTTTCTGCATGTGTTTTTACGATTTCTATATTACTCAAGTTTCGCACCCATTTTATTCGTTAAAAGCTTTAAACACCAAGGGCTGAAATAAATTTTTAAAGCGAAATATCATTTTTGTGACTTCGAGAACGGCACCAAAACAAGCTATAAGACAAGACTTAGAACGCTATGTAAACTCAATATGTTATATTTCTCTTGTGCCTGTTTTGGGCGTAGAATATAACGTGCTGATTAAAAAAGATCGTTTAAACATTTCGCTTTAAAAATTGAATTCAGCTCCTTTACTGCTTTGATGTTGCTAAAAGTTAAGGGTGCGAAACTTGAGTTATTATCTTTCATCAATGGGTATGTATTTTGATTTTGTTGGTCCAGTGTAAATTTGACGGGGTCGGCTGAGTCTCCATTTGGGGTCATCCGCGCTTTCTTGCCATTGCGCAATCCATCCGGGAAGCCTGCCGATGGCAAACATGACAGTAAACATATTTGTAGGTATCCCCATGGCACGCAGGATAATACCGCTGTAAAAATCTATATTTGGATATAGATTATGTTCAATAAAATAATCGTCAGTTAACGCTCTTTCTTCAAGCTCCTTTGCCATGTCAAGTAAAGGATCTTTTATTTTGAGCTTCTTTAGAACCCTGTCACACGTTTTTTTAATGATTTTAGCCCTGGGATCGTATGTTTTGTAAACCCTGTGTCCAAAGCCCATCAATCTGAAAGGATCATTTTTATCTTTAGCTCTTTTAATGACGCTGTCGATATCGCCGTTGTTTTTTACGATATCGGATAGCATTTCAATAACCGCCTGATTTGCGCCTCCATGCAGCGGCCCCCAGAGGGCCGCTATTCCCGCAGAAATTGCCGCATAAAGATTAACCCTTCCGCTTCCGACAACCCTTACCGCTGATGTGGAACAGTTTTGTTCGTGATCAGCATGGAGTATCCAGAAAACATTTAATGCTTTTACCAGTTCTTTGTGTGTTCGATAGGGTTTTACCGGGCTGTCAAACATCATGTTTAGAAAGTTCGCGCAATAAGGCAGATCAGGGCGGGGGTATATAACTTTATGCCCCATGGATATTTTATATGACATGGCTGCCAGGGTTCTCATTTTTGAGAGAAGACGTGTGACCGTTTTGTTAATTTCTTCTTCTACGGTCTGGAGTTCAGGATAAAAGCTTCTTAAAGCATTTACCATTGAAGATAAAATGCCCATTGGATGAGAAGCCCTTGGAAAGTTCTGATAAAAAATCTGCATATCCTCATGTACAAGTGAATTATCGTTCAACAGAACCGAGAACCTGTTGAGCTCCTTTCTGGTTGGCAAAACCCCGTTTATTAAAAGATAGGCTGTCTCAGTAAAAGTAGAATGCCTGGCAAGCTCCTCAACCGGTATGCCGCGATAACGAAGAATCCCCTTTTCGCCGCTCATGAATGTTATGGAGCTTATGCAGCTACCGGTATTGGCAAATCCGGGATCAAGCGTGATTAATCCGGTTTTTTGGCGGAGTGTGGATATATCGATAGCTTTTTCCCCTTCGGAACCTGTAACAACAGGGAGTTTATATGTTTTGCCTTTATATATTATCTTTGCATAATCATCCATATTTTATTCCTTTCAAATAACTTAACCGTTCACGGAACGTTGAAATTGGAAATTCGAAACTTGGCCTTCATGCTTTTGTACAGTTCTTTCTAATTTCCAATTTCCAATTTCAAGTTTCAAGCCGTGAACGGCGGGCAAATAACTTAACTAATGCCTGAACGAAAAAGGTGCGAAACTTAACTTATTAATATAAACATAATCTTTCTGTTAAGCAACCGGTAATTTAACATTTTGGAATTTATGTAATTTGTTGACATCAACGGTTCTTTCAGTTGACTTTGCTTTAAATTATACATTAAGATAATTAAGACAATTCATCAAGTTTTAGATTTATCAAAAAAGGGGGTAATAATGTCCTTTAAAGAAAATCTTCTGAAAAAGATAAAGATAGATAAAATGACAAAGACTGTGCTTAATTCTATCGGGCCTCCTGACAGCGGCCGCAAGCTTGACAAGCAAACAATGCGCAGTCTTCTTGAAACGGGTTCTTATCAATTCATACAGGAGCGCGATCTTGATCTCTATGTTTTGCAGGAAAATGGTGATCTGAAAAGGATTCTGGTTTTAGACAATGGACTTGCCATTTACAATACTACAATTGAAGATGTTGTGTTGCGCAAAAGTCCCATAGTAAAGGAGATGCTTAACATACGCAATATCATCAAGATATTAAATGATAAAGATGTGGTTCTCAGCAAAAGAGAGGAATCTGTTAAAACTATCCGGAAAGAATGTATTGATATGCTGGATCTTTCCTATAATGAATCTGATATCGAGAAGATTGAGAAAGATGGCGCGGTAGCGCTGGAAATAGGGGATGCTGACGGCGTGATAGAAGCTCTTACTCTGTTTGCCGAACTGCTCGAATACAGTCCTCCGCCAAAGGCAATGAAAACAGGCGATCACCATGTTGTTGGCACTTTAAGCAAAGGTAAGAACAATGAAGATCTTTTTGGCCCTGTTGTAATGTACAGCTTAACCTATAATTTGCTGAAACTTATTGAGGAGCAACTCAGCAGTCTTGACAAGGGAAAAATTGAGCTGATGCACCAGATAGCAATAGGTAAGGAAAAAGCCTCAAAAGAGGGGCCTGATGTCTTTACATATTTAAAAGAGGCGGTTGTTTCGAAGAATTTATAAAAGTTTTATTTTGGTCGGGGCGAGAGGATTTGAACCTCCGACCCCTTGAACCCCATTCAAGTGCGCTACCAGTCTGCGCCACGCCCCGACAAATATTATTCATAATCCTTTTAGCCTTACATGTCAATATATCTATACTCAAGTTTCGCTCCTATTTTATTTATCTAAAGCTTTAAACTGTAATAGCCGAAATAAATTTTTAAAGCGAAATATTATACCTGTGACTTCGAAAACGGCACCAAAAACAAACATTAAGACAATGCTTGAAACCTTTGAAAAACCCCAGTATTGTCATTGCGAGCGAAGCGAAGCAATCTCAAAACATGTTGATAATCCACAAGATTGCCACGTCGCTTTGCTCCTCGCAATGACCAGGATCGAGTAAAAATGGGGGTTGTGCAAAGCTCTCTGCTTGAAACCACGTATGAGTTCAGTATGTTATATGCCCCTGATAGAAATCTAAGGGTGCGAAACTTGAGTAATGGATTTGCAAGGGTCTCATGGGAAATATGCAATTAGTACCGGATAGACTGTTGCAGGGTGATACTATCGGAATAGTTGCTCCGGCAAGCCCTTTTGACAGGAAAGAATTTGACCGTGGTGTCGCGGTTCTGAAAGCTATGGGATTTCGCATAATTGTCCCTGATGACATCTATATAAAAAAAGGGTATCTTGCAGGGCCGGATATTCATCGCGCCAACCTTATAAACACTTTTTTTGCCGACAGGAAAATAAAGGCAATTATTTGTGCAAGGGGTGGATTCGGTTCTATGAGGGTACTTTCATTATTAGATTTTGAATCAATTAAGAAAAATCCGAAAATTTTTATTGGATTCAGCGATATATCAGCAATCCTGTCGGTGTTATACACAAAGTGCGGTTTTGTTGTTTTTCACGGACCTATGGTGACAAGTCTGGGGGATGCTTCCAAAAAGACAAGGGAAGCGCTGCTTGCAGCGGTTTCATCAGACGCTATGCTTGCAATAAGGCCAAAAACAGGGATAACAATCAGGCATGGCATGGCTTCAGGGCCGATTGCAGGAGGCAGTCTTACTACCTTGTGCCATCTTGTCGGGACACCTTTTGGACCTATGTTTAAAGGGCATATTTTGTTTTTGGAAGATAAGGGCGAAGCATGTTACCGAATTGACAGGATGCTGACACACATGAAGCTTGCCGGATGTTTCGACGGCTTAGCAGGACTTGTCATTGGTTCTTTTAAAGATTGCGGTTCTGTTAGTGAAATTATCGGGATTGTGGATAACCTTTTCAAAGAGGATAACATCCCTGTGCTTGCTGGTTTTGAAGTGGGACATGGAAAAAGTAATATTACAATTCCGATCGGTCTTAATGCAACCCTTGACACCGACACGCAGTTGTTGTCGTTTCATAAATCGGCAACGAGTAACCAGCAGAAGGTCAGAAGGTCAGAAGGTCAGAAGATTAGAAGATTAGAAGATTAGAAGATTAGAAGATTAGAAGATTAGACAGCAAATAGCAACCAGCAACGAGTAACCAGCAACGAGCAAATAGCAACGAGTAACCAGCAACGAGCAACGAGTAACGAGTATGAAACAAGTTGACAGCCTTATGAGATATGCAATATCTGATAAGGTTTTTCCCGGAGCAGTGCTCTTGGTCGCAAGGGATGATTCGATAGTTTTTTTTGAAGCTTATGGATATGCCGATATATTCTCAAGACGTAAAATGACCATAGATACCATTTTTGATCTGGCATCCCTTACCAAACCGCTTGCAACAACGCTGGCCGTTATGAGGCTGATTCAACAGCGCAAACTATCTCTTGAGCAACCACTTGAATCAATCTTGCCATGCTTTAAAAAAACAGACAAGGGGCAGATAAAGATAAGGTCTCTTTTATGTCATAATTCCGGTCTTCCTGCTTATCGTGAATATTATTATAAGCTAAGCAAGTTCCCGCCTGATGCGAGAAGGAAAGCCTTAAAGAGCCTTGTTGTAAAAGAATCCATGTCGCATCCCATAGGAAAAAAGGTGTTATACAGCGATCTTGGGTTTATGATTCTTGGATGGGTGGTTGAAACTGTATCTGGAAAACGTCTTGATCATTATGTAAGTGATGAAATATACAGACCGCTTGGCATAGATTCAGACAGAGGTCTTTTTTTTGTAGATCTTAATTCAAAGCCGATTACAGGGCGATTTGCAGCCACTGAAATATGCCTCTGGCGAAATATCCTTTTAGATGGAGTAGTGCATGATGAAAATGCCTATATGGTGGGAGGTATTGCGGGACATGCCGGCCTCTTTGGATCTGCCGGCAGTCTGCATATTCTCCTGTCGTCTTTGTTGTCGGATTTTTACGGCAAGCCGTCAATCAGCCTGTTTGGTAAAGATCTTCTTCACACTTTTTTTAAGCAGCAGGAAGGAACAGATAAGGCGCTTGGATTTGAAACCCCATCATTGGCTAACTCCAGTTGCGGAGACTATTTTTCAAAAAGGAGTATAGGGCATCTTGGTTTTACAGGCACTTCCTTCTGGATGGACATTAAGAGAAATATTATTGTTATACTTTTGACCAATCGTGTACACCCATCACGTGAAAATGATAGAATAAAGTTTTTCAGGCCGAAAGCCCACAATGCGGTTATGGATTGTCTTTTGAACCGATGATATTTTGCTTGTAATGGCAAGATCTATTTGATAAATTAATAAAAATATAAGGCATCCTTCATTCACCAGTTTACACTTTTTTCGAAAAAGCGTATTCAATCGAATTGAATGCCGATGTCGAAACTGGAAATTTGAAATTAGGTAACGCATCTACATCTTTGTGTTTTTCCCAATTTCAAATTTCGAGTTTCAAATTTCACTGCCAAAATACAATATCCACAAAGTGTAAACTACTTTTGACTTGTCGTGAAGGATGCCAAATATAACATATATTTAATTGCATACATATTTTTATGTGTGCGGGAAATGAGGAGCTATGGGTTTTTTAAGTGGAATTTTAGGTGTATTTTCTAATGATCTTGCCATCGATCTTGGCACGGCGAACACCCTTGTTTATGTTAAAGACAAAGGAGTAGTATTAAGCGAGCCCTCGGTAGTTGCGGTAAGAACAGACGAGAGGGCTAAAAACCGTGTTTTGGCCGTCGGCCTTGAAGCAAAAAACATGTTAGGGAAAACACCCGGTCATATAGTGGCAATCCGTCCTATGCGTGACGGAGTTATTGCCGACTTTGAGGTAACCGAAGCAATGTTGCGGCATTTTATTCACAAGGTTCACAACAGACGGACCTTTGTCAGACCAAGAATTATTGTTGCAGTACCATCCGGAATCACTCAGGTTGAAAAGCGTGCTGTCAAAGAATCGGCTGAATCAGCAGGAGCCCGCGAGGTATTTCTTATCGAAGAGCCTATGGCAGCCGCAATAGGCGCGGGCCTTCCTATTACTGAACCAACGTGTAATATGGTCGTTGATATCGGCGGCGGCACAACGGAAGTCGCTGTGATTTCTCTGGCAGGGATTGTTTACAGCAGGTCGATCAGGGTGGCCGGCGATAAGATGGATGCTTCGATTATTCAGTATATAAAAAGGAAATATAACCTGTTGATCGGTGAAAGAACGGCGGAGATAATTAAAACCACTATCGGGAATGCATATCCTGACTCGCAGAATCTGGAAACAGTAGAGGTTAAAGGCAGAGACCTTGGCTCTGGAATTCCTAAAATTCTGTCGATTGATTCAGAAGAGGTTCGGGTAGCGATTTCCGAGCAGATCGATGCGATTGTGGAGACGATAAAAATTGCCCTGGAGCAGACTCCGCCGGAGTTGGCCGCAGATATTGTTGATCGAGGAATTGTATTGACAGGTGGCGGAGCATTGTTAAAAAATTTAGACAAACTTATCAGGGAAGAAACCGGCCTTCCTATAACAATAACCGATGATCCATTATTAGCTGTGGTTCTCGGTTCAGGCAAAGCCATTGACAGTATTGAAATCTTAAGACAGGTTATGATTATATAATTTCATGTTTTCAAAAAAGATTGTAATGATTGTTGGTGTAATTGTTCTGATCGCTGTTAACCTAATAGTCCTTTCTGTTACAAGCCGTCGCTATCATACCCATGGACCCGGGCAAAGCGCCATTTTCTTTATTGCTCCTTTTCAGAAAATTACTACCAGTTCGATTTCTTTTATACGAGATGTTTGGAGTGACTATTTTTGTCTCGTTGCAGTAAAACAGGAGAACGATAATCTTAAGAAAGCTTTAGATCGCGCTATTGAAAAAAATAACCAGTTTAATGAGATTGAGATTTTCAACCTCCGGCTTCGAAAGTTATTGAACTTCCGAAAAAACATGGCCGGCCAGGCGCTTGTTGCCGAAGTAATCGGCAAGGACCCCTCTCCCTGGTTTAAAACCATAATCATAGACAAGGGTAAATCAGATGGTGTGGGAAAAGGATTGCCCGTATTAATGCCTGAAGGAATAGTGGGTCAGGTCATTTATGCTTCACTCCATTCTTCCAAGGTGCTTCTTGTTGTTGATCAGATTAGCGCGATTGACGCTTTGGTGCAAAGGACCAGGGCGCGAGGGATTATAAAAGGGGGTTCGACCGGTCAATGCTTTTTCATGTATGCCCTGCGCAAACATGATATCAGGGTCGGAGATACTATTGTTTCGTCCGGGCTTGACACTGTTTTCCCAAAAGGACTGCGTATCGGCAAGGTTTCTGAGGTTATTAAGAGTAATTTTGGTATCTTTCAGGAAGTAATAGTTACACCTTATGTTGATTTTGAAAAACTGGAAGAGGTTTTAGTTGTATTAAATACCAAGCCGATATCAGATGTGAGCGATCAATGACTTATTGCTTTCACATTGCCGCCTGTCTATGTCTAATAATCTTTCAGACAACAATTTTGCCCTGTTTTTCCTTATTCGATACATTTTATGACCTGTTAGCCCTCTATATTGTTTATATGGGTCTTTTTTTCAATGTTCGTGAAGGCATACCCGTCGCCCTTATTACAGGGTTGGTAATGGATAGCCTTTCCGGAGGCCCTTTTGGATTGTATTTAACAGCATATCTTTGGCTATTTATCGGTGTGAGACAGCTCATAAAGATTTTTCATGTGAGCAATTATATTCTTTTGCTTTTTGTTGCAGCAGCAGCCGTATTAATAGAGAATGTAATATTGTTTGGAACCTTTGGCATGCTGGAGCCGGGTACGCAATTTTCTTCGTCTGCCATAAATAGTGTTGTAGTGCAGGTTGTATGGGCAATATGTACAGGACCGTTTATTATTCAATTTTATAATTTCACCTATAAAAGATGGAATAAATTATTTAATAAGCTGCTCGCCGTTTTTTCACATAAACAATCGCCGGAAATTAACAGATAATGTAGCCGTTCACGGCTTGAAACTTGAAATTGGAAAGTAGAAATTTGGGAGAGATGAAACGAGTTTAGGAGCTGGATGTTTACAAACTGGCAGAAGCGTTATCAGATATGGTCTGGCACGACTTTGATAAGTGGAAAAAAAGTTTTATCTGAGTCAAACGCGAGAGAATACAAAGCAATAGTTGAAAAACTCGGCCCAAAATCGAATGCGTTCATCAACAGTACAAAAGCATGAAGGCCAAATTTCCAATTTCCAATTTCCAATTTCAACGTTCCGTGAACGCTTACCAGATAATAAAAGGGCGCAACTGTGGGCAAATATTTAAAGACAGCTGACAGTGATTGGTTCAAACACCGATTAGTCGTGGTTATGTACTGCGTTATAGCTGCATTTGTTGTGCTTATTTGTCTATTATTTTATTTGCAGGTGCTTGAAGGGGAGGAGTTCAGGCGACTT
>JAUWQO010000167.1 GCA_030610995.1 Desulfobacterales bacterium
TGGGAACTGTGCAGGCTGTTTTTGCCATGATGCCACTTTCTGCAATAATCAGGTTTAAATTGATGCAAAAGCGCAAGAACTAAGGTCATGATATGACCATATCAACAGATAAAATAGAAACTTATAATTTTAGGGGCGGAAATCACTCGGTGTTGGTACCTTCCAGATCATGTGCTTCGGGGACATCCTATATTCCTTCTTTCAAGGATCCAGCATATCGTCCCTCATTCCTGATAAAAATAATTTTCAATAAATTCTGGATTTGTTTTCATTTTTTATATCCCTTCCGGTTCCAGGAATTGTCAAACATAGTCTCTTTGTCTTTGTATTTCTTGGAATATCCGGTTCGATTATTCTCTTTGTCATAATGGCTGCCGGTATCATCATTGTCCCATTCAGTATGCCCGATCCGGTTCTGATCTATATCATAATGAGTGTCTTTGTTTTTATCAGATATGGTATATCCGATCCGGTTCCACGAGTTGTCATAATGGGTCTGCCTGTCGCCGTCTATCACTGTATATCCGGTTACATTATGATGCTTATCATAATGCTTTATGATATCATCAGCTATGGCTACAGGTACGACAATAAAGCACAATATGGCAATAATTATAACATGTAATCTGTTCATGTCTGCCTTAATGCTGTTAGGACTTAATCTGAGGTTCCTGCCTGGCATATTTAGTAACAATGCCAAGAATGAAGACACCTCTGTTTTTCTATCTTTAAACTCAATTCTTCATGTCCTTGACATGTTTTTTCAATGTATCTGTGCAAACAGATGTCAGATAATGCGCTAATCAAGACGCGACACTGAACCCTCACATATAGCAAACTGATATTTTTTACAAAAAAATATTTCCCTTGAGTTTTTGGCTGAAATCAGACATATTGTTACCACTTGAAAACAAGTGAGGACTTTTTGTCTGGAGCTTAAAATGAAAGAACGACCTGAAGAAATTTTCCGCAAGCACGGTGGCCGGCTTCGAATGAGCGAGGCCATCAAACACGGCATCACACGCTATATGCTATATTCGCTGAGGGATAAGGGCGTCATCGAACAAGTGAGCAGAGGTATCTATCGGCTGGTGGAACTGCCTCCGATCAGCAACCCCGATCTGGTTACGGTGAGCCTTCGCTTTCCGAACATCGTCATCTGTCTTGTTTCCGCACTGGCCTATCATGACATCACGACTCAGATTCCGCATGATGTTTCCGTGGCGGTACCAAGGGACTCACGGATGCCTTCACTCGACTATCCTCCCATCCAGGCCCACAGATTCTCGAATGAAGCATACAAATCCGGCATCGAGAAGCATCGGATTGATAGAGTACACGTCAAAGTCTACAGCCCCGAGAAAACCCTGGCCGACTGCTTCAAGTTTCGCAATAAGATCGGAATGGACGTGGTGCTGGAAGCACTGAAACTCTACAAGACACGAAAGAAGTTCGACCTCGGCGAACTGCTCAAATACGCCAAGATCTGCCGGGTCGAAAAGGTGATGCGGCCATACCTGGAGGCGATGGTATGAAGTCTCCCAGAAACATCCCCGCGTCCGTCCGGCAACGTATCCTCAACCGCGCCAAGAGCGACCGACGGCCATTCAACGAGTTGCTTCAATACTACGCCATGGAGCGATTCCTCTACCGGCTATCCCAATCCGCTCACGCCGACCGATTCATTCTCAAAGGAGCTTTGATGCTGAGAGTCTGGCATTCGCCGGAATTTCGTCCGACCATGGACATCGACATGCTGGGAAGAACGAGTAACAAGGAAGGCGACATCATCGCACAGATCCGGGACATCTTGTCCATGGACGTGGAAGCGGACGGACTTGCCTTCGATGCTGATTCCATTCAGGCCGAGCGGATCACCGAAGACGCTGATTATGAGGGGATCAGGATTCGGTTCCGGGGCGCACTGGACTCTGCGAGGATCAACATGCAGGTCGATATCGGCTTCGGCGACGTCGTGTATCCGGAGCCTGAAGAATCGGAGCTTCCGACCATGCTGGATTCACCTGCGCCACGACTGCTTTGCTACAGCAGGGAGAGCTCTATAGCGGAAAAGTTCGAAGCCATGGTCAAACTGGGTGTGTTGAACAGCCGGATGAAGGATTTCTACGACATCTGGTTGTTGTCCCGGCAATTCGATTTCGATGGAGCCAAGCTGGCCGAGGCCATTCGTCTGACCTTTGAAAGGCGGGGCACAGCACTGCCCACGGAAATCGAGGCCTTCACGGAACCTTTTATCAATGCGAAACAAATCCAGTGGACGACATTCTGGAAAAGACTCCAACAGGATCACGTTGCCGTTTCATTCAGGAAAGTCACGACTGCGGTGGATGGATTTCTCGCGCCAGTTGTCGCGGCCATTTCCTCCGGCAAACCAAGTCCCACAAACTGGATCGCATCCGGCCCATGGTCCTGAGCCGATGGACTCCCATCAAGAAGAGCTCATAGGCGTATACAGTACTTTTAAGAATTTCTGAACTTCACCTGTGACTTGTCGCGTACTTGCGGGGCAATTTGCTGCGCGGAAGGCAAAATAGCAGGAAGGAAGGTCGCGTACACGAAAACAGCCTGTTCCGACCAGGCCGGTGGCGGGTTGTCATTTTCGGAAAGCTCCCGAAGATTGGAATTGCGGAACTGTATCTTTAAACTCAATTCTTCATGGCCTTGACATGTTTTTTCAATGTATCTATGTAAAAAGATGTCAGCTAATATGCTAATCAAGACGCGACACCGAGCCGGCATTAGTCTGACGAACCTTATTTTAAAGAGGATAACGCTCTGTCAAATTCTTCAATGGTTATTGATTCTATTTTAACCGGTTCTTTAAGGAAAGAACCATGAGGTATAAATTTACTCATCATCCCCACAAAATGATTGTAATCAACAGGTGGGAGTCCGTACATTAGTTTATAAGATTGTCATCTGTTTATTTAATTGGTTTATTATTTCTTTCCACATATCCTGCTAAAATAAAACGCACTTTCATAGCAACTTATAATCTGATGCCCCTTATGAGTTCCGTTGTTTTTTATTCTTGCTCTAAAACCTTGAGGAATGCCTCTACGATACGGGAGTTGAATTGAATCCCGGAATTTTTTTTCAGCTCTTCTATTGCCTTTTCTTTGCTTAGAGCTAGCCTATAAGCTCTTGTGGAGGTCATCGCATCATAAGTATCGGCAACAGAAACAATCTGAGAAGAAATAGTAATATCATCGCCTTTTATCCCATCAGGATAGCCTTTACCATCGTAACGTTCATGATGGCCCCTTACTATAGCCAGCATTTCCTTATTAAATACAACGGGTCTTAATATCTTTTCACCTATATCCGGATGCTCTTGGATTATTTTCCACTCTTCTTCAGTAAGTTTTTCCTTTTTATTTAATATACTTTCTTGTATTCCCAATTTTCCTATATCATGAACCTGTGCTATCTTTCTTAATGATTCTACCTCTTCTTGAGGAAAATTCATTTTCAAGGCAATTTTTTCTGTATATTTAGCAACTCTATCGGAATGTCCTCGGGTATAAGCATCTTTTGCTTCAAGGAGCCGGACTAAAGATTCCATTGCCCGATAAAAATAATCATGCAGCTTCTTTCGTGATTCAGAAAGGCTGCCTGCCATCTCATTGAAAGAATGGGCCAACTCGCTTATCTCATTGCGCCCTTTGACCTCTACTTGATACTGCAAGTCTCCTTTGGCGATTCGACGGGTTCCTTCTGCTAATTTTCGAATGGGATCGGCAATTCTATTTGAAACCAACATTCCCAAACTTAAAGAAAATATAATTCCTAAAACTAATACAAAAACCGCCCGCTTATGAACTTCTCGTTGTGTTAAATAAACATCATCAGCCGTAACGTCTACACCTAACATCGCAACGGCTTTACCTTTCTTATCGCGAATTGGAGCATAACCGGATAAAGTAACCCCCCATTCATCAACCTCCAGTTTCTTGTCCGCAGAAGGATTATCAAACCCTTTGAGCATCTCGGGAAAACGAGCAACATTATATTTATCCCCCGGATAAGATGCATCTTCTTCATCAAGAGGGGTGGGGTCAACAATAAACTGCCAAATGCCTTTTTCTTCTGTTTTTGTCATAGTATATATATATTTAATAGGCAGGTTTATTTCTTTTATTTTTTGTAACTTTTGGGCAATATTTTTGTATTGAGGGGTATTTGCTCCTTCTGGGTTTAAGGGAACCTTTATAAGTGTATCTGCATCAATCGTTAAGGCTGCTGTTTGGGCAATTATCATTAATTGATTTCTAAGTGCATCAAGCTGTGAATCAAGAGCGAATTTATAAATTAAAAAGTTATTCATTACTCCGACAAAGAGCATTGATAAAACCAAAACCAACGTAAGTTTTGCCCGAAAACTTCTAAATGATAAAAGACTTAACTTCTTCATCCCTCAACCCTGGTATAATCATCAGGTATAAGCTGGATTATGCCTGACTACAGTGATTATTAATAGATTATGAAGTTTCTCTGGTTCATGCATCAAAGGTCATATCAACGCCTTCATATAAACTTTTCATCTGATTATTTTATCTTCGAAAAGACCCTGTCAAGTTCTTCAATGGTTATTGATTCTATTTTAACCGGTTCTTTAAGAAAAGAACCATGAGGTATAAATTTACTCATCATCCCCACAAAATGATTGTAATCAACATATTCCTCTTTATTGTATTCATTTATTTTTTTAAATTGTCCATTTTTAGAAAGATTGAATAATACATACTTGTTATCTTCTTCAAAGATTCCAGTATAACCATTGCTATATGATTTGATGCTTATAATTTTCATTATGTTACGAGTTTGGTTGGCCCTGCCTTTTCGAGGCAACTGCAAAAGAAGAAAGAAATATTAAAGTTGTTATGGTGAGATTGGTTATTCAAATATAATCTTTTACCTCAAATTCTAATGCTTTTAGAGTAAGGATTACATCAATGAGAAGAAAAACAGCGGATAGAATAATACCAATAATGCTAAAAAGAAAAAACAGTATCCCAAGGAATTTCAAATTCACATGAAATAAATTCATCAATAGCAGGACCGGGATAATCAAACTGCTGGAAAGAATGCTGAAGGAAATTGATATGATAGAATTCCTGAGAATTTTGCTTCGTTTAAACAGGATTTTCAGCTCTAAGCGCTTTTTGTCCTTATCGACGACCTGCCCATTTTTCATTTCGTTTACAATCATTCTTGACTTATCA
The DNA here is from genome assembly GCA_030610995.1 of Desulfobacterales bacterium. Classification (GTDB taxonomy): domain Bacteria; phylum Desulfobacterota; class Desulfobacteria; order Desulfobacterales; family ETH-SRB1; genus Desulfaltia. The sequence continues at coordinate 5,247 of JAUWQO010000167.1, forward strand.
ATAGTTCTGGCAAGACGATTGTTGAGGGAAAGGAGAATTAGGCCAACACCCGAAATTAGTACAATCGGTGAGATACATGATTGAAGGAATTTTATGAGAGATTCAGTCGCTTCCATTTGAATAACCGAGGCTCAATACGTTTACGTTAATGAAATCCCATAGTCCTACACTAAACTGATCGCTAATTTCGACCTGAGGGCTCGGTCAAAAATGACATAACATATTAAAATATTTGACCCATTAGAAATTATATATTACACTATTTTACAAGTACAAGTATTTTTAGACCCTAATTGAGCGTGGGGGGGTATCTACTCTTCTCTCGTTGGAACTGTAACATCTTGTTATTATATCTATTTTGTTACCCACAGTTGTTTGTAGTTTATATCTGATAAACTTTTTTTGCTCATGTATGCTCT
>JAUWQO010000031.1 GCA_030610995.1 Desulfobacterales bacterium
AATTGTCATACAATTTCTTTTGTATTCTGATGACAACTCAAGTATAAGAATTAAATTCAAAGAAAATATATTTTTTGATATTCAAAGAAAAGTATATACAAAACTCACAACATAACAAAACTCACAACATAACGTCCCCTACTTCCCCAATTATTCCCCTACTATTCTACATGGAAAGTTATTGAATATAGTAAAATAAGAGAAAATAGATTGCTCATGGGTCAAACGTAGATTTGGCCCCTTATTCTGCATAGCTTTTTCAATGGCCCCATCACAATAGTTGGGGCATTCCGATAACGATTTCGTCTGCACGCTTTAGTGGGACGATAATCCAGAGGAAGTAGTCCACAGGTAACTCCATCGAACGAAAACCAACTTCCAAATGAGGTTCATCCAACGGAAGTATTTGTCGCCGGTGGATGACATTCATTAATGCACCTTCAACAAAGTGGCCCATGGCGTCCTCGAATGAGATGCCTTTCACCTGCTGCCTTGCAAAGCTTTCCAAGCAATCCAGCTTATCAAACCACCATCTCTCGCAGATGGAATGCGCCTTCCGCAGCACGATCTCCTGCTCAGGGCGTGATAACTTGGCCGTGTCATAAAAGATATCCCGATCATTCATAAGTACCCATTCCTGCTACTGTTCTCGGATAGTATCTGTCTTTGCAGATGGCCTTCAGAAAAAAGCAAAAAAGGAAAAGGGGTCTGCCTTTGACCCTTAATAATTTTGAGCAAGGGTCAAAGGCAGACTTGACCCCTTTCCTTATCCAGTGGCAAAACAACCAGAATATGGATTCCGCTGTTTACTGAAATTTCTACGCCGGGAAACAGATAGAGCATACGAAAATCCGGGTGTTTTTCCTTTTTCAATTCCTCTAATGCATCCTTCAACTCGTCTATCCATGCTCCCGTGTTGTGATCTGTCACTGCAACACAGTCAACGCCCGCACGCATATAATCAAGAAGCCAGTTTTTTGGTGTGCGCTGTTTTAGAGCTTCCTGCTCCGGTCCCTTGCCATATTCGTCGGATTTAGGTGTATGGGTATGAAAATCAAACTTCCACCAGTGGGCGCCGGCCCAGTGCCATTCCACACTCATGATTCACCTCCAGGTCTTGAGCAATTTATTTTATATTCGCGCATTTTTAAACATCCTTTACATCAAACATAAGGCAATTGAACTATTCCTCGATCAGGCGCACCTTGTAACACTATTCCGCTTCGCCCTCATACACAAAAATATCTTAATTCAGATCCGAAACTTTCGCAACCTGTCTGTATTCAACACCGTCAAATTCATCAAAATGCACTTTGCCGTATTTGATTTTTCTTTTTTCGCCCCAAACAGAGGAGTCACAAACAGAGGGGTCTTCATTCTTGACAGAAGTTAAGAATGAAGACGTGATCCCTCTGTTCTTGACCCCCTCTGTTCTTTCTGGGTAACACTATCGAATTTCATCTACCTTCCGGTAGAATCCCAACAATTCGGGCTTGCTGGGCACGAGCACTGCGAGGTTAGCAGTTAAAATGGTATTTCTTTCTCTCTTTGCAAAAGAATCTCAACACCTTCATTGGTTATTTTATAAGCATAGTATTCGTTACCGTCATAGTCACTTTCGTTTCTCTTCTCGATATAGCCAAGTTTTTCAAGCTTAATTGCAGAGAGGTCAACTTCGTAAGATTGATTCTTCAGATTATTTTTAATGACATAGATGCTATAACCGTTAGGGCTCGCCGTAAACGTACTTACAAGTTCTTTCAGAACGCTAAAATCGGTTGCATTTAGTTCTGAAATGACATCAACCGTATTTTTGAGTGGTTGCGGAGGCTTCTGCACATGCCTTAGCGGCTGTAATTTTTCCATCTGGTTTTTGATTAAGACACAGGCGTGGTTTACCGCTGAAGCTAAATCACCATCAGAACGGTTAGGCTCATAGTCTGCCGGTGTTACGCCCAATAAGTCGGTTGGCAAATGAAGATCAACGCCTCTCGGTTTAAGAATAAAACAGCGCTCTTTCCCTAAAGCACCAATAAAAAGTCCTAATTCGAATACAATATTATCACGAACCGCAACCTTTTCTTGATTGCGGATTATAACGATATCATCTGGTGAGAATATAAAAAGGGAGAAGTCCACAGACTTAGCCTTCTTTTCAAGGGAATCGATTGTGTTGCTTGATAAATCGAAAGTACCATTTCGCCAAATCGTGACTTCGGCCTGATGGTCAAGGTTTAAATTAACGGCGTCGGCAATAGAAAGGCTTTCGACAGATGAGCCTATAAATATCCGTGGCTTTCTATTCATAATATTCTCATTTACCTCCATACTGCTGACATTGCTAATCAGCAGCGCGGCTTTTTGCATCGGCTGCATTGGCCTGGTTGTGTATTCTATTTGTATTTATCTCCTGCCAAATCACATAACTCTAAACATCTATTGAGCCAGGTCTCATACCAATACCAGCAGCCTGCGACCTCTGCACCGTAACCCTTACCTGGGTTCTTTGCGTCCTCTGATTTCCACATTTCAACATGTTCAGGGTTTACTCGAAGTTTTGGGAATCCCGCTTGTTGCACTGCTGCGACAATATGGCTCGGTCGATATTTTTTCTTTTCGACTTCTTTTTTAACCCAATATTCCTTATCAATTGTTTTAGCCAACTCCGATGTTGGATCTATAAATTCAACGACTTTATCGGCTTGACCGGGCCGATTAACCAGTTTTCTCTTGAATAATAGGCGATAAGAATAATTTGGGCTGTTGTATTCATCATGGTCCAATTTACCATCAAACTCGACAATATATGCTTTTAAGCGTTTGGGGATTTCAGCTCCCAATTTTTTACCTTGAAGTTGTTCGTTCGAAAGTCCTAAAAATTGTAGAGAATAGCTCAGATGTTCGTCTAAGGAGTGCCTACCTCCAAAAAGTTTTTTTAAATAATGATTGTAATTCAAAATGCATGCTTGATACCGACCACTTAAAAAATCATCAAGTGATAGGGTCATCTGGTGTTCAATTTCATGGCGAAGTCCAATTAAAAACTTGAGGTTGTTGGCTGTATTTTTATCGACAGGTGACCTTTTTTCATTGAGACACCGCTCAAGCTCCCAGTATTTATATGCTCCTTTCTTCGTTTTATCGAAGAATCTTCTTTTTCCGTGCTTTTGAAAATAACGGTATTCTGTGCCTTTTGACCGATAATAAGCATGAAGTAGATAAGTCCACGCTATTATCATCAAGACGATAAAAGTTTCGGACTTGAATTTTATCAGTGGATCATTGAATATTTTTACAGCTGATAGTGCTGCTTCTTTAGATTTGGAAATCAACTCATCTTTAATTGAACCAATTCTACGCTTTGCCATCTCTCAGCCTTTTTATGATGCACAACCAGTTAATATAGTTCAGTCTAATATCAAATTTAAAACCACTTTACGAGTAAATGTTGATTTTTTATGATTTTTGAATGTGTTGTTTAAAACAACTTCATCTGTTCTGTTGCATCGGCTTTTTGTTTCTTTTTGGTTTTTCCTTTTACGTGAAGGCTGGCTTTGACTTCCTGTTCATGGATTTCGTGGTTTAGTTTTAGCAGGCGTTTTAGGACTTCTTTTCTGGTATCTGTTGAAATTGTGTATCGAACACGGTCGTTTTCCGGCAGATAATCCACTTCGTAAAAATCATGAGCCAAGTTTATATCTTCCCAGCCGTAAAGCTTTAGAACCGTTTCATCCATTTGCTTATGGAGTTCGCGCAGGTGCAGAATGTCATGAACAGCCTCATTGAAAGAGACCTTTGAAAAATGTTTAATTTTGTTCAAGTTCAAGGAAGGCGAAAATTTTAAATGCAGGAATACATTGAGTATTTCGAGGCTTAAAATTTGAGGCTGACGCCGAAATTGGGCAAAAGAGGGCGTTTTGCAAAGGTCTCTGAAAGTGCAGATGCCTTCAGTTTTCGAGAGGACGTTCTACTTCCACTAATGTGCTAATCAAGACGTCCCGCAAGTCCCCCATTAAAAACCCGGATGACCCAAAAATAATTACTGACTGATAAGAATTCCTAAATTGTTAAGCCGATATTCCATTGCTTGCGAGCTAACCTTAAAAGTCTTTGATAGATCATTAATTAGTTTTTCTTTTGATAGCGGGGAACTTCGTTTTGATAATTTTCGACTTATCTCTTTACTGATAAAATTCCTTGGCATCAGCAATTCCGCCGCAAACGAGTTGGCCGCGATTTCTTCTTTATCAATAGCTAAGCTCGATGTTCGATTTCGAAAGTCAACCCTCACCACTTTATCGACGAATAATTCTTTACGATGGAGAGCCAGATGTCCGAGCTCGTGGGCAATCGAAAAGCGACGCCGCGTTTCAGAATGCACTGAATTAATGCCGATAATTGTGTGCTTATCTTTACGATACAGTATTCCGGAAATATCATCGTTACCCTTAAATGGCTCAAAAATCAAGGTTGCCCCCATCTTTTTGGCAACAGATTCTACTGGTACCGGTGGGCCGATAATGTTTAACTTGGACAATATTGCGGTTGCCTCTTTTTCAGCTTGATTCATCTTTATTATCCTCCTATTCCTTATTCCGGGCCATACCAGATGTCACCACGGTCGTGACATAATCAAGTTGATCTTGTTCAAGCGGGGTTTTTAATTTCTTTTTATCTATAATATCAGGCGCATAGGCCTTTTTTCGTTCAGGGAGCAGAGTGGCCGGATGCACACCGACGGCGGATGCTAAATAAAAGAGCAAATGAAATGGAATGCGTTGCCTGCCTTGCTCGATGTTGGTGATCGAGGTCCTGTTCAAACCAACCTGCTCAGCGAGTGTCTCTTGTGTCAATTCAGCTGCTTTACGGGCATCGCGTAAACGGCGTCCCAACTCTTTATAGATAAAGTTTACGTCCATAGTCAATATATAATCATTAATTTATTAAAATGTCAATAGGGTAAACTGTGTATAATACAAACTCTATTATTTTTATTGTTTATGATATTGACATTAGTATTTGGATGTTTATAATAGATCAATATTGGTTTCAGAAAGGGCTAACAAGACCTCAGTAGTAGTGGAGAAAATCTATGAGTGAACATCCTACAATTAATTGGATCGGGGCCAGCGGCCAGCGTTACAAGTACTATATTTATGGTCTGCCGGCTAATTTTAACCCAAACCAGGATGGAAATTACATTTATTCGAAGCTTAATGCGAATAATAAGTGGGTGCCCATTTATATTGGGCAGGGTGACCTGAGGAAAAGAGCTGAGAATCACCATCAAGCTGCTTGTATAGCCCGCAAAGGCGCTATCAATATCCACGTACACCTGAGTTCAAAAAAAGAAGATAGAATTAACGAAGAGAAGGATCTCCTGGCAAATTATACAAATGCTCATCAACCGATAGGGTGCAATAAAAGTCCTGGTGGATAGTCGACATCAGATGATTTGGGGAAAGACAGAACCGGTCAGATTTCTTAAGGATGATAAATTTCTTTTTGTGAGAGTATTATGGATATTTCTAAGGAAGAGAAAAACAAAATAGCGCAAACTCTGCTGAGTGAAAAATATACCGCAGAGCACAAAATGCGCGAACGGAGTGCCAAGTTCACCATCTGGATTTTGGGTGTGGGAATCGCATTGCTCTGGATATTGTTGGGGAAAGATAGTTTCGCTCTTTATCAAAGGCTGATCATTTGTGCTTTCATTGTGTTCTATTCAGCCTTATCACTTTGGTTTTTGGCAGAAATATGTAAGGGTTTCAAGGCAAACCGTGGAATTATTATCAAACTAGAGGATTTCCTGGGTCTATACAGGGAAGGAGAATATTTGGAAAAGGACACGATACTTCCAGCAAAATACAGAAAACTTTTCAATAAAGCGATTCCTTCTCATTTCAAATCCCTGTATGCATTAATTATAGTCTTGGCAATATTCATATTAACATTAGTTTTGGCTGCTCCCTCTGTGCCTATTATAAGTGAAAAGAACAGTCCAAAGGATACCCAAACACGTTACTACGAGAATCCTAATAAGAGTTCAGGAGCTAAAGAGGATGGTTCGTAAATGATTTAAACATTTAGGGGGTTAATAAAGATGGCTAATTGTCACAAAAATTTTCTCACCGCAACTGATTCATACCATTCAAGTATATCTTTGGATGATACTAAGAAAGAATCTCTGAAAATAAGCAAAAAGAATCTGAGGAGGCATATAAAGAACAAATTTCAAGAAAAAGATAGACCGACTATCAAGTTCCAGACTCAGGGATCATTTTCAATGGATACAGCAATAAACCCGCTTGATGGTGATTATGATATCGATGACGGACTGTACTTCAAACCTCAGTTAGATAACAGACCTAATCCTGAGACTGTTCACACTTGGGTTGTAGAAGCTGCTAAAAGCTACAAAACGGTTGATCCTCCAATAGACAAGAATAGATGTGTCCGGGTTCCGTTCAAAGCTGGATATCACGTAGACATCCCCATCTATGACCTGATAGATAATAGCAACGGGACTTTGCTTCCAGAACTGGCTATCAAAGGTGATGGCTGGCAATGCAGTGATCCTAAAAAGCTTTCAGAATGGTTCCAAGACCGAGTTTCCCAGACGAATTCACAACTTCGCCGGTTAGTACGGTATTTCAAAGCTTGGACAGACTATCAGAATCAATCTGACCAATATAAGATGCCTAGCGGGATGATACTTACAATTCTTACAAGTGAAGAGTATCAATACGATGACCGGGATGATGTGGCTTTCGCTCAGACCGCTGCAGGAATACTCCAAAGAATTAAATACGATGAGAGCATTCCCAACCCGGTTGATAAATCGGAAGATCTGAGGGAAAGGATTACAGATCCGCAGTTCGAAAACTTCAAAACCCGCCTGGATACGCTGGTTCAGCATTCTGAAACAGCTCTAAATCATGAAAGTGCTGAAGAAGCGGCTAAAAAAAATTGGCAAAAGGTTCTGGGCGATAGGTTCCCTGTCATTGAAGATGCTGAAAAGAAAGGGGAAAAGGCAAAAACACAAAAAACTGCCGGGATAATCGGCATTGGTTCCGAAAATGCCTGATATTGATCTTAAAGAAGAAAGAAAATTCGCGATTGAAAAAGTCGCTGGATACTTCAGCGGCATAGATACTCCGTTTGTTCCGGTTCACAAAAACTGCCTGCCTGAAAAGGGAAGTCCTCCAAAGGATCCAAATATTGCTGCGTGGAATGGGAACATAGACTGCGAAGGGCAATGGATTGAAGTCATCCTTGCCTTAAGATCCACCTTCCCTGATAACCTACCAAGGATTTATCTGGTTAACCCACCGTACCTGATTCCGCATGTTACAGAAGGCCGAGAAAACTACGTCTGCAGTATAGATAGGTCTCAAGTATACCTGAACGCATCAAAACCTGTATTAATAGTATTGGATACCCTTAAATTCGCAGCAAAAGTGATAGCTAAAGGCTTACAAGGCCGAAACACCGATGATTTCGACAGGGAATTTCAGGCGTATTGGTTACAAGAAACCCATGAGAATTGGTTATCCATTATATCTCCAGGTGGTAATTCCAGGATTGTTTGGGTCTTACACTTTAAGCCGACTTTAGGAAAATACTCTTCTCTGATCGCAGAAAGAAAGGAAATGGGGGAGGCTTGGCTAAAAAGAATAGATAGGAACATAAATGGAGACATTGAGAGAGCCCTTTATCTCCCTTTAATTCAACCAGTTCGTCCACCTTTCCCAAAAACAAATTTTGAACTCAATAAGACTTTAAAGTCTGGGAATGAAGCGGCATTGGCAGACTTGTATGTATACTTGAAAGAAAGTCAATCGAGAATGTCATATGTTATTTTTTCATTTGAAGTCAATGGTTATCACACCCTTGGAGGTTGGATTCACACAAGGCCGCCTTTAGGTAAAAAGCCCCTACGCCCGGGGTACAGGGATCACAAAATCCCAATCCCAGGGAAAATACAACTTACATCGTGTTTTGGCAGAAGGAAATTAATCAAATCAGGAGTTGACAGAGTGGATGGAGACCGCCTTCAGGCTAGAGTGGGGAATAAGAAGTCAGCACCAATTAGTGAAAAGTGCGTTTTAATCGCTGGGTGCGGATCAATTGGCAGCAAGATTGCCCTTAACCTTGCACTGAGTGGGATCAACAGATTTATCCTCATTGACAACGACATATTCTCGATCGAGAATGTGGCGAGGCATATTTGCAATATGAGTATGGTAGGAGCCAAAAAGGTAGATAGTGTGGCTGAAGTAATCCAAGCTCACATGCCGCATGTCAAGATCCAAAAAGAGGCAAATGATTTTTACGATATACTAGCCAATCATTTGGATATTTTGGAACAGTGCGATTTAATAATCTCGGCAACCGGAGATCGAAATCTAAACCTGAGACTCAACGGAATTCATATCGCCAAATGTCAAGATACTGCAGCTCTATACGTTTGGACTGAAGTTTTTGGATATGCTTCACATTCGATACTAGTGGCTCCCCATGCTGGCGGATGCTTAAACTGTACAATGGATGATGATTATCAATTCAGGCATCGTGTAGTAATGCTCTCTGCATCGGAGACTTCAAAACAGGAGGCAGGATGTGGTTCGAGTTTTTTGCCCTATGGAGTAATGGACGCCGACATCGCAGCAGGGACCACATCTCGACTAGGACTGTCGTATCTTATGGGCGAAATAAGGCGAAGTGTAAGATGGGTTTATCTTGGCGATCTAAAGAAAGCATCTCAACAAGAGATCCCCATATCAAGCCATCACCAAAGTTCTGGATGTAACAGGTTAATAAAGCACAGCCTAACCTCAAATTCTGCCTGCCCTGTGTGTTGTGTACGAGTGAGGCATGCTTTATAATAATCTCGGAAAAAGAACGATTCTCTTGACGCCCGAAGTTTTGGCTACTTTTTCTAAATATCAACAGACGGGGGCAAAAACTGAAGCTGGTGGATATTTGATTGGTCAAGAATTCGGTGGGCAATTAGTGGTTGAAGTTGCAACAGAGCCCGGGGCTGATGATATCAGAAAGAGCTTTTTTTTCAAGAGGAACAAGAATCGTGGCCAAAAATTCGTTGACGAAATTTGGAAAGCCAGCGGAAGGAAGATGATCATTGCGGGAGAATGGCACTCTCATCCCGAAAAATTTCCCACCCCCTCTAAAACAGATATTAGGGAATCAATGAAATCCTTTGCTAAGGGGCATTTCCCTTTGGGTTTTATGCTTATTGTCATCGTTGGTAAAAAGGCAATTGTTCATTCCTGGGTTGGAATCCAAAACAAATCCGGTCTTTTTAAAATCAACAGAATAGGTTACCAATTTTGGCGGGATGATTAGAACCTTGACCCCAATAAATATATGATCTTTTACATCAATCTATGATATCTGCTTCTATTAATACCAGCCTCTAATCACGTTCCAATCTTTCTATATTATGTTGATATCTTTATCTTACCCTTAATTCAAATCAAATTGCAGCCATCCGTTATCATCCACTGGAATAGATTTAAAACCGAAAAATTTATATATATCCGGCTCATAGTATACGACATGCCCTCATCGATTTTTTCCCCTGGACAATGTTCAACCGAGCAAGATCCTTACACAGTATTCCGAGTGGGTCTATTTTTCGTTCGCATTGGTCTTATCCCACTTCATAAACCTTCAACACCTCATCGCCATAATGGTTGATGACTTTGACGGCGATCTTTCCTGTGGTGGGTGGATCAAAGGGGCGGCTTTTTGTGGTGTAGAGGGAAGACCATGCCTCTTCGTTGATTTCAGCTTTTAGCGCGCGTTTTAACTTGTCATAGGGCTGATCCGCGCCGGTGAAATAGGCGTGGCGGACAAAAAAGCTCTCTTCGTTGTAGTCGGTGTCTATGAACCAGCATGCAATGTCATCGGTTGAATGACTGCGTATCTGTCCGGTTGTAGGATCATAAACATCCACACCTTTAACTTCGACCGTAAGTTGACCGCCTTTTACCTTCTTTATCTTGAGGTCAGGCTCGCCGAAAACCATAAACAGGTTGCCTGCGCCTGTCTTTTTCAGGAGTTCATCCCCCATGCTGAGGTCAGGATTCATGCGGGCAGGGAGGACGGTTAACTGTCCATAGCGCTTGGCCTCTTCAGAGACGTGGGGATCAAAAGCGAACCCGCATATAATCAACATATCAAATCCTACCCCTTTTACTGCCTCTTTGGCTGCTTCCTTGACCAGCTCAGGCCCGACAGTGCCATGTTCCGGTCCGATTGAAACGGCCACGCGACGGATAGCTCCATCCTTTTCCGTGAATTCACCTTCAGCCTGAATCCAGGCACCGGCGTATGTTTCCAGACGGTCGAAATGAAGCCGCTCATTCTTGATTGTATTTTGAACCCCGGCCTTTTTCAGGTTCTCCAGGATCATGGTCGCAAACTGGGCTGAACCGTGAGACTTGCGGCCCTCCCTTTCGGATACGGGTATTTCTTCATCAGTGGATAACACCCGGTGAGGTGACAGGCTCTCCACGGTAAATGGGCCTGTAACCCTGATGCGCTTTTTGTCTTCATAGGGTTGATCAAAAAGAGTTTCCTGGTCAGCATTGCTGGAAATGGATCTGTCTATTTCTTCCTGACGTCTCTTTCGCAGGCCCCACCATTCTTTATGGAGTTTTCCGGGTTCTTTGGGCCATGCCTTTTCTGCTTCCCTGGGAATTTCCCACTCTTCCCATGATTTTTTAAGCAGTCGGTTTAGTTTCTCTTTGACCGGCTCCAGCTTTTTTCCCCATTTGGCGTAAATGGTATCTATTTCGGGATTGTTGGCAATAGCCTTAAGTGTTATATGCGGCACCCGCTTATAGACAAACCCCTTCTTGATATCGTCTTCTGTCTTGTATTCGGGTGGCACCTTGCCGGTAATCTCCATTTCTTTTTTGATGCCTTCGGAAGAGTCCGCCAGGTAATAATAAGGGTATTTAGCGGCCATCAACCGTGTGCGTGATAGTGCAAGGGCCACGCGGGAAGTATCAGTGGTGATCCAGCGGCGGCCCCACTGTTCGGCCACATAGGCGGTTGTCCCGCTCCCGCAGGTGGGATCAAGGACGAGGTCACCGGGGTCGGTGGTCATGAGAAGGCAGCGTTGTATAACCTTCTCCGATGTTTGAACCACATAAATTTTATCTGCCGCAAATGTGCTCCTAACTGTATCGTCCCACACATTGTTGTATTCCGTGACTGAGAAATCATCTTCGTAACGGACATAAGCCAGTGTATTCTTGATAGCGATTAAACGACCACCAATTGCCAGCACGCTGAGACCTTCTTTAGATGTTTTCCAATGTGTGCCTATAGCGGGTTGGTACGTTTTGCCCTCAAAAACAAACGGGCCAGAGCCTCGTTCAGAAGCACCTGCCGAAACTAAGATGGATGACTGAAAGCGACGTCCGTGAGGAATAGGATTAACAGCATTCCTCTCCTTTGATGTAAGCCGACGCCGTTCATTGCCTTCGGTCTCTATCCAGCTATAGCCCGATTCAATCATAGCCTTAGAACGCAGCCGGAGCGGTTTTCGGTACTTGACTTGATCTTTATGCTTTCCGAACCAAATTATGTAATCATAAACCGAGGAAAGTAGCGTGGGAGCAAATCCTCCTGTCTTTTGAAACGCGATCAGCCCACAGAAATTCTCACTCCCAAACACCTCATCCATCAAACACCTTACCAGATGCACATTTTCATCCCCAATCTGCACAAATACACTCCCGGTTTCGGTCAAAAGCTCCCTCACAACGACCAGCCAGTCCCGCAAATAACTCAAGTACGAATGAATGCCCAGCTTCCACGTATCCCTGAATGCCCTTATCTGCTCTGGTTGGCGGGTCACGTCCGCAGCCTTGCCGTCCTTGACATCTCTCTTTCTGGTGCTGACCTGCCAGTTTGATCCGAACTTGATCCCGTAAGGCGGATCAATATAGAACATCTGAACCTGTCCTTTGAGCCCCTCTTTTTCAGATAGAGATGTCATCACATAGAGCGAATCACCTAGGATCATCCGGTTTGACCAGTTGGTCCCGTGGTGGTAAAAATCGATCATCTCCTCGAATTCAATGCCGTTAAAGTCGTCAAAGAGACTGGCCTGGGCCGGAGCTTCCCTTTTTTCGGTCCTGCGCACATCTTCTATTATGCTCTGGGGGTGAATCTTCTCCTGGATATAGATGGGTACCGACGCTACTGCCAGATCCTGCCGATCCTGCTCATCCTTCCCTTTCCAGACAAGCTGGGGGTCCAATGATGGGTCTCTGGGATAGAGGACTGTTTCCGGTCGGTTTTCGTCTTCCTTCACAAAATCACGGAGTTCCTCGGTGGGGATGTTGGCGCGCTTGTCCTTGTGCTTCAGGCTATCAATCGGTTTGGTCTTGTTTGTCTTTTTCTTCCCTGCCATGTCTCAGTTCTCCGTTCATTAATTCCATATAGCTTCAATCAGGCCACTTTCGCAGATCGCCCCGTCAGAAGATTCAGTGTTTGAGGAAGTTACGAATCATACTCTTGGCATTCCATGGGTCGTCTATCTCCAGGAATGCCCATCTGCCTAATCCGCCATGGTTGTTGACCGCCAGCACCCATAAGAGTCGGGCAGTCGCTACTTTGGCCTCTTTGTCCTTCTTTTTTTCACCGGTCACCTCGATAATCAGGTTCAGCAAGTCATCTTTTCCCGCTCCGTCATCCAGACAGACCAGAAAATCCGGAATATAATTCTTCTCCTGTCCGTTAATAGTATATGGGATGCTGAAGCCGATGTTGTGATTTTTGGCATAGGCAAAGACTTCCTTCATCTCTTCCAGGGTCTGGGCCATTTTCTGCTCCCATGATTCGGTATCCGCTACAACATGCGATATATGACACTTATCGGGATCAGTTTTATATGTCGGCCGCACAGTATCAAAGTCCACATAACGGGTAGAACCTATAGAATCATAGGGATACAGGATGGGCTTGAGAGTCTTGTCTCCTGATTCCGCAGCCACAATAGCCCGGTATATGCGGTCTGCAGCATCATTGGCAAACTGAATGAGGAGAAGCAGTTGAGGGAAAACATTGTCCTTTATGACAACGCATTCATCCAGCCAGCATCTGGTAATTCCGAGTATTTGTGGAAACAGCCAAGGCTTTGAATTTCCATCGTCATCGTGAAAATATTTTTCAAGGGTCAGCTTTGCAAGGAGAAATGCCACCTCTTGCACGCGCCGGTTTTTGAGATCATCAAGAGTCAGAATCGTTGATTCGCCGACAATGGGAGCGTTTTCGGTTTTAGTGGGGATGTCCAGGGTGGACAGCACAAGCCTGGATTCATCGGTGAAAACCGCTTTTAGTTTCTCGCATGGTAATTCATAACGATATCCTGTAAGACGAGGAAACATGATCTCTCTTGAGATTCGTTCCGCAAGAGCGCGGACATGAGTAATTTCAGGACCAGGTTCAGGATCAGGACCTGAACCTGCGCAGCGCAGGGGATGAAAGAGAACGGGACTCCATAGACCTCAGCATACTCTACGGGAAATGCTTCTAAATCAACTGTTTTGCCGTTTACCTGCAAACGCCTGGCTACAGTGGTATAACTCATCCGGCGAAGGCCGCGGCCCACCACCTGTTCACAGAGAAGCTGTGTTCCAAATGCCCTTACTCCCAGGATATGAGTTACCATATTGGCGTCCCATCCTTCGGTCAGCATGGATACCGAGACAACGCATTTTATCCGCTCACCGAGTTTCCCGGGTTTGCCGACTGTGTTCATCACCTCGCGTAACAGGTCTTCATCCGTGAGTTTGTCCACATCCCTGCCGGGGAAGCGGGCGCGGTATTCGGACTTGAACTCTTCAATCTCCCTTGCCGCTATTTTTTTAAATTCCTTGCTCATGGCCTCGCCCGATTCAAGCTGCTCGCTGTCGATCAGAATGGTATTCGGCCGCCGGCTCCATGTGCCGTTCTGCTCATTGCTAAAAACCGGCATATTCCCTGGGACAACGATAGTGGAATCATCCGAAAGGGTTTTTTCCCATCCGGAAATGTAATCAAATATGAGCTTTGATACGCTGGTATTATTGCAGACCACAATAAAGACCGGCGGTGTAAGCCCATTAGTCCCGGCCCCGGCATTTTGTCCCCACCGGCGGTAATATTTTTCATAGTTTTCATAGAGGCTCTTGAGCGCTCCTTCCAGGATGGCCGGCAGTTTCGGTTCTCCGCTTAAGGCCTGGGTCTTTCTGCCCTTTTTGGGAAGATGATCACGGATGCGGAGCCATAGATCCCGGTATGTGGGCTGCTCCCCTGTCATAGAATCGTCGGCTATGGGCACGCGAGGGACTTTGACGATGCCGCACTCTATGGCATCAATAAGGGAAAAATCAGAGGCCACCCAGGGAAAAAGCGTCCCCTCGGGATAACCGGAACCGCTCAGGAAGAAAGGCGTGGCCGATAAATCGTAAATCGCCTTTATGCCAATCTTGGACTTTACTGCTTCCAGTCCTGAAATCCATATACGAGCAGCCTCTTCCCTTTTTTGAGCCTCTTTTCTTGCATCGCCTTTCAGCCTTTCTTCCGGACTTTCCGGCTTTCGACGATAACAGTGGTGGGCCTCATCATTAATAACAAGGACATTCTTCTTATTTCCCAGTTCACGGCAGACGCGGCGCACCATCTGGACCGGCGTTTCAGTGAAGGGGCTGGCTTCTTGCCCGGCAAGAATGTTTTTAGTAAGTCTGCTTGCTCTGTTTCGTTCTCTGAGTTTAAAGGCATGAAAGTTGGTGATAATGATCTTGGCCTTTCCCAATTGATTGAGTAAATCGGGTGGGGCGATATCCATTTTCCGGTAATAATTTTGGGGATCATTAGGCAGGAGTACCCTGAGACGATCCCGTATAGTAATGCCGGGAGTCACAATAAGAAATGTATCTGAAAAACGGGAATCCTGCTTGCCGGCATTTTTGTTAAGGACATGCCATGCAATGAGCATAGCCATGACAACGGTCTTGCCGCTACCCGTAGCCATCTTAAAAGCAATGCGATAAATAAGAGGGTTGGCATCCTCATTGGCCTTGCGCAGTTCATTCTCAATCCAGGAGTCCCCATACTTCTTCGCGGCTTCCGTTATGTAAATAAGGGTCTCCAATGCCTCTATCTGGCAAAAGAAGAGTCTTGGTTCCCGCTCGGATCGCTGCCAGTATTCGAGCAGGCGTGAAGAGATCCTGGTAATTCCCGGATACCCGCCCTGTCTCCATTTGGCAACACGGATGCGGACCTGGTTGATAAACTCGTTTTCTTTAATGCGGTCTTGTTTCCACTCTGTGCCAAAGGAGAGCTGCTGCTGTTTGCTTTTCTTTTTGGGCCTGGGGACAGGAATAAAATAGGAGCTTACACGGCGGGCTTCATTAATTTCATTGGTAATACCGTCTTCGGTAAACCGAAAATACCTCTCAGGTTCTTCAAAAGGTGAATTGATAATCGGGTTTTCAATGATAACCTGTTTCATTGATTATTACCCCTTTTTTTCAGAGCAAACGCGAACTATAAGAAAAAACTCAAAAAGAACTTAACAAAAACAATAGAAGCCGTCAACAATACAGGCACAAGAAGAGAATGCCCTTTATTAACTGAATTTTGTTGACGTCAACCGTTCGTGCAGAGCATTCATAACTCTAAAATACGAAATGGCAGAATCCACCGATTTGTTTCATAATTTAAAGTAATTATACCGTTATTTGCTTTAAAAGCAAATACTTTGATGGACAGCATAGATAGTAGCGAGAAAACCAGTTGACAGATATAAAACCGTTTTCGATTTTTTTATGTGCGTGGCTCGGTGTCCATCTTGATTAGGGACATATAACGTCCATAAATAAATAACTCAAATTCTGCGTTCAGTTACTTATCTATTTACGAATGCCCCCCTTGGCTCCAGTTGTTTTTTCTGGAATAAAACAGGATCAGATGTCAAGACCATTACACGATAAAACGTGGATTGGTTGCGACCATTACACGTTAACATCCGAATTCTACAAATTGAGTTGCTTTCTATATTGACACAGAGGCCTCGTTTCTCTATCCTTTCTTGTATGATAATTGAACTGCAAAAACGAGCACATTTTCCGTTCATCCGAGACAGACTGCATACAGCTTTAATTATAAAATAGAAATTTGAAAATAGTGCCAGGCTGGCAGGCTGAACTATTACTAAGGAACATCATGCAACTTTCGGCAAAACAAAAAGAAGCTGTTGAATATATTGGCTCTCCGACTCTCGTTGTTGCCGGGGCCGGTTCCGGTAAAACACGGGCATTGACCGCCAAAATTGCTCATCTTATGTCAAGCGGCTATGATCCTGAACGTATTCTTGCGATTACATTTACCAATAAGGCTGCCGGTGAAATGAAGAACCGTCTTGTTCGTATGACAAAAATGCCGGCGGAATGTTTCCCATGGGTTCGAACATTTCACTCTGCATGTTTTAAAATCTTAAAGGAACATTGCTCTTTACTTGGGTATAATATTCCTCTCCAGATCTACGCAGTATACCAGCAGCAAAAGATAATCAAAGATATTATTGTCGGAAAAATGAATTTTGACAAAAAGTATGTCCAACCTGTTTTAGCTCAGATTTCCAGTGCAAAAAACTCAGGCAATCCTTTTGATTATCTTGACCATAAGCTTCACTCTTTCCGTATCAAATTGCTCGATGTTTTTAATCTTTACGAAAAGGAACTAAAATCAAATAATGCTGTTGATTTTGATAATATTTTGCTTTTGACACGCAACCTGCTTCGAGATCACAAAGATGTGCGAAAGCAGTACAGAAAACTTTTCCAGTTTATTCTTGTGGATGAATATCAGGATACAAATAATCTTCAGGAGGATCTTACAGGATTGCTGCTTCGAAATGGCAACCTTTTTTGTGTGGGCGATGACTGGCAGGCTATTTATTCATTCAGAGGAAGCAATATGGATCATTTTCTCTCGTTTCCTGAAAAGTATAAAAAGGCCAGGGTATTCAAGCTGGAACAGAACTATCGTTCCGCGGATGAGATTGTTAAAACAGCAAATGATCTGATCGGATATAATGATTATAAGATGGAAAAAAAGTGTTTTTCCGACAGGCACGGGGGGCTGGTCGAGCTTTATGATTTTTACAACGAAAAAAAAGAGGCTGATTGGGTTGCCAAAAAGATCAAATCCCTTCACGAAATGGGTCTTGCTTATGGCAAAATGGCTGTTTTGTACCGGACTAAATTCTGCTCTCTTTCCTTTGAACAGACATTTAGGGCTCTTGGAATTCCATACCGGATGTTAGGTGGAAAGGGTTTTTTTGAACGTAAGGAGATCATGGATATAAACTGCTATCTTACTGCAGCGGTTTTTGAAAAAGATGATGCATCCTTTGAGCGGATTGTAAATATTCCTAAACGTGGGATCGGCCCGGCGGCTATCAATAAGATGGCTCAGATAAAAACAGGCAACATGAGTCTTCAGGATGCCGCGCGCAATACCCTTAGTGAAAAGCTTCTCGCTCCCAAAATATATAATTCTCTCAGCGAGGTAATCAAGTTGCTCGATGATATTAAGGATATGAAACCTGATGCTGCAATCCGCAAGATATTGTCAAAGGTTAACTATATGGATTATATTAAGCATTATTCCATAGCCAATTCCATGGATTATACCTCAAGGGAGGAGAATATTGAGCAGCTTATTTATTCAGCTTCCCAAAAAGATACAATTGTAGAATACCTTGAAGAAGCAGCCCTGATTAAGGAGGACAAAGAAGATGAAGAAGATAAAAAAAGCGGGGTGATTCTGTCAACCATACATGCTTCCAAGGGGTTGGAATACAGGGTGGTCTTTGTGGTTGCATGTGAAGAACAGCTTTTTCCTCACTGGAGGTCCATGGATTCAGAAATGGGTCTTCACGAGGAACGCAGACTTATGTATGTTGCCATGACAAGGGCCGAACATTTTTTATTTTTGACGCACGCGAATTTCAGAAAGGGTAAATACAATAGAAAAAGCAGATTCTTATATGAAATCGAAAAATCATTGGTGAAGGCTAGAGGATTAGAGGATTAGAGGATTAGAGGATTAGAGGATTAGAGGATTAGAGGATTAGAGGATTAGAGGATTAGAAGATTAGAAGGTTAGACAGCAAAGAGCAAAGAGAAGCTCAAAGCTCAAATGTGAAAGCTCAAAGCGAAGAGCAAAGAGCAGAAGGTTAGAAGGTTAGACAGTAACCAGCAAAGAGTATAGAGTGGGGAAATGGAGAATAGGGAATGATGGTAGGGCCGTCCTACGTGGCGGCTAATTAAGTAGGGCCGTCCTACGTGGCGGCTAATTAAGTGCAACGAGTAACCAGCATGGTAGAATTCACATATCAAGAAATGTTTCCTTTGGGAGATGATGATACAAAATATCGTCTGCTAACAAAGGAGTATGTTTCTATAAAATCATTTGAAGGCACAGATGTCATAACAATCGCCCCCGAGGGGCTCACTCTTCTTGCCGGGCAGGCATTCAAAGATGTATCCCACCTGCTCAGGCCATCTCACCTTAAGCTGCTAACAATGATTGTTGACGACCCGGAAGCTTCTAAAAACGACAGATATGTTGCCCTTGAGATGCTAAGAAATGCGGTTATTTCTGCCGAAGGGGTGTTCCCCCTGTGCCAGGATACCGGAACCGCTGTCGTTATAGGCAAAAAGGGCCAAAAGGTTTGGACCGGTTTTTCTGATAAGGAGGCTATTTCAAAGGGGATATTTAATGCCTATACAAAAAATAATTTGCGTTATTCACAGTTAGCTCCATTAACCATGTTTGATGAAATAAATACAGGATGCAATCTTCCTGCCCAGATAGAACTATATGCCGTAAAAGGGGATGAATATAATTTTCTTTTCATTGCAAAGGGAGGAGGATCTGCAAATAAAACCTTCTTTTATCAGGAAACAAAGGCGATATTGACACCTGAAAAGCTGGCCGGCTTTATGAAAAATAGAATGAAGTCTCTTGGAACCGCTGCATGCCCTCCTTATCATCTTGCTTTTGTCGTTGGAGGAACCTCTGCTGAAGCAAATCTAATGACGATTAAACTGGCGTCAGCCGGAGAGCTGGATACCCTTCCCGAAAAAGGAAATGAACTGGGGCATGCTTTTAGAGACATGAAACTTGAAGCGCAATTGCTGAAAATATCACGCGAACTTGGAATCGGGGCGCAATTCGGAGGAAAATATTTTTGTCATGACATAAGAGTCGTGCGACTTCCACGGCACGGAGCATCCTGCCCCATAGGTCTTGGCGTAAGCTGCAGCGCCCACAGGAACATCAAGGCAAAAATTACGTGTGACGGTATTTTCCTGGAAAGGCTTGAAACCGATCCCGCAAACTATCTGCCGTCGCCGCAAATAGACGAAGAGGATGCCGTGCGAATAGACCTGAATAAGCCTATGCATGAACTCAGGACAATTTTGAGCAAATACCCGGTAGCGACCCCTCTTTTGTTAGACGGTAAAATTGTTGTGGCAAGAGACATGGCTCATGCCATGCTAAAAGAGCGCCTCGACAGAGGCGAAGACCTCCCACGCTATTTCAAAGACTACATTATATATTATGCCGGCCCTGCAAAAACCCCATCCGGATATCCTTCCGGTTCCTTTGGCCCGACAACCGCTGGACGTATGGATCCTTATGTGCCTGTTTTCCAGGAACACGGCGGCTCCATGATAATGCTTGCTAAAGGAAACCGTTCCAGCGAGGTTGTAACATCATGTAAAAAATACGGCGGTTTTTACTTAGGTTCCGTTGGCGGGTCTGCTGCACGGCTGGGTAAAGAGTGTATTACAGACATTGAAACCATTGCCTTTCCTGAACTTGGCATGGAATCAATATTTTTGATTACAGTAAAGAATTTCCCTGCATTTATTATTATCGATGACAAAGGCAATGATTTTTTTGCAAATCTTCTGAAGTAAACCACTTTTGAAGCTCCCCGCAGCACGCTGCGGGGAATGCGCTCGCTTTTGCAGTTCAAAGGTCTCCCTATATTACCTAAATTGAGTGATTTTTGGCTCGATTTGCACTGATCTCTTGCGCATCAAGGATTCGCGAAAATTCTCGACATATCCGCGGGTATGCCTGCGGTTTTCGCAAACCCTTATGCATCAAGATCTCAGCACATTTCTTCCCCAAAAATCACTCAACTTAGGTATCAGTTCGGATATTTATCCCCTATTTGCTATATTTTTCTTGACCAAGGCATTATTTTAGAGTATTTTCCTTTTTCATGCACTTTAATATACATGCTTTCCTATAGATTTTCAGAAATTATTTATCTGGAAATCTATATAAAGGTTCGACTATGGAACGTGATATCTGGACGGTCAAGCAGGTAGCCTTCTATCTGCGCATTAATCCAAAAACTGTTTATGAACTGCTTAACTCAGGAGAATTGCCCGCCTTCAAGGTTGGAGGATCATGGCGGTTCAAAAAGGCAGATATTAAGCAGTGGGTCGATGAGAAAAAAAAGTTATGGTCAAAGGATGTAGAAAAGGATCTATAAAAATTGAGGGAATTGATAAAAATACAAGGGGATCGGTATGCCTAAAATTCCGCGTGTGATGAGCACCCAGCATCCTGACAATGTCCGCTTGCCTTTTTTTGCGGAAAGCACGGACATGTCAGGTGAAGATGAAATAAAAGAGGTTTATTACGCCTTTTCCCATCTGGGCTGTGATGAACAGATGTGGGACTGTGAGGGTAAGGAAGCAGATGCCTTTGTAGTGAGAAAACTCCTCACCAGATACGAACATTTCTTTAAAGAAAAGAGGCTGGGTCAGGACGTCTTTATTACCCTGAGAGTTCCGAATCCCACTGTGGAAAAGGCTGATGCCAAAGTCCTTATTGAAACTCTGGAGGAAATTCCCCGGTCTTTTGATTCGGCCAGGCTCTTTTACAATGAGGATATCCCTCCTATCTTTGAGGTAATCCTCCCCATGACTACTACATCGGAGTGTTTGAACAGAATCTACTATTACTACAAGGACTTCATCGCAGGGAAACAGAATCTTCCCTTCTATCCGGGAGACATTACCATTGCTGAGTGGGTCGGGGAATTCAAGCCGGAGACCATACAGGTTATTCCCCTGTTTGAAGATCGGGAGCACATCCTGGAATGTGATCAGATTTTAAGGGAGTATCTGAAAAATAAGAAAGTTCCTTATCAGAGAGTCTTTTTGGCCAGGTCGGATCCTGCCATGAATTATGGCATGGTCAGCGCCGTTCTCTGTAACAAAATAGCCCTGCAAAGGCTCCGCCGCCTTTCTCAGGAATTGGAGGTAGAAATTTATCCGATACTTGGAGTCGGTTCCGCCCCCTTTCGAGGGAATCTCAAGCCGGGGAATGAAGACAGGGTTCTCTTCGAATATCCGGATGTCCAGACATATACCGTGCAATCGGCCTTCAAATATGATTATCCGGTGGATTTGACCATTAAAGCCGTTGAAAAGCTTAGAATATCTCCAAGGCGAAGAGGCTGGGATGTTGATGAAAAGCGCTGTATAAGTATTATTGACAAGGTATCAATCGAATACAGAAGGCAGGTTGAAGCCTTGGCCCCTTTGATCAATCAGGTGGCAGGATACGTACCAAAAAGAAGAATGCGCAAGCTTCATGTCGGGCTTTTTGGCTATTCCAGGAGTATGGGGGAGGTGATCCTGCCCAGGGCCATAGGCTTTTGTGCGGCATGTTATTCCATAGGCCTTCCACCACAGATATTAGGCCTGAATGCCCTGGATCCGGATGATTTGGCCTATCTGAAAGAGGCCTACATATATTTTGACGAAGATGTCGGCGATGGACTCTCCTATTTTAATGAAGAGGTGTTTGCCATCCTTCCTGATGATGTCAAGAGTTCACTCCGTATGGATGCCTTTGACTTTAAAGTCGATTACGAACATAAAAAGGTTACCAGCCGGATCATCAAGGCATTAAAAGAAAACCACCATACCGATCTTCAATCATGGATTGAAGAGGCAGCCTATTTGAGGAGATTTTTGGGTTGACCTGAACACCCTGAAGATAGAACAAAGAGACACAAATAACACACATTCTTTCTGCAATTAAAGCCGTTAAGTCCTGGGGTCTTAATGTGCAAATCACAGGATTATGGGTTGATGAAAATTGGAGGGTTTGTGAGGTTTAAAGAGGGAATATTCGGGTATTCTTAATCGCAGGGGTGAAAAAGAAGCATGAATGACCGGCGTTGGTCAGCTCGGGTGGTAGTCAGATATGCCGTTCTCCAGGTACCCGCGGTGGTCATCCTGGTCTTGGTTCTGACCCTGGTTAGACAGTGGGTGGACATTCCCGCCTGGTTTGTCTGGGGCCTGGTCTATCTCTGGGTGGTCAAGGACTTGATCTTGTTTCCCTTTGTCTGGCGCGCTTACGATACGGATCGTGCGGGGGCCACGAACTCCATGGTTGGCACACGAGGTATCGCTAAGGATCGACTGGCTCTTTCAGGCTATATCCGAGTGCGCGGCGAGCTGTGGCAGGCCGAGGTGATGGGAGGTAGCCCGCCGATTGACAGGGGACAACGTGTGCGGGTTCGAGGAATTTCCGGACTCAAACTATTCGTGCAGCCCGACGATGTAGGAACTGACTAACCAGATGAAAAAAACATGATCAAAAAAATGTCTGATCGCCAGGGTGTAGAAATAGATTATTGCCCGGAATGTCGTGGCGTTTGGCTGGATCGTGGCGAATTAGACAAAATAATCGACCGTTCCAGCGCACCACCAACGCAACAGAGGCACGAAGAAGGAGAGGCAAAGCAGCATGCCCATAAGAAAAAACGAAAAAATCTTTTGGGTGAGCTGTTTGATTTTTGATTTAATTCAAACGTAAACCTAAATACAACTTATCGTTAATTACAAACATCATCTGCTAAATCAAATTCATTGTTTGATATATGTTTTTTTGTTGACATGCAATTCAATATAAAGCATATTATAATTTTTAGGATCGACATAATGAGAATTTTGTAAAAAGTCGAATTTTTGCCCGTTTGTCATTCCCACCTGGTTTGTCATTCCCGCAAAAGCGGGAACCCAGTATTTACAGGTAGTTACCCCGCCACGGCGGGGCTTCGCTTTGCTCGCAATGACTTGTGGCATGACTTTTTACAAAACTGTCAATAATTGAAAATCATTATAAAGGAGAACGGCGCTATGGCAAAAAAAATGAAAACAATTGACGGAAACACAGCAGCCGCACATGTGGCATATGCCATGAGTGATACTGCCGCCATTTATCCTATTACCCCTTCATCCGGTATGGGCGAAATGTGCGATGAATGGGCAGCCGGTGGCCGTAAGAATATATTTGGACAGACAATGATAGTCCGTGAGCTTCAGTCGGAAGCCGGGGCTGCGGGCACTGTTCACGGGTCTCTTGCGTCCGGCGCCCTTACAACAACCTTTACTGCTTCACAGGGTCTTCTTTTGATGATTCCAAACATGTATAAGATATCAGGCGAAGTGCTGCCGGCAGTATTTCATGTCACGGCTCGCGCAATTCCAGGACATGCGCTTTCTATCTTTGGAGACCATCAGGATATCATGGCTGTCAGGCAGACAGGGTTCTCCCTCCTGGCATCTGCTTCAGTGCAGGAAGTTATGGATCTGGGGCTGGTAACGCATCTTGCAGCAGTTGAGGCA
>JAUWQO010000071.1 GCA_030610995.1 Desulfobacterales bacterium
GGAAATACAGCACATGATGCAATCGATAAAGCTGCTGAAGTTGTCGACGAAATTCCTATATGATTATATATAATCGTTCACGGTTCACGGTTCACAGTTCACACTTTTTTTAATAAATTCGTAAAAAATCCAACATATCCCTTAACCGTCATTCCCGCGAAGGCGGGAATCCAGTAATTACAGAATGTTATGGACTCTTGCCTTTGCGGGAGTGACTTGATTTTCGACTTTTTACGAGTTTATCATTTTTATATATATAAATATAATTTAACTTATTAAGTAATAATTATCAAGTTAAAGCGCATTAGTTTTATTAACCCTGCAATTAAATATGTCATTCCGGCCGCAGTAAAGCGGAAAGCCGGAATCCAGAAGCGCCGAAGTAGCATTTTTTCTGTCATTGCGAGGAGCGGAGCAGCGACGAAGCAATCCCTTTTTTGCTTGCAACAAGCAACATATTATGCTTTGATTAAGTTGCTTAAATTCAGCAAGAGGAATCCGTTATGAAAAAGAATCCGTTTTACCTTAAAGAAATACCTGTGGACGCTCCTTTTTGTGACCGGAAAAAAGAGCTTGCCGACCTTATTTCCTACGCTAAATCCAATACAAACGTCGTTTTGTTTTCACCCAGGCGATACGGCAAGACATCGCTTATAAAAAGAGTGCAAAGCAACCTTAAGTCTTATGGCATGTTGACGGCTTATTGTGACCTTTTCGGCGTTACTTCAGTTGAAGAAATTGCGGGAAGAATCGCCAAATCAATTTACACCATAACGCAAAAAAATGAAGGTCTGTTTCAGAAAGCCATAAACTTCATCACATCCTTCAGGCCTGTCTTGTCCCCAAGTCCTGAAGGGGGAGTCTCGGTCTCCGTTCAGACTGCATTCAAAACAGACGGAATAAAGATTCTTGAGGAAACAATGAACTCTCTGGAAAAATTTGTTGATGATGTCGACCTCGAAGTCCACGTAGCCCTTGACGAATTTCAAGAGATTACCGAAGTTCATAATTCAATTGGAATAGAAGGTATTTTAAGACAGTATATCCAGAAAATTCAATGCTCTTTTTTCTTCATAGGTAGCAGAAGACGTATCTTGCTTGATATTTTTAATGATCGAAAAAGACCCTTTTTTCAAAGCGCTCTCAATTATGAGCTGAAAACACTGCCTGATAAGGATTTGGTTCGTTTTACAATTGCACAATTCAAAAAAGGGGGAAAACATATCAGCGAAGAAAACACCGCAAGGATTACTCAATTGGTATCGAACCATCCGTATTACATGCAAAAATTTTGTTTCTTTCTCTACGAGGAAATTGACAAAAAAGTGGCTCAAAAGGATATAGTGGCAATAAATCAAGTTGTTATGGAAAGCGAGAGGATCGTCTTTGAGTCAATCCTGCAAGGGCTCACAACAAAGCAGATCGCTCTTCTTTCGGCATTAGCCAGGGAGCCGACAGCAAAAGTATATTCAACAAGCTATATGGCTCAATATAACCTTGGTTCAACCGGAGGGATACAACAAAGCCTCGATAGCTTGTCAAAAAAAGACTTGATTGAAAAAAATCATAAGACAGGAGCCTGGGCTGTCGTTGATCCTTTTTTTAAAAACTGGCTTATTGCAATAAGCTTATGACACTGTTACCTGTAAACTTGATTCTTGCCTGGGGATTGGTTATTCGAATTGCATGCGGAGAAAATCACGAATAGATGCTCCGGGATATTCTATTTTAAGTTAATGTGACATCTTGTAACATAATTTTATCTGTCATGGGTCAAAAGTAGACCCCATTTTTTTCTGGAACTGGTTCGATATATCCATTTAAATCCTTTAAGAGCCGGCATTGTGAAAGATCTAAGGGGATTAAATAGTTATCCCTATTGTGGCCACAGTTGCATTTTGGGAAAAAAGCCAAATACATGGCAAGATAAGTGATTATATACTCAAATTATTTGCTTCCAATAAGGCTGTAGCTATCCGCAGGTACCGTGAATTTGTCAAAAAGGGAATCGAACAAGGGAAGCGGTCCGATCTTGTTGGAGGTGGTCTCATACGCAGTGCAGGCGGATGGTCGGCGATAAAAGCATTGAGAAGAATCGGTGCATACCAAAAGGGCGATGAGCGTATTTTGGGAGACAGTGACTTTGTTAAAAAAGTGCTTGCCCAAGTTAGGGAAAACTTTGAACGCAAATATCATCTTAAATCAAATGGGTTTAACTTTGAAAAGGTACTTGGACGAGTTGCAGAATTGTTGGACTTAAAATCTGAGCAGGTATTGGCCGTCGGGAAATATAAAAAGACGGTTGCGGCTCGCAGTTTGCTCTGTTTCTGGGCAACGAGTGAGTTGGGAATAAGTCAAAGCGAATTAGGGCAAAAGCTGAAGATTTCGCAACCCGCAGTCAGTTTATCGGTTAAACGCGGAGAGCAATTGGTTATACGCCACAATTACTCGTTAAAAGCTTAACAGTAACTTATAAACTAATGTACGTCCCCGAAAGCCCGTAGGTCGCCATCCCCTTGCGGCAAGTGAGCTTGTGGGTTGGGCAAATATTTCGCTTGACAGATGGTATAACATAGGTCATACTATTAATATGAAGACAGCGATATCAATACCAGACCCTATCTTCAAAGAAGCGGAGAAGGCGGCCAAGCGCTTGGGCCTGTCGAGGAGTGAACTATATGCTAGGGCGGTAGCCGAATTCGTTCAGATTCTCAAGCGTGACGGAATCACGAGGCAGCTTGACAAGATCTATTCGGAAGAAGAGAGTGCCCTCGACTCTTCACTGGCGAAAATACAGTCGGCTTCAGTATTCAGGGAAAACTGGTAATGCATAGAGGTGAGATTTGGTGGGCTGACCTTCCAGCCAGCGAAGGGTCTGAGCCAGGGTTTCGAAGACCTGTGCTCATCGTTCAAGCAAATTCCTTCAACCGAAGCAGGATTAATACCGTTATAGCTGTGGTACTCACCAGTAATGTTCGTTTACTCGAAGCTCCTGGTAACATTCTCCTTCCATCAGACTATACTGACCTGCCAAATGACTCTGTTGCCAATGTCTCACAAGTCGTTACCATCGACAAGTCATACCTTGACGAGTGCGTAGGTGTACTGCCTAATCGCTTTGTTCGATTAATAGATGAAGGCTTGCGTCTTGTACTTGATCTCTAATGTTGTCCAACCAGGCATAAAAAATATTTCCAGTCCTGTATCAATATGACATTTTTTGCTTGCCATTTTGGCACGGATATGGCATCTTGAATCAAATCTTAAATAATAGGGGGTAAGGTGCCAGTTACAGAGAAAAGATTTCAAACCAGAATGCCATATCATGTACATGATAAACTTGTGCAGGCTTCTGAGTTTTTAGGGGCAACATTGAATCAATTCATAATTCAGTCTGCTCTTGAAAAAGCTCAGTCAATACTTGAACAAGAGCGAGTGTTAAATCTCACTCAAAAGGATGCTGAGATTTTTTTTGAAGCAATTGAAAATCCTCCTCAGCCAAACGAAGAGTTAGTTAAAGCGGCCATAAGATATAAGCGGGAATTCCTTGATGATTAACTTTATTGAGCTGAACCGCACTCACAACCGTGATAATTTTGACTGTGGAATTGAGGAATTAAATTATTTCTTAAAGAATCTGGCAAGACAAAATCTTAAAAAGGGACTATCCCGAACTTTTGTAGCAGTAGATAAAAATATTCCTGAAGAAGTATTGGGATTTTATACTTTATCCTTATTTGAGTTATCATCTGAAAAGCTTCCCAAAAAATATGCTAAGAAGTACAAGGGAAAAATTCCTGCTGTAAAAGTTGCCAGATTAGCAACGGCAAAGGGCAAGCAGAATCAAGGATTGGGCAGGCATATGCTTATTAATGCTATCATGCGAGTTATCTCTATTTCAGAACACGCAGGAGTAATAGGCTTTTTTGTGGATGCAAAAAATAAAGCTGTAAAAAGATATTATCAAAAATTTGGTTCTATTTCTTTACCTGATCATCCCTTAGAATTATTTTTACCATTTGCTACTCTTCAAAAAATGTACGAGATTGCAATTTCGGGAAATAGTTGGATATTACCTGGCAAACGCTGAAATCTCAATCGAAATCAAATCAGTTTGGAAATCAAAAGGATATGAATGTCCGATTATTTGCACACCTGAAGAGTTAATGGGAGAAGACTAAAATGTGGAAAGATCCTATAGTTCAAGAAGTTCAAAAAGTCCGTGAAGCAAATGCAAAGAAATTCAACTACGAGGTAAAGAATATAGTTCAAGATGCTCGAAGGAGGCAAAGAGTTTCCAACCGTCGCGTTGTTTCTTTCGCGATTAAGCAGCAAAAAGCCTCATAACAATCGCATACTTGACAGGTGTTCCGTTGCGCTCCACACATGCAGGTGACTTTTCCGTTCGGCGCGAAGAAACCAAAGTTCGCAAAAAAGGAGAAAAATATGACTATTACCCTACCCGACCTTCCTTACGAAAAAGATGCTTTGGCACCACATATCAGCTCGAAGACATTGGCTTTTCATCATGGAAAACACCATAACGCTTATGTTACCAACCTGAAAAAGCTGATCGAGGGAACTGATCTGACCAGTGAGACGCTAGAGGATATCATCAAAAAGACAGTAAATGATGCTGACAAAGCCGGAATCTTCAACAACGCGGCTCAGGTTTGGAACCATACATTTTACTGGCAATCAATGAAGCCTAATGGCGGGGGATTACCCACAGGTGACATCGCAGAGAAGATCGATGCCGATTTCGAAGGCTATGACAACTTCATTGAACAGTTGAAGAATGCCGGTCTTACTCAGTTCGGCAGCGGCTGGGCATGGCTGGTACTGAATAATAACAAGCTGGAGATTATGAAAACCTCAAATGCTGATACACCCATAGCTTATGGCGTGAAGCCCTTATTGACGGTGGACGTCTGGGAGCATGCGTATTACCTTGACTACCAAAACGGGCGAGGCAACTATCTTGATGCCTTCATTAACAATCTTATCAATTGGGAGTTCGTCAACTCTAATCTCGTTTAACTGCAGGGCGAAAAAAAACCGAGATCCAAATTGGGTGGGCCAATCCTGGGGAGGAATATAGGGGACACACTCAACTATTAAACTTAATTCTTGCCTGGGGATATGTTATTCAAATTGCATGCCGAGAAAATCACGAATCGATGCCCGCCCGCCTCGCCTGAGCTCGCGATGGCGGGCAGGCTCCGGGAACTCTGCATTATAAGATACGGTCACCTATTCCAGAACCGCTACAAGTCTATTTTATGCCAGGAGGATGTCTGTTGTGCTACTGGGCGGTGAGAAAACAGGGTGTCACAATGACATCTCTTTCCCGTTTACTGAATATATCGGGTACAGGCCATCGGTAAATCGGTAATTCGAGGCGAGAAGCTATCAAAGGCTAAGAAATATTCACTAACTGGCAAATAAGTTGATAAGTTAAGTACGTTAAGCCCTTAATCTCTCCTCTCCCCCAATTTTAATAAGACAGAGGTAGTTATGGCAAAATCTATATCTCAAGAGACTCTTCATCAAATGGTTGCGCGCTGGGCTTCTCCTCGCCCGGGAAGTTATCGGTTTAAAATTTATATAGATACCTCAGATTTTTTCCGTGTCGAATATGGAAGTGTGGTCGTTCTTAATGAAAAACCCTTCCTGATCCAGCATAATGCAAAGGAAGGACGTTTCGGGATTGATGATCAGGAAAAATTTTGGGTTAAACGATCAATTGATTTAACCGATGGAAGCAGGAAGATCATAAAACTTGTTTTTCATGAAAAGTTTATGTCTACTATAGCAGGTATTGCGTTCGAGTGCTTTAGAAGTCCCAGAAAAGAGGCGCGCATTTTAAAGCTGGTGGCGGGTCATAAAAATTTCATGCATGGATATGCAGTAGAGGATGAAAAGGGAAATATTGTTAGAGTATTAGACATAATTAATGGAAAAACTATCCATGATTATGTGCAAAATTTAAATTTTGATCATAAGACCTATTTTTATGAGCGGTTTCCCGACATCTTAAATAATTATATTGAGTGTATTAAGGCTATTAGATTTCTACACGAAAATGGTGAGAAACACGGCGATATTCGTAGAGATCATATTTTCATTGACAGGGACAGCGGAGATTTCCGCTGGATAGATTTTGACTATAATTACAAGCAGAGAGAGAATATATATGCTTATGATCTCTTTGGGTTGGGTAATGTTTTAATATTTTTGACGGGAATGGGCGACCTAATGATGACTGACCTTACGAATCAAAACCATCCTGCTTTAAGTTCGCTGACAGATGATGATGTTAATATTGTTTTTCACAATCGTGTGGCAAATTTAAAAAAGGTTTATCCCTATATACCTGAAACCCTTAACAGGGTGCTCCTGCATTTTTCGCGAGGCGCCAACTGGTTTTATGATAACACCAGTCAGTTGCTGGAAGATTTAGAAGAGTTCATACAGACACAATAAAAAACACATTAGTGTCCTGTTCAACGATTTAACTACTTATTAACCCGGCAAAATAATACCCGGACTTTGTCATGCCGGACTTGATCCGGCATCCAGCGTATTTTCCTGGATAGCGCTAACGGTTAGCGCTGATGGTTAGCGCTTTCGCTTCACTACGTGTCACTTCGTGTCACTACGTGCCCGGCTGGAATTTATCCCGCACTTGATGCGGGGCTGGAATGACGGCTTTGGGGTATTTAATTGCCAGAGTAATAACGAGGTCTGAAGGAGGAAAAGAGCATGAATAAAGAGCATACTTTTAATAAGAATATTCTTATTGCAGTTGATGAGTCAGAGAATGCCCGTCGTGCGGTTTTATATGTGGCTCAACTTCTGGAAGGCGCAGAGGGCTTCAGGGTTACTATTCTGCATGTAATTAATGAACCGGAAGAAGATTACTTTCCTACTTTGGAAGAGAGAGAAAAATGGCTTGGCCAGTATAAAAAGAAAGTTGATAAAATGTTGCAAGACTACAGCCAGATATTGATACAGAAGGGTTTTGATCCGAGCGTAGTTTCGGTTCGCTCTACAATGCGTTACTGTCCTTCTATGGCAAAATGCATTCTGGAAGAAAGAGATGAGACAGAATACAGCACCGTAGTCGTTGGAAGACAAGGGCTTTCACGAAGCGAGGAGTTTCTCTTCGGCAGTGTCTCCAGCAAGATCGTTAACTATGCACGTAATTGTACGGTCTGGGTGGTTGAATAAATGACGGAATTAGGATTGCTCAACATAGTGTTCTCGATATTTGGAGGGCTTGCGCTGTTTTTATATGCAATAAAGCAGCTCAGCAATTCGCTTAAGAAGAGCGCAAGTTCTATGCTTTACAGAATGATAAACAAATTAACGGATAATCCTGTAAAAGGGATGATAGCTGGAACCCTGACAACATTTACTGTTCAATCTTCAAGCATTACAGTAATAACTCTGCTGGGCCTTGTAAACAGCGGGATATTAAGATTCGACAACGCTTTGTATGTAATATTAGGAAGCGAGATCGGAACAACTATAACAGCGCAAATAGTAGCTGTTAAGGTCGGAAATTTATTTCTTCCGATAATGGCTGTGGGATTTTTTCTGCGCTATTTTACAAAAAATATAACGCTAAAGAGAACAGGCGAAGTGGTTTTCAGCTTTGGGTTAATATTTTTGGCAATGCACTTAATGATTGAAGGAGTAAAACCGCTAAAGGACATGCCTGAATTCGTTAATACTTTAAAAACATTCGGGGAAATACCGATACTTGGAATAATATGGGGAGCAATATTTACAGCAATTATACAATCCAGCTCTGCAACGACATGCCTGATAATAGCAATGGGAATTGACGGCGCAATCAACCTGAAATCAGCAATAGCCTTAATATTTGGAGCTAATCTTGGGACATGCGCTCTAGAACTCATAGCAGCAATTTCAACATCACCTGCAACAAAGAGGACTGCATTGTCACAGGTAATGATAAATATAATCAGTATAATGATTTTTTATCCGTTTATTTCCCAGTTTACTGACGTGGTTTTGCAGACTTCGACAAGTCTGGCAAGGCAAATAGCAAATGCGCATACAATATTCAATGTCACAGGATCGCTTATAATACTAATAATATTGAAACCGTTCAAAAAACTCGTCACAATAATAATCCCGGAGGATACAAAGACACAGAAACCCGAAACAATGATATTTGAAAACAGACTGCTTAAATTGCCATATTTTGCGATAGAACACGTTAAAAATAAGGTAAACACATTGGCAGACATAACAATGGGCATGATAGATCATTCCACAAAAGCATTCTTTGAACAAAAAGATGAGAGTGCGGATCAAGTATTCAAGCAGGAAGAAATAGTGGACGAGTTGACAATAAGGTGCCTTGATTACCTTCAAAATATAAAGAGACAACAACTTGATATTAAAGCTGAAAAAATTAAAGAAAACCTGCTCGATACAACAGTTGATATAGAAAGGGTAGCGGATCAGTGTGTAAATATTGCTGGATTTGCAAAGCAAAAAATCAAATTTACAGAGGAACAGGAACAGAGACTGAGAGAAGTATTTGCGCTAACAAGGAAGACATTCATGCATGCTGTAAAAACGCTGAAAAAGCCTAACAAAAGCAATTGTGAAATGACATTCAAGCTGGAAAATGAACTTGACTACAAGGAAAAACAGACAAGGGAACAATACCTGAAAGAAACAAAACAAGAAACACAAGACCCAATTCATAACTATGTATATGTGGAAACCCTGAGAAATTTAGAGAGAATAGGGGATCATGCCGATAATATAGCAGGATATTACTACCAGGCAAAACAAAAATTGCCTGATTTCCAGCAACAAGCAGTATCTTGATCTTTACTTGATGTGGAAAAGTTGGGACAGTTAGGGAGGTTGGGAGAAAATGGTTTCAGAAGATATCGGATTGGTTGAGATTGTAAAACAAATTATACCTGTTGATGAAAAATGGATCAAAAAGGCGCGTGAGAGAACGGCTCAACTGGTGATGCCTTACAGGGCGCTTGGAAGGCTGCATGACATATCGGAACGTTTATGCGGGATCCAAAAAACTCTTGAACCTTTGATAGAGCGCAAAGCATTTTTGGTTATGGCCGGAGACCATGGCGTTGTGAAGGAAGGGGTGAGCGCTTTCCCCCAGGAGGTTACAGGTGAAATGATAAAAACTTTTTTAAACGGCGGCGCAGGCATCAATGTTCTTGCAAGGCAGATTAATGCAGATGTTTTTGTGGTTGATATGGGCATTATTTCCGAGATTGACCCTGCCGCACTAAAAGGAGGAGATCGTTTTTTTATACAAAAGGTGGCAAAAGGCACGGCCAATCTTTCCCAGGGACCTGCCATGACCCGTGAAGAGGCGGAAAAATCAATATTAACGGGATTTCAACTTGCTGCCGGTCTTTTCAATAAAGGGATACAGATTCTTGGCACAGGTGATATGGGGATAGGAAATACTACCCCCTCTGCTGCCATCGGGACAGTCCTTACAGGTAGTCTCGTAGAAGAGATGGTTGGCCGCGGGACAGGTGTGGATGATGAAGGTCTTTTCAGAAAGCAGGAAGCGATCCGCAAAGGAATCGAGATAAACCAGCCAAACATGGAAGACGGCCTTGATGTTCTTTCCAAACTTGGCGGTTTCGAGATTGGCGGCATTGCCGGGTGCGTCCTGGCTGGTGCATATCATAAACGACCAGTAGTAATCGACGGGTTTATTTCAACTGCCGGCGCGCTTGTCGCCCATGCACTTTGTCCCGCGGTTGTAGATTACCTGTTCGCCGGGCATTGCTCCGAAGAGCTTGGCCACAGGTTAATGTTGGAGCATCTTGGGCTTGAACCGATTCTCGATCTTGGCCTGCGCCTTGGAGAAGGTACCGGCGGTGCGCTCGCTATGTGTATAATTGAAGGCGCTGTGCGCATGTTTACAGACATGCTTACTTTTGAACAAGCCGGTGTTGCCGGCAAGGAATAATCCGAACATAAAAATTCGTAGCAATTTAGGTCTTTCAAAAAAGACTTCTTTGACAGGATTAACACGATATTCAGGATTAAAACATCAAAACTCATCCTGTAAATCCTCATCAACTTCTTTTAAAATTTATGGGTTTTCGTTCAGCCACTAATTAACAAAATGGATAGGACCTATTTAATGCATGGCAGGCGGGTTGCGAGCTCAGGCCCGCCCTCCAGCCAAGCGGAGTGAGGCGGACGGGCGAGGTTGGCGGGCTTTCCGTTTACCGAAATTAATAGTTAAACTTAAAACCATAACCCATTCGGTTGTGAACTCTGTATGCACAACCAATGATTTTCTCGGTCAATTCTTTGTATTTCATTTCTCAGGATATGATTTTTTATGATTTACTGGATAGTTAGAGTGAGACTTAACCTTGTTTGTTCACTTGAAACAAAATCTTGTTTATCCTGTTATCCTGTCTGGTTTTTTTCAAATGGCTAAAGTATTACAAAAAATCTCTTGATTCCATAATATAAATAGTTTAAAAAAACAAAATATGGTTTAGGTGCTCATATTGAGCTTAATAGGGAACCCTGTGTGAATCAGGGACGGGCCCGCCGCTGTAATCCCGCCTTTTTTTATTAAAGAGGCAACCTTTTTAGCAACACACGCCACTGTTCCTCAAGACAGGAATGGGAAGGCCGCTAAAGAGGCGGGAGAGTCAGAAGACCTGCCTAAGCAAACGGACAGACTTTTATAAAAGCGTTCAATTAAGGGCTTTTTTTAAAAGCTATATAGAGAGCTTTGCACAACCCCCATTTTTGCTCAATTTTGGTCATTGCGAGGAGCAAAGCGACGTGGCAATCTTTTGGATTATCAACATGTTTTGAGATTGTTTCGCTTCGCTCGCAATGACAATGCTGGGGTTTTTCAAAGGTCTCATATAGAGGCATAGCTTTCGTGGACCGAGGTATGCCGGAAGATCAGAGGATAAAAAAGGGACATCCCCGGATCGATTTAATATCGGTTCGGGGATTTTTTTTGCAATCTGTCAGATCAAGGAAGCCGGTCAGATGCCGGCGCTGCCCCGCAACTGTAGGCGGAATGAACCCCACAAGATGCCACTGGCTCTTTGAGTGAAGGGAGCTGGGAAGGCGTGGTGGATAGACGTTGCCGCGAGCCAGGAGACTTATCTGACGGATAAAACAACATATCCGACCGAGGGGAAAGGAGGTTATTATGAAAAAAGGCACGAAAAAAATTCCGTTCTTATGAGTGTGATAGCGAGGAGAGAAGTTAAATAGATCAAATATCAAACTCATAAGGAGGATCGAAAAATGAAAAAGTTGTTAAGTTATGTAGCAGTATTATTAGTATTTATGTTTTTTGCCTTACCTGTACCGATTTTTGCGCAGGAAGAGAGGGATGTTGTAACAATGGAAGAGATGGTGGTTACGGCAACAAAAATTCCAACCCCTACCGAGGAAGTAGGAAGCTCAACTACCGTAATCACGGCAAAGGATATAGAGGCCAAAGGCTATACTACGGTTAAAGAAGTTCTCAAGGGAACACCTGGGCTGGATGTAGTCTCCAGTGGTGGGCCAGGTCAGATGACTTCAGTTTTCTTACGAGGGGCCAACTCTTACCATACGTTGGTGCTCATTGATGGGATAAAGGTGAATGATCCCACAGGTGTGAATCGAGGTTTTAATTTTGCCAATCTTACCGTAGACAATATTGAGCGGATCGAGATTCTCCGTGGTCCTCAAAGCCCCCTCTACGGCGCTGATGCCATGGGAGGAGTAATTAATATTATTACCAAAAAAGGGGAAGACAAGCCCAAATTCTATATGGGAAGCGAAGGGGGTTCTTACAAAACATGGAAAGAGTTTGCCGGAGCAAGTATGGGCAGTGAACGATTCAATGCTTCACTGTCACTTTCCCATAACAGCAGTGATGGATTTTCTGCTTTCGATGATGGCGAGGAAGATGACAAATGGGAAAACACTGCTGGGTCGATTCGCATTGGTTTCAATCTTTCCGAAGATACGGATCTGAATTTCACTACCCGTTTTTACAAAGGTCGTACTCATCTGGATTATTCTTCTGAAGATGTGGAAGATTATCATATTGAAGAGCAAAACGCCTTCTATCGATTTCAGGCACATACGACTCTTCTTGATGACCTTTGGGAACATATACTTACATATGGTTATAACAACTATAGCCGTGACTACCATGATGATCCTGCACTATGGACCGGTATTCATGATTATGGCTATGATGGTAAAAAACACGAAATATCCTGGCAGAACAACTTTTATCTGCATGAAACCAATACACTGACATTGGGGCTGGAATACGAGAAGGAGGAGATGGATGACCACGAAGACTTGGATGAGTCGGCTTATACAAACAGTTTTTTTGT
The DNA here is from genome assembly GCA_030610995.1 of Desulfobacterales bacterium. Lineage (GTDB taxonomy): Bacteria > Desulfobacterota > Desulfobacteria > Desulfobacterales > ETH-SRB1 > Desulfaltia. Next base: position 12,417 of record JAUWQO010000071.1, read on the forward strand.
GCATGACCAGGTAAAATTGGGTGGTTTTTCCTTTACCACCATTGGTATGCGCTATGACGACCACGAGGAAGCTGGTAGTAAGGCCACATTCCGAATTACTCAAGCTTTTTTATTGAAAGATTTGGGCACTAAATTTAAAGGATCTTATGGAACCGGTTTCCGAGCTCCCAGTCTCAATGAACTATACTACGTTAATCCCTCGGGCGGTTCTGGTGGAAATCCTGACCTTGATCCAGAAAAAAGCAAGGGTTGGGATATAGGAGTAGAACAATCCCTTTTCAATAATTGGATAAACATCGGAATTACCTATTTTTACAATGAGTTTGACGATCTTATCGTTTGGGATGATGGCTATAATAATGTCGACGAGGCCAAGACCAAAGGTGTAGAATCCTTTATTAAGATAACACCTTTTGATGATCTCTCTCTGAAGCTGAATTATACATATACGGATACTGAAGATAATGATGGTAAACGTTTGCTCCGGCGTCCCCTGAACAAGGTTGGCTTTAATACATGTTATCGTTTCTTGAAACGTGGTACAGCCAATTTTGATGTCCTCTATGTGGGTGAGCGGGATGATAGTTATTGGGATTCAATGACCTTTACCACAAAGGATGTGGTTTTGGATGATTATATTTTAGTAAATTTATCGGGATCTTTCGATATTTCTAAGTACCTCCAGATATTTGCTCGCATCGAAAATCTTTTTGGTGAGAAGTATAATGAGGCGTATGGTTATGGAACACCGGCTTCCTCAGTTTATGGTGGTTTAAAAGTGACTTTTTGAACCGCAGAAGGTTAAAATAGAGTATGTATGGGGAAGAAAGGGCTTCTTTCCTCCCCATACACAAATTGAACGCAGAACACCTTAATGTAAACAGAAGTTCAGGTACTTATTCGTATTTTTTCTGCCAAAGAAAAAATGACTCGGGGTGAAACAATGAAGGGATACATTCAGGTTTACACAGGCAATGGTAAAGGCAAAACAACTGCTGCTTTCGGACTTGCCCTGCGCGCTGCCGGCGCAGGCTTGAAAGTATATATTGCCCAGTTTGTCAAGGGGATGAAGTACAGTGAGCTCAATAGCCTGGCAAAGCTGTCAGAGTTTATTACAATAAAACAATACGGCAGGGACTGCTTTATTTACAAAGACCCGGAGAAGGAAGATATTCAACTTGCGCAGGAAGGGCTCAAAGAGGTCAAAGAGATCATGTGTTCCGGCAAGTATCAGATGATTATCCTTGATGAGGCCAACATTGCCACTTATTACAATCTCTTTTCTGTGGATAATCTGCTGGATTTTATCCGGGCAAGGCCGGAAGAGGTCGAACTGGTGATTACCGGCAGGGCGGCAGACCCGCGGATCATTGAAGCGGCTGATCTTGTAACAGAGATGAAGGAGATCAAACACTACTATCAGAAGGGTGTGGAAGCAAGAGATGGAATTGAAAAGTGACGGCTTCGTAAAAAGTCCAACTTCTGTGTTGCGCTGCATCTCTCGTCACTACGACGTACTATAAGTACGCCTCATTCCTCATGATTTGCGCGCCTTGAATTTGAAGCTTTTTACTTTGCCGTCTGGTTTTGATTTTTTGCGAGTTCATCAAAGGGTAACAGTTCAGCCACGAATTGACACAAATGGACTCCAATAAAGAAAAGATTTCAACCTGTGCGATTAGAATTTACCGTGTGTTGTCAATGAGTTGATGGTTATGAAGGAGACGTTGTAGGGGCGGCTTTATGCCGCCCGTCAAATCGATTCGGGCGGGGTAAACCCGCCCCTACGAGAACCAGCCGATGAGGATTAGATCATTCGGAAGGGCTCAGGAATTACCTGAGCCGCACAGGTTGAAAAATTTTGAACGTTATTTGTGTAAATTCATGTTCATTCGTGGCTGAACTATTACATCAAAGGTAATATATGTATAAGGACAATGCCGTTGACTTAAGGAGAAAATCCTTCAAATTCCCCCCTTGAGCTTACATTTCGCTCTTTGAAAAAATATTTTTTGAATATAATCGCAAAATGTACTGATAAATCAATTAGGTATATTTGAATTGCCACCAATTATCCTGAAGATTTTTGTACACCGAGACAGGGACTTCTAATAGCCGATTG
>JAUWQO010000056.1 GCA_030610995.1 Desulfobacterales bacterium
TGTGCTGAGATCTTGATGCATAAGGGTTTGCGAAAACCGCAGGCATACCCGTGGATATGTCGAGGATTTTCGCGAATCCTTGATGCGCAAGAGATCAGTGCAGATCGAGCCAAAAATCGCTCAATTTAGGTTATAATAAACAGATTATGATAAAAGCGTAAAAATGCTTTTTATGTAAGGCTGTTAATATTATGAAAAGAAAACATCGCATAACAACAAGATCTTTGTTGCTGATAATCATATTTGTAAGCCTTTATCTTATCGGATGCGTAGCTGCAGGTAAAAAAACCGCGATTATTTCCGATATTAAAATAGCCTTCAAGGGAACTTATAAGGTTGATCCATACATGGAAAAACATATGCCGCGGACTGTTGCTGTTCTTCCATTTATTGATGAATCAAAAAGCAAAAAAGGAGCTGAAATTGTGCGCAGAGGTTTTTATAACCATCTCAGCTCTCTGCCATATAAAGACACGGAACTCTTCCGTGTTGATCATCTGCTCAGAAAGGCAGGACTTGCCGACCCTGTTGACGTGTACAAAACACCGCCTGAAAAATTCAAGGAGATCCTCAACGTAGATGCGGTTATTTTTGGAACCATATCAAATTTTGACAAGCTCTTTGCAGGCGTTTATTCACAGGTCTCTGTCGGCGCTGAAATAAAGATGTACGATACCCAGGGGCATTTTCTGTGGTCAGGCAAGCATGTGGCACGCATACATGAGGGAGGCATTTCTGCCACCCCTGTCGGCATTGTTGCTTCAATTATTGCTGCTGCCATGAATATAAGAGATATACAACTGCTTAGAGCATGCGACGATCTTTTCAGAGATATGGTCAAAACAATCCCTGCGATAAAATATGCCGAAGCGCTTAAAAAGCCGCGCATTGAAATGTTGGCACAGGATTCAAAAGGAGAACCCAGGAAAGCCGGCGATATAATTAAGGTGGCATTAAAAGGGGATTCAGGAATGCAGGCGTGGTTTGATATGGGTGGTTTCAAAAAAGGTATTGACATGGCGGAGGTTGAACCCGGCGGATATGCAGGATCTTACAGGGTGGTGCCGGGAGACAATATAAAGGATGTTGTTGTTACAGGGTATTTGTCTGATGATGCGGGCAATACAACAAGCTGGGTTGATGCAACCCGGACCGTAACCCTTGATACAACTCCGCCAAATGCCCCAAAAAACCTGATCGCCGCAGGTCGTGACAATACTGTTTTGTTAAGTTGGAATAAAAACACAGAGGATGATCTTTCAGGGTATATAGTTTACAGAAGCGATACTCCACTCAGCGGTTTCAAGAAGATAGGACAGACCGAGTTTGCCGGGTTTGAGAATAAAAATGCAATAAATTTAAAAGCCGGTTATTATAAAATTTCTGCCATTGACCTGGCTGGAAATGAAAGCAACAAGGAGGAGGCTGTTACCGGAACGGCGGTGCCTCTAGGCCCTACTTATGTAAAAGGCAATTTAGAAAAGAATACAATATGGTACGCTGGAGCAAGCCCATATATTATTGAAGATACAGTAATTGTTTCGGAAAGATGTTCTCTTTTAATTGAGCCGGGCACAATAATTAAATCCAGTGGAGGCGGTTTGGTTATTAAAGGCGGTCTAATTGCAAGTGGCAGCAAAACCCGGGTAATTACCTTTTTATCGGCTAATGAGAATGTTGGGGAGAATGTAGGGGAAAGTGTTTGGGAGGGGATTACATTTGACAGTGTTAAGGGTGATAAGAATCTGCTCGCATTTTGCCGGATTAAAGATGCAGCAATAGGGGTTGAAATTAAGTCATCATCGCCGGAGATCAGAAACTGCGAATTTGTGAAAAATGATATCGGCATTAAAATTATCGGAGGTTTTTCAAATCCACAAATAGAAAAATGCATAATTCACGACAACAGCTCTACGGGCATTGAGATTATAGATGGAGCAAGAGTTTCCATCACAAACAACCGCGTAAAAAACAATAATGCAGGTCTGTTGATTCAGGATGCAGGAGCGGTTTCAGTAAAAGGGAATTTAATAATTAACAACAAAGGCTGTGGCATTGTTGTTAAAAACAGCCAGGCAGTGATTTCAGAAAATAATATTTATGATAATGTCCCGTCCGATATGAAGGGGGCATTTCATGGCAAAGCCGCTGATGCCGATGATAACTGGTGGGGTAAAGCTGATTGGCATGACCTTCTGTCCAATACAACCGGGCGGATAAACATCAAAACAATTCTCGATAGCCCGTATCCTGATGGAAAATCGATTGCCATTCCGGTTATAACGGAAAATCTTGGCGGACGGATTGATACGGATTCTATTCTTGCATTCTCTGACAGCCCTTACAGAATAACAAATGACCTGATACTGGATAACGGTGCAACACTTTATATTCAGCCCGGGGTTATGCTTTTGTTTGACAAGCAGTTTTCGATTATAACAAAAGACGGCGGCGTGGCTGCCATGGGAACAAAAGATAACCCGATTATATTTACATCTTCCGGTTCTTCCCCTTCGCCTGGAGATTATACACACGCTGTATATTTTTCAGAACCAACCAAGGTCAGCAGCTTTTTTAAATACTGCAAATTTGAATATGCCACAACAGCTATAGATGTTAGGTATGGAATGCCTGAAATTGCATACTGCCATATTGTAAATAATTCTCAAAGCGGTATCCGGTGTGGAAATGATGCCGGACCGAGAATATTGTATAATACGATTGCAAAAAACTTAGGGACTGGCGGAATAGAATGTGTGGGAATGGCAAAACCAAAAATTCATTATAATAACTTTGTGGAAAATGCCGTGGCAATTCAATCTTTTTCAACCATTTATATTGATGCCCGTCATAATTTTTGGGGCAAGGTCCCGCCTGACAATACAGTAATATGGGGCGAAAATATAAACATAAAGCCATGGCTCGAAGCGCCTGACATGGATGCATTTTCTATTACGCAAGAGAAGGAAAATTTAATTCAATAACTCACACCTGTCTGCGTGCGGACACGCACAGGCAGAAAAATCTGTGAAATCTGCGTAATCTGTGGATCAAATGAATAGAAGACTGTTTATAAAGCTTTTAAGTCAAAGCGCCTTTGTTTCATACGGCTTGCTGACGTGCCCGGTTTTGGGGTGGTCAAAGAGCGCATTTGATTTGGCGCTTGAAGGGCAGAATCTAATCCAGAAGAAAGATTTTCCCAAAGCAATTAAGGCTCTTCAAGAGGCTGTACGCATAGATCCGAAAAGCGACTGGGCATTTGGTCTTCTTGGACGGGCTTATCTTGGACTTGACCAAAAAGCAAAAGCTGTGGCTGCATTCAGACAGGCCGTCCGTTTGAATCCATCTGATACCTATTCCCGCATGATGATCGAAATCACAACTCAAAAACCTATAGCCCGGCCTGCAAAAAAGAAAAAACCGCTTACACCTCTTGAAAAGGAGGCAATGCATGAAGAGCGGGAGATACTTAAAAAACTGCGTGCTGAAACAGGGCTGGGTTACAAAGTAAAACGGGTTGTTATTGATGCCGGTCACGGTGGATTCGATCCGGGCGCTGTCGGACAAAGCGGGTTGAAAGAAAAAGAGGTAACGCTGGATCTTGCGATAAAGTTGCATGAAAGACTGACAAGGGAAGGGAAAATCAAATCCTTTCTGACCAGGACAGGAGACTATTATATTCCCCTTAGCGCAAGAACCGTTACTGCAAATCAATTTCAGGCAGATCTGTTTATCAGTATACATATCAATGCAAACAAAAACAGACAGCCAAGCGGGTCAGAAACATATTTCTGTTCGGAAAAGGCTTCAAGCGCGGAGGCTGCAAAGGTGGCGGCCCTGGAAAATTCGGTGCTTAAGTATGATGAGCCTTACAAGAAAAAGCAGGGCTATATAGATATTGAAGAGATTTTGTTTAAGTTTGAACAGAACCTTAACTGGAGTGAAAGCGGAGAGTTTGCAAAAGCTTTTCAGGCACGTTTTAAAAAAAGACTGCCGCTGAAAAGCAGGGGAGTTCATTCAGCAAATTTCTATGTTCTGCGTCGTGCTAAAATGCCTGCAATACTTCTTGAAACAGGCTTTATATCCAATTCTGATGATGAAGCAATGTTAAAGCAGCCTGCTTTCAGAGAAAAGATTGTGGATGCAGTAGCAAGGGGGCTTGTGTGAAAATCAGAAGCCAGAAGTCAGAAGTCAGAAGTCAGAAGTCAGAGGTCAGAAGTCAGAAGTCAGAGGTCAGAGGTCAGAGGTCAGGGATCAGGGGTAGGGGCTGGCCTACGTGCCTGCCCAATTCAGGAATCAGAGGGAAACATGTCTTCTTTGCTGTGTGGCTGTTTTTTTGTTGGACAGTTGTTGTTGCAGCGGCGGATGTAAATGATCTGATATTTCAGGGGGCTGACTATCATTATAAGGGGAATTTGGACAAGGCTATAAACAGGTTTGAAGAAGCAATAAAACTTGAGCCTAAAAATGAATATGCACATAACCAGCTTGGCATCCTGTATGGGAAAAAAGGCAAGTTTGACAAAGCTTTCAGAGAATTTTTAACTGTTGCAAAGATAGACAGGCAAAATACTTTTGCATTCTTGTGGCTTGGTATTCTTCACCTGCGTAAAGGGGAGATGAACCAGGCCTTTGAGAGGTTTAATAAAATAATTCAAATTGATCAAAACAATGCGGATGGCTACTATTTTCTTGGGACTATCTACAATTTCAGGCGTAATCCGGTTATGGCGATCGAATATCTTAAAAAGGCGAGTAATGCCGATTCCGGAGAGGCAGACACCCATTTCAGGCTGGCAAAAGCCTTTCATAATGTGGATATGATTGCAAATGCATTGCTTGAATACAACAGAGCGCTCGAAATCAAACCTTCATATACAAAAGCGCTTAATGAAATCGGATGGATTTACTATAATACAGGTAAAAAAGAGGCCGCCATAAAGCAATGGGAAAAAACCCTGAAGATAAACAGCAAGGACAGGGATGCTATTCTTAACCTTGCCAAGGTTTATAATGATTCTGCATGGAATGCTTTTACATCAGGAAAAAGAAAGGACGCCTTAAAATACTGGCGAAAGACTCTTAACATAAATCCAGGCAATAAAGCAGCAAAGTATTATATGAAAAAGTATGGCTCAGATTAGGGAATTGGTCGAGTGGTCGAGTGGGAAATTGGTCGAGTGGTTAATGGTTTTCCTATTCAACAACTCGACCACTCGACGACTCAACGACTCAACTAATTTAGGTTAAACAAGGAGGTAATATGAAAAAGTATGCAATCTTAGCAATAGCGTTTGTCGGGCTGCTTGTTTTACCCGCTTCCGTTTATTGTGAACAATGGCAGGATTTAGTCGAACAGATTGGAAATGGCAGTGTCAACTGGACAAAAGGGGTTGTTCAGGCAAAAGGGATCGGAGTTCCGCCAGAAAAATATTACGGCAAACCTCAAGCACGTCCCATGGCTTTAAGGGCTGCAAAATTAGATGCTATGCGCAACCTTCTTGAAACCACAAAGGGGGTGAGAATCAGTTCAACAACCACTGTCAAAGACTTTGCGATTACAAGCGACATCATTATGTCCCAGGTCGAGGGAATGGTTAAAGGGGCTCAGGTAGTCCACCAGGAATATATGTCGGACGCAACGGTTGAGGTTACCATGCAAATGAGTCTGATGGGAGGTTTTGCTCAACTGATTCTTCCAAAGGAAATCAAGCAGGTTGAATCTATCAGGCCTGTGCCGCCCGTTCACAAAGAACCATTGCCCCCCATCGTTGAGCCTTCAGCTCCAGAGCCAAAACCTGCATCAGAGGTTTTCACCGGCATGGTAATCGATGCAAGAGGCATTAATGCAAGACCTGCAATGGCGCCGAAAGTTTTTAACGAAAAAGGCGAGGAAGTTTACGGATCGGCATATGTAAGCCGTGAGTTTGCTGTGCAACAGGGAATGAGCGGATATGCAAAGGATCTTACTGCCGCTCAAAGCAATCCCAGGGTTACAAACAGCCCTTTAACCGTTAAAGGGCTTAGAACTGAAGGCCCTGGCTCTTCCGATATAGTTATAAGCAATGCAGATGCTTCCAGACTTCGAAGCGCTTCAGAGCATCTTTCATTCTTGAAAAAATGCCGTGTGATGATTGTGGTAGATTAGCGCCCTTCGGGCGAGCTGATAGCTGGTAAGCTCAACAGCTTAAAAGACGTCTCGGAATTTCTACCATGCCTTGGCGTGGGAATTCCTGTGACTTTAGTTCCGCTCCGCCAAAGCACTCTGGCGGACTTTGGCGGATCGAGTTGTAAGGGTTCTTGAACTACTCGACTAATCAACCACTCGACCACTTGACCAATTATGAGCGAAGCGAACTAAGTTTTTTACAAAGGAGGAATCATGTTTGATAGAAAGATATTTATTATACTGGCAGCCATCAGCCTGCTTTTCTTTTATGCATGTGGGCCAAAGCCTATAGCTCCGAAAGCTGAACTGGATACGCCGGAACACCATGTTGCCAACGGCAATAAGTTGCTGAAGGCAGGCAAAATTGATGTGGCATTTCGTGAATTCAACAGAGCAAAAGAATTGAATCCGAAATTTTCACCGGCTTATGTAGGCCTCGGCCTTGTTGATGGATTTAGAGATAATTTTAAAAACGGCCTTAAAACCATGAAAGAGGCAAGAAAATATGCCCGGGGAGATGAGCAAAAAATAGCGGTTAATGTGGGATTTATGCGGCTTTATATTATGGGCAAAGAAAATGTGGATAAAAACTGGCTCAAGCTGGTTGAAGAGGAGTTTGATAAATCCATGTTGATTGCTAAAGATGTTTCCGAACCATATTTCCACATGGGTCTGGCCTATAAAATGTCTTATAAGTTCCGTGAAGCTGCCGGCCAGTTTTCCAGAGTACTTGAACTTGACAATGGATATATTGCAGAGGCTGATAAGGAATACGCTCTTGTTCAGAAAATTGAAAGAGCTATGCCTGGTTCAAAAATCGGGAAAAAGATTGCTCTTGTCGAAAAGATTACCCGCGCAGATGTTGCCGCCCTTTTTATCGAGGAGCTTAAAGTTGATGAGATTTTTAAAAAAAGGGTTCCAAAAAAATTCGACAGCGCATTTAAAAGCCCGGAGAAGCAGTTTGAGACCGGAACATATGTAAAGATTTTGCCGGCGACCGATATCGATGATCATGTGCTAAAAGTTGATATTGATGCTGTAATTGAAATAGGAATCAAGGGGCTTCAGCCTTTTCCAGACCACACCTATAAACCGTATCAGACTATAACCCGCGCAGAATTTGCAATGATGATAGAAGATATTCTTATAAAGCTCACCGGTGTTGATGATTTGGCCACCAGGTTTATCGGCAGTGTTTCCCCTTTTCCGGATTTGAGAAATGATCTTCCGTATTTTAATGCTGTTATGATTTGCACCACCCGTGGCATCATGGTGGCAAAGGATCTTGCGACAGGAGAGTTTGACGCGATAGGTCCGGTTTCAGGCGCAGATGCGCTTTTAAGTATTCGCATGCTTAAATCACAGATTTAGTAAGGATTAAGGATTAAAGGATTAAAGGATTAAAGGATAAAGGATTAAGGATTAAAGGATAAAGGATTAAGGATTAAAGGATAAAGGATTAAGGATTAGATAGGTGGCTGAGACTAATAATTTCTCTGCAACCTTACCCCATACCCCTTAATCCTTATCCCTTATTCTTACCCCTTAATCCTTAATTAACTCGGAGTATATTATTATGAGGTTTATTATTAATAGGGCAATGCCTTTGTTTTTTCTTTTTGTTATTCTGTTTCCTTTTTCTGCGCAGGCTGAAAATAAGGCGGTTGAAATTGAAATAAAAGGTGATATGGCGGAAGTTACCCTGCTTGAAGGAAAGGTTGAGGTGATTAAAAAAGAGATAATAAAAGCCCAACCTCTGACTCTGGGAGATTACGTTGCCCATGGCGATCGAATCAGCACAAAAAAAGGCTCCAGAATAGAGCTTAAGCTGCTTGACAACAGCCTGATACGTTTTGATGAATTTACAACCTTTGAGATTGTATCTGTTGAATTCGACAAAAAGACAAAACAAAGAGATATAAATGTAAGCATGGTTTTAGGGAAAACATGGGCAAATGTATCAAAACTTTTCGGGCAAAGGGGACGTTTTGCAGTTTCAACAAAAACGGCCGTTGCCGGTGTGCGCGGCACTGTTTACAGGGTAAATGTTGCGGAAGACAACACTGTACTGGTTAAAGTTTATTGGGGCGAGGTAGGAGTCAGCAGTGCTCCAAAGCCGGATACTGCTTCGCAACCTCAGCAAATCATGAAACCCACCAAAGTTCTGGGACCGCATCCGGTTGCCGGTCCACATCCTGTATCAATGGAAGAATGGACATATATTGTAAAATCCATGCAGCAAATCATTATCCGGCCTGACGGCACAGCCACAAAACCAATGCCGTTTCTTGCCGGCGAAGATATAAACGACTGGGTGCGTTGGAACCAGGAGCGGGATAAGAAAAATTAAACCACGAAACACACGAAGATTGATTGTTTCGTAAAAAATCAAAGATGGTCGTGGATATGCCTGTTTTTTTGACCGGCTTGCGGGGAGCTTCACTTTTTACGAGTTCATCAAAATTATACTTAAGCCTGATCCGCCAAAGCGCTCTGGCAGAGACAAAAGGGGGCGTTTTGCAATAAGGTCTCGTTAAGTTTGTGCCTGCTCAAGAGAAGCCTTGATAAAATCTTTGAACAAAGGATGAGGGTCCATTGGGCGTGATTTGAATTCCGGGTGGAATTGGCAACCTAAAAACCATGGATGGTCTTTAATTTCAACAATTTCAACCAGTTCTCCGTTCGGCGATGTGCCGCTTATGTCAAGTCCGCTTTTTTCAAGTTTGTCTTTATAAGCGTTGTTGAATTCATACCTGTGGCGATGCCTTTCCGAAATATTCTCCTTGCAGTATGCTTTAAAGGCAAAAGTTTTTTGCCGGATTTTGCATGGATATGCTCCAAGACGCATTGAGGCGCCTTTGTCTGAGCTTTTATCACGTATTTGCATTGTTTTGGTTCTGTCGTCATACCACTCAAGCATGAGATAGATAACAGGATATGGAGTTTTTTCGTCAAACTCGCTGCTGTGGGCATCCGGCATGCCGGCCACATTGCGCGCAAACTCAATAACTGCTGCCTGCATTCCCAAGCATATACCAAAAAACGGAATTTTATTTTCCCTTGCATACTTAACCGCACAGATCTTGCCTTCGATGCCGCGCGATCCGAACCCGCCGGGAACCAGTATGCCGTCGGCAATACCAAGAGTGCCGGCGCAATTGTCATCATCAAGTTTTTCTGAATCGACGAATGTAAGATTCACTTTGCAATCATTGGAGATACCGCCATGAGACAGGGCTTCGTTCAAGCTTTTGTATGATTCCGTCAGGTCTACATATTTTCCGACTATAGCTATGTTGACGGAATATTTTGGATTTTTATACTTTTCGACAAGCTCTTCCCAGGCATCGAGTATGGGCGCTCTTGTCCAGATGTGGAGCAGTTCAACAATTTTGTCGTCAAGCCCCTCCTTGCGGAATATCAGAGGAACTTCGTAGATGCACTGAACATCTTTGGCGGTTATTACCGCATCAACATCCACGTTGCAAAAAAGCGCTATCTTGGACTTTATACTTTTAGACAGGTATCTGTCGGTACGGCAAAGCAGTATATCGGGCTGAATGCCTATGCTTCGAAGTTCCTTTACGCTATGCTGGGTCGGCTTTGTTTTGAGCTCTCCTGCAGTAGCAATATAAGGAACAAGGGTTAGATGGATATATAGAATGTTTTCTTTGCCCACATCGGTTTTGAATTGCCGGATGGCCTCCAGAAAAGGGAGGCTTTCTATATCGCCGATTGTGCCGCCTATCTCCACAATGACTACATCCACTCCATCAGCGGCGAGTTTGATGCTTTTCTTAATTTCATCTGTAATATGCGGAATAACCTGGACTGTGCCCCCCAGATAATCTCCTCTGCGTTCCTTGGTTATGACGGAATTGTATATTTTGCCGGTTGTAAAGTTGTTGTTCTTGCCGAGTTTTGCGTGGGTAAACCTCTCGTAATGTCCAAGATCCAGGTCGGTTTCAGAACCATCATCTGTTACAAAAACCTCCCCGTGCTGGAATGGATTCATGGTCCCTGGATCAACATTGATGTAAGGATCGAGTTTTTGAATGGTAACGGTAAGCCCGCGACTTTCAAGAAGCGCTCCAATGGATGCGGAAGCCAGCCCTTTGCCAAGGGAAGAAAGAACTCCACCTGTAACAATTATAAATTTTGTATTATAATTCATATAATGACCTCAGTGAAAGGAGTATTAAGGGGGTAAGGATTAAAGGATTAGAGGATTAAGAGGATTGTTCGCAACATTCAGTTGAATTATTCATACCCCTTAATCCTCTAATCCTTACCCCTTAATCCTGAATTTATTTATATATTTTTTTAAACTCCTCAATAGTTTTTTGAACCTCACTTAATCCTTCCGGGTCATGCTGTTTCTGTTCGATCTGACCGGCCTCCGTGTAGGTTGATCGTAGTTTCTTGATATTGAAAAAATCCTCTGAAAATAAAGGAGTTATATCAATATTATCAACAACAATTTCGCGTAGCAAAGTATTGTTTTGATAAATCTCGATACGCATTGGATACCAGTTGTTGTCGAATCTCTTCCATTCAACATACCTGAATTCCGTGGTATCCTGCCTGCCGTGACGCGCCTTTTTGCTGATTATCCAGCGAATCGGCCTGAACGTATCTTTATCTATCCACACCTGAGACGCTGATTCGTCAGGGTACTGAGCGCCCACTATGTAGACTATTTTACCGCGAAAACGTCCCAGGCTTGAAATTGATCCGTCAACCCCAAGCATATCAAGCCGTTTTTGGAGTAATATCCTGGAACGATAAAGAATAAGATCCTTATAAATGTCAAATACTGATTGAAAATCGTCTGCGATTTTTCCGTCGATTATTGTTAATGCCCGGCCTTTTGATACAACATGAATTTTTTGGGTATTTTCAGACAAAATGTCGGAGCGGAACTCTTCCGGAAAAATATAACTTAATGTTTCGTTTATTTTAACTGCCCCCATTTGCTGGCTGTTGTCGTAAAAAATCAGCTTTTGAGAAACTAAAAGTGTTTTAGCCCCCCCATATTTTTTTATCATTAAATCCAGAAGATGCGGTCCTTGCAGAACATAACAATTTGCCGGTGTATAACAGCACAAAACCATTGCAAAGCAACATATTATAACAAAAGCATTTTTGAAAGGTCTTAGGTGTCTTAGGTATTGATACATTTTTCCATTCGCCAGGTTTTAAACCTTCGCCTTGTAAGCGACAGGCGGATTAACCTGTTTTGCATTTTGAATATCGAATATCGAACAAGGAATTTCGAATATCGAAGTGTGGAATCGCTCCCGTTTGCCATGCATGGCAAACGCGGCGGGTCGCTTATGTCTTATTATAAGAATGATAGAACACCTTACTTCGATATTCTGCGGTTTCTTGTTCTGCGGTTCTGCGGTTCAAAATAAATGAGTTTCAGTAGCAATAAAAATCTAACTATCTTAGTAAGTAGTAGTTTATTATGATTTTATCAGGCAATAAATATATCATCCGAAAATCTGGCTCCGTCACCAAGCTCCTCTTCAATTCTGATGAGCTGGTTATACTTTGCGATCCTGTCGGTACGCGACATGGAACCTGTTTTTATCTGGCCACCGTTTACGCCGACTACAAGGTCTGCGATAAATGTATCTTCTGTTTCTCCTGACCGGTGGGATATTACAGTAGTGTATCCGGCCAGCTTTGCCATTTCAATGGCATCAAGGGTTTCAGTTACCGTACCTATCTGATTCAACTTAATAAGGATGGAGTTTGCTATTCCCTGCTCAATGCCCTTGCTAAATATCTTTGGATTGGTGACGAAGATATCATCGCCGACAATCTGGATAGAGCTTTCCAGCCTGTCAGTCATCAGTTTCCAGCCCTTCCAATCCTGTTCAGCAAGGCCGTCCTCAATGGAAAGGATAGGATATTTCTCAATTAAACCCTCATAATAGTCGATCATCTGTTTTGTTGTAAGTTTTTTATTTTCCGATTTTAAATAATATTTTCCCTGCTTATAAAACTCGCTTGCAGCAGCATCCATGGCAAGCCCAATATCTTTTCCGGGTTTGTATCCGGCTGATTCAATAGCGCTTATTATTAATTTTATTGCCTCTTCATTAGACTTTAGATCCGGAGCAAAACCCCCTTCATCACCAACAGCAATAACCAGCCCCTTTTCTTTCAATATCTTTTTCAGGCTGTGAAAGGTCTCCGCTCCCATCTGAATCGCCTGGGCAATCGACTTTGCTCCAACAGGCACTATCATGAACTCCTGAATATCAAGATTATTGGCAGCATGTGAGCCGCCGTTAACCACGTTCATCATGGGAAGAGGAAGATATCTGGCATTTATTCCGCCCAGATATCTAAAAAGAGGCAATCCATAGGCAAGTGACGCGGCCCTTGCGACTGCCATGGATACGCCAAGTATGGCATTTGCTCCCAGTTTTGATTTATTTGGAGTGCCATCTAATTTAATCATATAATTATCAAGGGTTCCCTGATCAGCCGCATCCATGCCGCGCACAGCCGGACCAATAATATTTATCACATTATTAATAGCCTTGTTAACGCCCTTTCCATTAAAACGCTTTGATCGTATATCACGAAGCTCCAGGGCTTCACGTGTTCCGGTTGAAGCGCCGGAAGGTACAATAGCACGACCAACGGCGCCGCAGGCGATAATTACATCCGCCTCAACTGTTGGATTTCCTCTTGAATCCAGAACTTCCCTTGCCTTTACATCAATTATTTCAGTCATGGCAACCTCCTTAAAATAAATTTCCCAACTTGACATATAATTAAAAAATGTTACTCTGCCTGAACTTTTATGTCAAGAATCGGTTATGAAAGAGATAGATTTATATACTAAAGCACATCTTGTGGTTGCGGCAATAAGGATTCTTGGGCATCAGGCTAATGTTTCCTCTTCTATTGAAAAGGTCTGCGAGATGATATCCTTTTCTCTGGAGCATGGTAATCTTATATGCAAAAAGCTTGGTGAAATGGGAATCATAGAAATTGTTGAAGGATCATACGGGACCAGGCTTTTTGTCAAGAACCATTTAAAAATAGAAGAAATTTCGCGTGGCGCGGTTGAGAGTAAATTAGACGAAGAACTTAAAAAATTTCAGAGCAACAAAAAGGGTTTATCAAAAAAAATTGAGTTATTTCAGACTGAACAGGCAGAAAAGCAAAAAAATCTTTTTGCAGAGCTGGAAAAAAAACTGAAAAATCAATAATATCAAGGAGCGCCCCATATGCGCCCCAGGCGCATCTATTCTGGCTTGACGTGGCATGTGACTTCAATTACCACAAACAAATGAAAAAGAAACGCCTAAATTCAACCCCTTTGTATTCCCGTAAAAGGCCAAAAATAAAACAATAGACGCATAAAATCATGGGTGTTTCGCTGACTGAAGCCAGCCGTCATCTGGGGTGTCGCCTTCTGCAATTGCTAAAACGCTTTATCGGTTAAATAGCCATAAGTCTAATTAGTCGAGGATGTCCCCAACAACGCTATTGAATGAGCCATTTGAGCCATTTATGAGCCATTTCCGAACCGACCCCCACGTGAACCATTCGAGCCGTTTGTGAGCCATTTACGTGCCACGTCGTAACGAGCGCCACGACCAGAGCCAATGGGCACCAACACACCTTTATTGACCAAGTCTTCGAGATCACGCTTAGCCGTAGGTCGGCTGGTGCCGGTGATTGACCGATAAACCGCATTAGTAATGCTCCGATCACGGCGCACCGTAACCATTGCCTTCGTCTGTCGCTCATTCAGCTCCAGTCCTGAAACAAATTCGTCGGCCAGCCAATCCCGCCAGAAAGTCACCACCCACTGGCCGATATTCTGCCGGAAATCCGGCTCGGGCAAACCCGCTTTGCGGCACAGACTTATCATATCCAGCGTTCCTGTACCGGCCTTTTCGATATAGTGAGCAAGAAACATAGGTTCGGCAATCAGCGGATTACGGGGAATAGACGAATGGGGCTTGCGCAGAAGCTCTGGAGTAAGCGATGGTGGCAACTCGCCCGGATTCCATACCTCCAACCGATCAGCAAAAAGCATCACCTGCACACTCGCGTTGCTGGCGTAGTCTCGATGCACCACTGCGTTGACGATGGCTTCGGCCACAGCATCGCGCGGTAGTTCATACGTCACCAGTGCTTGCGGACCGGCTGCGCGGGTGCCGACCGCGCGGGCAATCTTGGACATGACAAAGTCAACGGCCTGGTCCACCAGATCGAAAACCGTACCTTTATACGTCTGATACGAGGGAATAGGCTTCTGCACCTCGGTGCCATGGAAGTGGAGGCACTTCACCTCGGATGTGATCAGGAAGCGCTGAGGCTGGTTGCCGAAAAGAAGAATTGCAGCGTGTGAGGGCTTGCCATCATGCAATACATTTAGGTGTGCCAAGGCCTCCTTTATGGGCGTGCTTTCGGTCAGTACGTACTGCCGTTCGCGACGGGCCGTACTCAGGAACCAGCGTAGCTTGTCGTCTGTTCCCTTTACAAATACAAGACGTGGCTTGCCCCTGATTGTTGCATGCTCGAATTCACGCTCCGTCGGAGACAGGCCTTCGTGATCTTCATAGCTATACTCATTAGCGAAAATCCCAACATAGACATCGCAACGTTCCACTTCTTCCAGATAGACTTTATCAGCCCTGCGGTCACTGGCAGGCAAATCCTCGAACAGAAATACTTCGAAGAACCGTCGCAACAGTGCGTCCCCACGGACGTAATCCCGTATCGCCGCCCGCTCATCCGCAAGCTCTTTTTGTACCGAGCTGATGAATATCTTTTGCATAGTCAAATCCCGAAACTTTGGCGATTTTAAAATAGATAAAAATATATCAAACGAAAATTAATTGTAAAGTGGTTTCAGGAATTAAGGGAAGGAGGGTATCATGATCTGGCTGATTGAGTCGATTCCAGCCAGCCACACAGGTATCACTCCACCTGTTTCTTTCGGAGTTTGTGTAAAGACAGGAAGAAAATTGCAAAAGAAAATCCATATTCATTTCTTGACGATATAAACTTATAAACTGAAGAATGTTCTATAGATTACTGCCCCATAGATTACACGCTACGGCATTATTATGGATAGAAATAGGATAGAAATAGTGTATTGATTTTAAAAAATTACTTGACATTACGGTCTGGTCTGGTAAGACTATGGCATGGAGGTGACAGATATGTTAATAACCAATATATCAGAAGCAAAGGCCCAGCTTTCTGCACTCATTGAAAAAGTCATATCCGGCCAAGAAGTTATCATAGGAAAATCAGGTAAACCGGTTGCAAAACTGGTGAGGTACGAGCGAAGCGATAAACAGCGCCATCCAGGAGCTTTGCAGGGAAAAATAAAGATTTCCGATGATTTTGATGAACTGCCGGAAGATATTGCTGAAGCTTTCGGAATGGTGAAACCATGAATCTTTTATTAGATACACACGTACTTCTATGGTGGCTCGATGACCATCCTAATCTTTCCCGACAAGCAAGAACGGCAATTGCTGACGGCCGGAATTTAGTTTTTGTAAGTTCCGCCGTAGTCTGGGAAATAAGGATTAAACAAGCATTAGGTAAGCTGGAAATTCCTGAGAATTTTCGGCAGGTATTAGATCAACAGGACTT
>JAUWQO010000189.1 GCA_030610995.1 Desulfobacterales bacterium
AGGTTTTAGTTTCGATTAAAATAACGCCAAGTCTTTTTAAAAAATTATTCCTGTCGTTGTCATCATAAAATATCTTTCGACGTTCGATTCCTCGTAATATTATATGATGTAAGGCCCCGGGGGCGTCTATGCGAGCTTTTCTTGGCATAAAAATTCTATAACTTAATCTCAATCAGTTGTCAATCAATATTTCAATGGACGTCCCCCATGTCCTCAGAACCTAATCTCTTTCATGATTTTCTCCAAAATATAACGATAAATTCACCTGACCCAAGCGGGGTTAGCAATCAACTAGGCAAAAGCAATGTGGGTTGAATTGGCAACCGACTTTTGAAAAAACGCCTCACTGCTTGGGGTCAGGTGCAGTGGCAGGTTCGGCGATTTTTAACGCTGATTTCTTGAGGGCTATGAATTAAATAAATGTGCGGCCTCTTTGCCTGCAGGTTATTTACTTACTTAAGGACGTCCCGCCCTACCTCACTACCACCTTCCATGTCATCTTGAAACATCTCCAAAGTCACACCCGGCAACAGGTTATCTTCAACCCGATTTACATATCCCTTTGCATCAATATCTTTTCCAGTAATCTCCTTAAACTTTTCCAGAGAGCTTCTTGGGCAAGTTGTTGAATAGATTGTTTCATTATTTTTATGCTGCTATTTGCTCACCTGGTTTCAGAATCTGAACAAGTTTACTATGGAGCCTTTTTTCCTCACCGCTTTCATTTGTTGCAATTCTTAAAATTGGGATACCATACTTTTCCAAAATTCTATCTTTCATCTTATCCCGTTCCAACTGCCTTGGATTATTGGCATGAAATGCATACCCATCCACCTCAACCACCAATACAGGCATTTTGTCCAATTTGTTAAAGATGACAAAATCGGTGTGTGTTAGAACATTCATGGCAAATTGACATTCATCCTCATCCAGTTTTTCAGGATTGCGGATCAGCATTTTTAGGGGTTGATGCATTAAACGACCAAGATTTTGAAACTCCGGCAGGCTTATAACCTTCTCGATCACAGCATTCATTAAGTTTTCCGATTTATAGCCTGATACTTTTTTGGGGCTTTTGACGAGAGCAAGTAATCGTTCAGAGTAAGTGTTGTACAGTAAATCAAATACCGAATAAATGTTGCTGTTGATGACCTCAAAATTATTATAATCAATATATCTTACTAAATCGCCGATATTAGAATTGCGGTTTTTTTCGTTATCTGAAATTACTACAATTAATTGTTCCTCAGCCCGGGATATCGCAACATTTAACAGGTTAGGGTTATCGACAAACTCATTTATTTCATTCACAACTGTTGAGAGAATAATAATCTTCTTTTCACGTCCCTGATATTTGTGGACAGTATCAACCTCAAAATCCTCATTTTCTAGGGCCGCTTTAAGTTTATCTGTCTGCATTCGATATGGGGAAATAATGCCAACAGATTGATTCCGGCCATTGATTTTTTGCTCAGGCAAGATCTCTTCACGTATTACGTCGATTTGACGTTGATTGTAATTGCCCCTTGCATGATTGCCTTTCGCAGTTTTGTAAACCACCATCGGCTTATCGTGCATGTTTTCGTCAGTCAGCACAATAAGTTCGTTCTCATAGAACTTTTGGTTGCAAAAACCGATAATTTTGGGATGACAACGGTAATGCTCTCTTAACAATGTTTTTGGTATATCAGAATAAAGCTTGGTAATTGAAGAAAGCATGCAATTCTCAGCATAGTTGTAAGCCATGTTCAGGTTATAGTTATTAAAAATTCGGTTTGTGGCTTGCGCGGTTTCCCTTGGAACAACATTGGGCAATTGCTTTAGATCACCAACTATGATGGTATTCTTGGCACAGTTTAACGCCAATGCCCCACTGACAATATCAATCTGAGAAGCCTCGTCCATAACAACATAGTCAAACAGAAAGTTAGCACTTGTACAGCTTCGTAAGGAATGTGTCGTGCTCAAAATGACCGGGTACTCTTTTATAAAACTATCAAAGTCTTTCCATAGTGACTCCTTGGTAAAATTTTTTCGTTTTTTATCATGTGGAAATCTCTCAGCAAGTTTGGCCTTAAACAGCCTCATTGAATCATCGCTGTATGTTTTAATAGCACTATCAAACAGGTTTCTTCCAAGTCGATCTGTTAGTTTTTGAATTTTTTCGTTTAATTCCTTCTCTCTAAGCTGGTAAAATTGCTTCTGAAAAAAGGCAATTACTTTATCAGTTGAATTCCTATAAAACGAAAAGCTATAAATCCCATAACGAAAGAGGTTTTTAATTTTGTATGCTAATCTTATTCCGTTACCATTTTCAGCCACCCGCTGATAATTTTGCCATAATGCCATGACGGTATCTGAATTATGTTCATACAAAGAGCGATACGGTGATATGTCTTTATGTATTTCATTGTAATATGTATTGAAGTATCTCTTCTCCACCAATAATGCCGCCAGTTTTTGCTTTAAAATGGCGACTTCATTTTTTGCTTCAAGCATGACGATCAGATTATTGCCATCTTCCTGGGTTTTTTTCTTTAAGGCATCAAAACTAACGGCACCCATTTTCCATGTGAAAAAATCCGGATAAGTTTGTGTTTGCCCATTAAAAAATTTTTCCTTATTTTCTTTGTTCCCCAGGTAGGATGCAAAAAAACCTACTCCGTACTTCTGAAGCTTCTCCATGACATTCGCTGTTGCTGCATTGTTGTTGGATACAACCGCAACGGTTTTGTTATTCATGACAGCATGAGCGATGATGTTAAGAATGGTCTGAGTTTTGCCAGTCCCCGGGGGGCCCTCAATAACACTGACCTGTTCTGTGAAAGCTTTTTCGACAGCAGATTTTTGACTTAAATTGAATCCAAATGGGAATAGAGGCATCTGCCCATGTTGGTGGCCGTGAAGTTTGGTTGGATTGAGATATTTCGATAGAACACTGCTTGGGCTTATGAAGGTTATTTTTTCATACTGATTGCGTAAGAAGCTGGAGTTTTCTTCATTGGTCACACTAACTTTGTCCGCTAATTGTTTTAGATAATCAAAATTATTACTCGCTTTTTGATTGTTTAAACAGCTTCGCTCAATTGTGATTTCATGTTTTTGAAAAACTTTCTTATAGCCAGTTACATAGCAGATTCTTTTGTAGGCTCCAAAGTCGAAAATTTTATCAACCCCGGAAACAGGAAAATTGTTATGATATACAACTATTGTTTCACCCGAATGCGTAATTGGGTCCTTTAGCCATTGAACATTAGAGTTATTGTAAGAGTATGTTTTCCCTTTGCCAAAGGTCACCTGCCATCTGTCATTTTCCAGGATACAATGGCTTATGTCTTCAGTCTTATCTTCACCTTTTATTAGAATTAAATGTTTTTCAATATTCATCTTTTTTGCATTGAGGATAAGTGGGGAACAGCAACTATTCCCGGACGGCCCTAAATAACCGCCCGAAAGTTAATTTTCATGCTACCACAAGGCTATTGTATTGCAAACCGGACAAAACTACAGCGTTTTACGTAACTTCTCCAAAATTGGTGGTAACTTCCATTTTATTCATGGCACAACTGTTGGCGGAAGTTCTTTACAAGAGGAAGACCGAACATAGCTTTTATTGAGGTGAGTTGTTTTTGCGTCTTGTTGTATTTGCCACGGCCAGAAGTCAACAAAGGGTCAACAAAGGGGTCAATTCTTTATCCGTGACAACTGCTGTTCAATTTTTTCCACTAATTCCCTGGTGTTTTTGTCTTTTTGCTCCCGTAAACGTTTACGTCCTTGGCTTACTGTTGAATAATCAACACAAAAAAACTCCCCGATCTGCTTATTCTTTAAACCGCCAAATCGATACAACAAATCCATGATAATATAGCGTTCTAAACCGGTAGCCAACATCTGTTCAAAAAAACTGATACGGTAAGAACCTTGCTTAGGTCTTATTGTATTATCCCGCCGAACGCAGAAGTCACCAGCAGGAAGGGGTGAAGGCAGTCGCAAAATTTAAATTCAATACAAAAATATGCTTGAAAAAAAAGAAGCCGGCCCTTCCTGTCAGGTGAACTGACATGTTCGCATTTTTTTAAATTGTCAGATAGTAGCGTTCCCGTAGCTCTCTGACATGAGTTGTATTTTCATAATGTTGCTCCCACTCATCCCAAAGCTCAGGATAGCTCTGATAAATGAACTTTACTGACAATTCATCAAAGTATGATGCGAAATCTGATATTTCTCCGCGATGTCTGTGGAAAACCTCAAAATCTTTCCAGTTCTCCGGTTCCCAAAAAAGATATAAAAGAACTATTTCCTTGTCTCTTGCAAGAGGAAGATTACGCAAGCCGATATAATGTTTGATAAGTTGTGCAGCATCGAGATGTTGTTTGGGCTGTTCCTTTATTCGGTCTATTAAATACCAGCAAGCCTCCTCTGATTGTGGAAGGTTGTCTCTCGTGT
>JAUWQO010000038.1 GCA_030610995.1 Desulfobacterales bacterium
GAGAAAATTTCGGCAAGATCCCTGAAAAGTTTAAAGAAGCGGAAAAGAAGTTTAAGGACAGAATACTTCAGTTCGGATATGTGCCTTTAAGGGAGGAGTATGAAAAATGGCTTAAACGGGGTGCAATTGTTATAAGCACTGCAATACAGGAGAATTTCGGCATTTCCGTTATAGAAGCAATGCTGATGGGATGCGTGCCGCTTTTGCCTGACAGGCTTTCATATCCGGAAATACTTCCTGAAGAATTCCATGAGCACTTCCTGCATAAAAATAGACAGGATCTTATTGAAAAACTTTTCCTGATAATTTCAGATTATAAACGATATGAAGAAATTCAGGGCAGGCTGGCAAAGAAAATGACGTCCTTTTTGTGGGAAAATGTTATCAGCGGGTATGACAGAGCGCTTGAACGGCTTGCGGGATTTTAAAAGAACAAATAAAAGATGAACGTCCAACATCGAACGTCGAATAATGATGTCGCTTCGCTATTTAAATTATTTTAAAATCGAATAAAGAAAACATAATTTTATGATTTCCCATACAATTAAAAATCAGGACATAAGGGAGCGAACAAAGAAAAATATATGGCTAATTTTAATCAAAAAGAGATTAACCGGAGACGAACATTTGGAATTATCAGCCATCCTGATGCAGGCAAAACCACGCTGACGGAAAAGTTTCTCCTTTTTGGCGGGGCGATCCAGCAGGCTGGGGCTGTTAAGGCAAGGAAAGCAGCCAGACATGCTACCAGTGACTGGATGTCGATTGAAAAGGAAAGAGGTATTTCAGTTACAACTTCTGTAATGAAGTTTAACTACAGGGATTTTGAGATTAATTTGTTAGACACACCGGGCCACCAGGACTTTTCAGAAGATACATACAGGGTGTTGACTGCCGTCGACAGCGCTCTGATGGTGATTGACAGCGCCAAGGGGGTGGAACCTCAGACCGAAAAGCTCATGGAGGTCTGCAGGATGCGCAATACCCCGATCATTACATTCATAAACAAGCTTGACCGTGAAGGTATGGCGCCTCTTGATATCCTTGATGACATCGAGGATAAACTGCAGATCGAATGTACGCCGCTTTCCTGGCCTATTGGTATGGGCAAGCGCTTTAAAGGTGTATATAATCTCTTTCGCAGACAACTGCATATTTTTGAACCCGGCAGGGAAACCCTTGGGCAGGAAGGGATTGTTATTAATGATCTGTCTGATCCTGTTCTGGATGAACTTTTAAGGGAACAGGCCGATGAATTGCGGGAAGACATTGCACTGCTTGAAGGCGCCGTTGATCCGTTTGAGCGCCAACATTTTTTAAAAGGAAGCCAGACGCCGGTCTTTTTCGGAAGCGCCATTAATAATTTCGGTGTTAAAGAGATGCTGGATGCATTTGTGGAACTGGCCCCCCATCCAGGTATTAGGCAGGCTGTTTCCCGTGAAGTTTCGCCATACGAAAAAGAGTTTTCAGGTTTTGCTTTTAAAATACAGGCCAATATGAACCCTGCCCACCGGGACAGGATTGCATTTGTCAGGATCTGTTCAGGGAAATTTACAAGAAGAATGAAAGTCGTTCACCACAGGATTGGCAAAGATGTAACCTTTGCCAATGCAACCATATTTATGGCACAGGACAGGGAGAATGTGGAGGAGGCTTTTCCAGGGGATATTATTGGTATCTATAACCACGGAACCATAAAGATCGGCGATACATTTACCGAAAAAGAACCTTTGAAATTCAGCGGGATCCCCAATTTTGCACCTGAGCATTTCAGGCGTGTGCGTCTGAAGAACCCGTTAAAGGCCAAGCACCTTCAGAAAGGATTGATCCAGCTTGCAGAGGAAGGGGCTGTCCAGGTTTTCAGGCCTGTTACGGGCAGAGACTATATTCTGGGGGCGGTCGGTGTCCTCCAGTTTGAAGTGACCATGGCCCGTCTCAAGGCAGAATATGGTGCGGACGCCTTATATGAACCTGTGAATTTTAATGTGGCTCGCTGGGTCAGGTGTGATGATCCCAAAAAAATGGCTGAATTTGAGAAAAAGAATATAGCCAACATGGCAAAAGATGCTGAAGGCTGTCTCTCCTTTCTGACAACCAGTGAATGGCAGCTCGGTTACTGCATGGAAGAGTGGCCGGAGATAGAGTTTTTTAAGACACGGGAGGTTAACTGATGCAGGGCTGGGCTCTGCAAGCTTTCCGAACTCGGCCTCGGCTCCTTTATGCCCGCCACTGTAAAGAGTAACATCAAAATAGTCAGTCATTATTTTTATCTCCTTAGATGGATAAAAAAGGCTGGTTACAAAGAAAACGTGGTGCCGAAGGCCGGACTTGAACCGGCACGGGTTGCCCCACTGCCCCCTCAAGACAGCGTGTCTACCAAATTCCACCACTTCGGCATTTTAAGGGCCCTGAAAAAAGTAAAAATTTATTTAGCGGGTTTTACCGGAAGCGGGCTTTCCGGTTGTTCCATCACAACAGAATCACCAATTCTATGAGAAGATATATATGCAAGCCCCAGCGATGTTAGCATAAACACAATTACCACAACTGTTGTTGCCTTGCTCAGAAAGGTTGATGCGCCTGTGCTTCCGAAAAGGGTCTGGCTGCTGCCCCCTCCAAAAGCGGCGCCCATACCCGCCCCTTTTCCGGTCTGAAGCAAAACGATCATAATGAGGGCTATGCATACTATAACGTGTATTGTTATCAATATTGTTGAAATCATAATTTTAGATTTGAAAATTAATTATTTTGCTGAATGTTTCTGCGTTCAGGCTCGCTCCTCCTACAAGTGCGCCGTCAACATCGGGCATTAACATAAGCTCTTTTATATTGTCCGGTTTGACGCTGCCTCCATATAATATTCTTACGGAATCGGCAAGATTATTGCCGAAATTTTTTTCGATCAATGAGCGTAAATACTGATGAATCTCCTGAGCCTGCTTGCTTGTCGCTGTTTTCCCTGTCCCGATGGCCCAGACAGGTTCATAAGCTATAATTAGTGTCTCAAGATCACTTAAAACCAAATTTTCTAACCCCTTTGTGACCTGTTTGTCAAGAACGAAAAATGTATCGTTTGACTCACGCTCCTTTTCAGATTCTCCCACGCATACAATAGGTATCAAATTATCTTTAATAGCGGTCTTTATTTTTTTGTTAACCGTTATATCGGTTTCTCCAAAATATTGCCGCCGCTCAGAATGACCTATTATAGCATAACTGCATCCGGCTGATATGAGCATGGCCGATGATATTTCACCCGTATAGGCCCCTTCGGGTTCCCAGAAAAGATTCTGGGCGCCAAGCGCAACACAAGTTCCTTTCACAACATCCGAAACAGGCATAAGAGACGTAAACGGAGGGGCAATCATAACATCGACTGTATTATTATCAGCTATTAGTTTAACAAGCTGCTGCGCTGTTTTCACAGCCTCTTCGCAGGTTTTAAACATCTTCCAGTTTCCGGCAATAAGGGGTCTGCGATTTTCCATCATCACAACTGCCCCCCTATCATGGCTGCAAGATCGACCATCCTGTTTGAGTAGCCTGCTTCATTGTCGTACCAGGAAAGCACTTTTACCATGTTACCGACGACATATGTAGTCGGCGCATCAACAATGGAAGATAGCGTCGATCCATTGTAATCGATTGATACCAGCGGAAGTTCGCTATACCCTAATATGCCGGAAAGGGCTCCTTCTGCGGCTGTTTTAAAGGCCTGGTTAACATCAGAAACAGTAACTCCTGATTTTTCCACTGTTACCACCAAATCAACAATCGATACATTCGGCGTTGGAACGCGGATCGCAAGTCCGTTGAGCTTTCCTGACAATTCCGGAAGCACAAGAGCAACCGCCTTTGCGGCGCCCGTTGTCGTCGGAATCATTGACAGAGCTGCGGCTCGTGCTCTGCGCAGGTCCTTGTGAGGAAAATCAAGGAGACGCTGATCTCCTGTGTAAGAATGTATGGTAGTCATCAGCCCGCCTCTGATACCGAAGTTTTCTAAAAGCACTTTGGCAACCGGCGCAAGACAGTTTGTGGTACAAGAGGCATTTGATATAATGTGATGTTGCGCGGGATTATACTGATTTGAATTGACGCCCATGACGATTGTAATATCGGGGTCTTTGGCAGGAGCGGATATAATAACCTTTCGGGCTCCTGCGGCAAGATGCTTTGACGCGCTTTCGGAATCCCTGAAAAATCCGGTGCATTCAGCGACAATGTCAACCCCAAAGTCTCTCCAGGCAAGGTTGGCGGGGTCCTTTACGGACGTAATGCCAATTGATTTTCCTGCCACTTCAATTGAGTCGTTCTTGGCCGTAACTTCAACGCCAAGTTTACCGTGCACAGAATCATAGGCAAGAAGATAGGCCATTGTGGCTGAATCTGTAAGATCATTAATTGCCACGACCTCAACTTCCGGATGATTAATAGCGGCTCTGAGAATAAGACGTCCTATTCTTCCAAAACCGTTGATGCCTATTTTTATGCTCATAATCCCTCCTTTGTATGTAGCATTGTGCTATTTGGATTTATAATTGTTGATTGTTGATTGTTGGAATCGCTGAGTTTATGCTGAGGAACCGAAGTGCTCTATCTTTTCAATCGACAATCATAAATCGACAATCATCAATCCTTGCTAATCTTTGCTGCGTTTATTTCCTTTTAAAATAGCGCTTGCAAGGGAAATGCTCTTCTTCCCAAAAGCTTCCAGGCTTTGTCCCAGGTTACTAAGTTCAGTGTTTTTTCGAGTGTTAACCGCTTTTAACAAAATCGGGAGGTTAACACCTGATAAAACCTCTACCCTTCCTTCTTCAAGAAATGAATAGCTTAGATTGGAAGGGGTTCCGCCAAACATATCGGTTAAAACAAGCACCCCTTCTTTTGTTTTTACCCTGTTTATTGCTTTGGCAATTTTTAAGCGAAGTATATCTGCCTTTTCATTCAAATCTATGGAGACCGACTCGATAGCTTCCGGCCTGCCGCCAAGAATGAATTCAGCAGCATCAATCAATGAATCCCCAAGCTGTCTGTGCGTAACAATAACTATGCCTATCATAAAATTCCCTATTACTTAAAGTGATCGGTTCCGGGTTCAAAGGTTCAAGGTTCAAAAACTATCATCCTCCTCCTTTATGATGGAAATGATTTCATCGCTGTCGGCAGCCCCCAGCAGTTTTTGCTTAAAAAGATCATTTTTAAGAATCCTGGAAATCCTGGCAAGCAATTTCAAATGAAGACCCGTGGAATTTTCCGGTGTAACAAGAAGAAAAAAGATGTGGGTGGGCTTGCCGTCCATAGATTCAAAGTCAACCCCTTTTCGGCTAAGACCAAAAGCAAGCACCAGTGATTTCAGGCTCTTTAGTTTGCCGTGTGGAATGCCGATTCCTCCGCCTATTCCGGTGCTGCCTAATCGTTCCCTCTCCAGGAGTACTCGCATAACTTCTTCATGATTTACGCCGGCAATACGGGCCGCAGGCGCGACAAGTTCTTCAAGCACCCCCTTCTTGTCGTCCGATTTAAGCTCAACAAGAATTGCTTCTTTATCTAAAACCTCAAGAATTTTCATTTAATAGTTACCTGCGCCGGGCTGAATCAAACCGTAGTGGCCATCCTTACGGCCGTAAAGAACATTAACCTGATTAGTCCTGGCATTTGTAAATACAAGAAAATCACTGTTTATAAGATCCATCTGCATTATAGCTTCTTCTATATCCATTGGTTTATATTCGATATTTTTAATCCTGACATCTTTTTCAACCTCTACATCGCGATGGGCGATGTCTTCAGCAAAGACATCTTTTACTCTGGCTTTTGAACCGCCTCTGTGTCCTCTGTTTTTTTGCTTGTTTTTCTTTATCTGTTTCTCAAGCTTATCCAAAACCATATCAATAGCCGAATACATGTCGCCTGTTTCTTCTTTACCGTTTACATTTAGTCTGTCACCAATAATATTGATTTCCGCTATATGACGAAACTTTTCAACCGAAAGGACAACCTTTGCTTCTGCCGGGTTGTACAGGTATTTATCAAACCGATTAAGTTTTTCTTGAACATATGATTTTAAATTTTCAGAGGAATCCAGATTTTTAAAAGTTACAGATGTCTGCATATAAAAACCTCCCTAAAATTGTTTACGTTTGTTTGATGACAGCACTTTTAGCCTTTCCCGATACTTGGCTACGGTCCTCCTCGCAATATCAATATTCAGATGCTTCAAAAGTTTCGAAATTTTATCATCGCTGTAAGGTTTTTTGGGATCTTCACCAGCAATAATCTGTTTTATCTTTTCCTGAACGCTGATAGAGGCTATTGCCTCACCAACGATTCGATTAATAGAACTATTAAAAAAATATTTCAATTCAAAAATACCCTGGGGAGTATAAGCATACTTGTTTGTTGTAACCCTGCTGATTGTTGATTCGTGCATGTCTATATCCTGAGCGACATCCCTTAGCACCATCGGCTTTAAGTGTGCTGTTCCTTTTTCGAAAAAGTCCCGCTGGAATTTCAATATGCTTTCCATAACTTTGTAGATGGTCTTCTGCCGCCGATAAATGCTTTTGATCAACCATGTTGCTGAACGCATTTTCTCTTGCACATACTCCTTTACACTGCCGGAGATCTTTTCTCCGCGTTTTATTGCGTTTTTATAAAAAGAGCTGATCTGGAGTTTTGGTATTCCTTCATCATTCATCATTATCACAAACTCATTTTCCGATTTATAAACAAAAATGTCCGGGATGATATATTGAGGGTGTTCATCGGAAAATTGCTGTCCGGGTCTTGGCTCCAGCGCTTTAATAACATTTACAGCAGAAAGAATCTCTTCAATGCTTACTTTTAATGCTCTTGCTATGGCTTTATAATTTTTATTTTCAAGATGATTGAGATGGTTACTGATAATCTCGGTTACTACAGTATTATTAAGCCCGAAATGCCTTGCCTGAATAAGGAGACATTCGCTGATATCCCTGGCGCATACTCCGATCGGGTCAAAAGTCTGCATTAATGATAAAATTTTATTTACTTTTTCGGTTGTTGACTTGCTTGATGCAGCAAGCTCTTCGACAGAAACTTTCAGATACCCGTCTTTATCCAAATTGCCGACAATTAAGCTCCCAATCCTTTGCTCTTCCTTTGCCTGAAATGTCATAAGCAGTTGCCAGAGAAGGTGTTCATTCAAAGATTCCTTGCGCGCTACAAAGGATTCAAAATTTGGCGCACTTTTCTTTTCGGTTTCAAAATGGATTCTGCCGGACGAATTGTATTCATCAAGATAATTGCTCCAGTCAATATTATCATTAATTTTTTCTTCTATTGTAACCTCTTTAATCGGTTTTTCAGCCGCCACAGCTTCAGGTTGCTCCACAGGCCGTTCTTCAGCAGCAACATCTGTCACCTCTTCCAGCGCTGGATTTTCCTCCAGTTCCTTTTGGATAGTATCCACAAGCTCCAGGCGGGATAGCTGCAGAAGTTTAATAGCTATCTGGAGCTGCGGTGTCATGATAAGCTGCTGGGATAATTTTAGCTGTTGTCGTAATTCAAGTGCCATTTTATAACCTAAACTCATCTCCTAAATATATACGCCGGGCTGTTTCACTGGAAGCTATCTTTTCCGGGCTGCCCCATTCAATAACTTCCCCTTTATTTAATATATATGCCTTGCTGCAAACTTCAAGCGTTTCCCTGACATTATGATCGGATATCAAAATTCCAATTCCTCGCTTTTTAAGGTGTCTAATTATGTTTTTAATATCAATAACAGCGAGAGGATCAATGCCTGCAAAAGGTTCGTCCAGTAAAATAAATGACGGGTTGGCAGCTAATGCGCGCGTGATTTCGAGCCGCCGTCGCTCCCCTCCTGAAAGCATATTAGCCTTTTGATCTGCAAGGTGCTTGATGCCCAGTTCGTCAAGAAGCATGTTTGCGCGATAATTTTGTTCCGACTTTGAAATAGACAGCGCTTCAAGAATCGCTAAAATATTTTGTTTTACAGAGAGTTTTCTGAATATTGAAGGCTCCTGAGGAAGATATCCAACACCCTTGCGGGCCCTCATATACATAGGACAATCGGTAATATCTTCATCGTCAAGAAAAACCTTACCTTCATCAGGCTTTATAATTCCAATAGTCATATAAAAAGTAGTGGTTTTGCCGGCGCCGTTAGGACCGAGAAGGCCGACAACACCGCCGCTTTCAACATCCAGGCTTACGCAGTTTACCACCAGCTTTTCATTATAGGTTTTTACCAGTTTTTGGAGAGACAAAGTTGCCATGATTTTGTTTGTTTAATAGATTCGCTTCGCTTAATTGCGAATTTAGGAATTGAGGAATTTAGGAATTAAAGGTATTCTATTAATTTTAATCCCTCAATCCCTCAATCCCTCAATATTGTTATCTTTTGAATAAAATACAGCTTCAACACGTTTTTCTTTGCCACCTTCAACTATCATGCGGTCATCAGATCTGTACATGGTTATTTTTTCGCCTGAAATAAAATTGTTTCCGCTTGTGACCTTCGAATTTGGACCGGTTAAAACAATAATCCCTGTTTCCGCCGTATAAACCGCCTGTTGTGCCACTGCAACCTTGTCATCAAATTTTATTACTACATTGCCGTTTGCGACAATCTTTTTTATCATTTCCTCTCCGGCTACTGATTTCTCTTTTTTATCCACACCCTTTTTATAAAAAATTTTAAGCCTGTCGGCTGTAATAACATCGGTTTCTCTAATTGCTACAACATTTCCAATAAATTCAGCGGACATGGCTTCGTTGTCGGCAACCAGCCTGTCGGCTGTAATATGAATTTTCTTGCTGTCTTTTTCCGGATTTGTTGCCGGATTTATTGTCGAATCGTCAGCATATGCAAAAAACGCCTTAAAAACACATACAAACAACAAAATTTCAACCGAGACATAGGATGCTCGACAACCTCTTATATTATAAAGTAATGGTCTCACTAAAACTGCCATCAACCCTTCCTTCAAACAAGATCCTGTTGGTATTTAAATCAAAACTCATCGAGTCGGCTGCGAGATTGAGTGAATCACCGACAATTTCCACAGGAACTTTTGAAAAAATAATCCGTTTGGTGTGTTTGTAATTAAGCTTTTTGGTTCTCAAGCTGTAAGTTTCATTTTGCACAACAACGTTGCCTGTAACCTCTATATCATTTGAATCTGTTTTTAGAATACCTTGATCAGCCGTTAGATAAACCTTTCCTTCATCTTTAAGAAAAAATGTTACAATAACATCCTGGAGATTTGCCTGTTTGGTTGCATCAATATAATATACTGATTTAGCCTCCAGGCTCCATTCCTTTATCCCGTCACGCGTCGCTGTTTGGTAAACCTTGCTTAGTGATATGTTTGCTTTGCTGTGAAGGGATGAAATTAACTTACCCTCTTTATTCAAAATTAATCGATAGCCTATAAAAACCGCCGATATGACGCCTAAGGAAAGGAAAATAATTGCGACTAAAAAAATTTTTAACCTTTTATTTTTAGTATTTTTTTTCTTCATAATCAAAAACGCCTGAGAATATTTTCTAAAAGCCCCTGAGCTTTTAATATGGTTTCGCAAACCTCTCTTACAGCGCCAAAGCCGCCCTTTGCCGATGTAACCATATCGGCTTTTTCCAGCAGCTTTTCGTGGGCATCGGCTACGGCAATGGAAAAGCCGACCAGTTTCATCAGGGAAAGATCAGGCAAATCGTCGCCAATAAATGCGATCTCTTCGGGCAGTACGCCTGTTTGCGTAATAACAGAATCCATAACAGAAGCCTTATCGCCGACTCCGTCGAATATATACGAAATGCCAAGATTTTTGCACCTGTGCAAAAGAGCCTTTGAAGTTCTCCCTGTTACGACACTTACATCTATTCCTGCTTCAATGAGAAGCCTTATCCCCAGCCCGTCTTTTACATTAAAGACCTTGGTCTCCTCGGCATTGTCATTATAAATTATACTGCCGTCGGTAAGTACACCGTCAACATCAAGAAGAAGAAGTTTTATCCTTTTTAATTTGTCAATAACTATCATCCCTTACTGTGCCCCTGTCTGCGTGCGGACACGCACAGGCAGGCTGAACACTGATCCCTGACCCCATAAGCGCTAAGTTAAAAATTAATTATTAACAATTGATTATTTTTCCTGTGTGAATATCATTGCCTCTATTCA
The DNA here is from genome assembly GCA_030610995.1 of Desulfobacterales bacterium. Lineage (GTDB taxonomy): Bacteria > Desulfobacterota > Desulfobacteria > Desulfobacterales > ETH-SRB1 > Desulfaltia. The sequence continues at coordinate 10,185 of JAUWQO010000038.1, forward strand.
TATTTAACAATTAATAATCAATTGTTAATTGTGAATAATTAATGCCTGACCCCTCCCTAATTGAGCTTTGGCTCAATTAGGCTAACACACCTCTAATTGCCACGAGTTGTGAAAGAAGCTCATAAAGATCATCAAGCTTTAACGAATTAGGCCCGTCACAAAGCGCCCTGTCCGGATCTTTATGAACCTCCATAAATATTCCATCTGCGCCTGCGGCAACCGCGGCTCTTGCAAGGATCGGCGCAAATTCACGCTGCCCTCCGGAGCTTGCACCAGCCCCTCCTGGAAGCTGAATGCTGTGAGTAGCATCAAATATTACCGGCCAGCCTGTATCCTGCATTATCTTTATGCCGCGGAAATCTACAATTAGATTGTTATACCCGAACATTGTGCCTCGTTCCGTGATCATGATCCGTTTGTTTCCTGCAGAGGTTATCTTTTTAACAATATTGACAACATCCCAGGGAGCAAGAAACTGTCCTTTCTTAATATTTATCAGCTTTCCGGTCCTGGCGACCTCTAAAATAAAATCGGTCTGCCTGCACAAAAAAGCAGGAATTTGTATTATATCCAGCACTTGTGCAGCTCTTTCCACTTCAGTTATTCTGTGAACATCTGAAAGTATCTTTATGCCGAGTTCTGACTTTATTTGCGCGAGAATTTTAAGCCCATCAACCAGCCCCGGTCCTCTGAAAGAATTTATTGATGTGCGGTTGGCCTTATCATAGGATGCCTTGAATATAAAGGGGATGCCCAATTCTTGCGTAAGTTCTTTGAGAAATGAAGCTATTTCAAAACTGGTTTCATAATCCTCTATTACACATGGGCCTGAAATAAGCACAAGAGCCGCTCCCCGGCCGATTGATATATTACCTGTTTTGACAATATTATCCATAATGTGTCAGACCTCGTCAAGTGGTCGAGTAGTTAAGATGTAGTTCGCCTCAATTTCCGCTTCTTTCTGTTTAACTTTAAAAATTTACCTTACATATAGTTAAAAGTCAAGAAACGAAAACTTTGCCTTGATTACAGCCATTTTAGCTGTTATATTTTTATTATGTTTTGTTGATATATTAAAATTAAAGAGAGGATGCAACCCCTTGAAGATTAAGACAAAATATACAAAATATCGCTTTATCGCTCTAATCTGTTTTATATCGATTACAATAATGTGGTTTTTATTAACCCGATTTGAGGGTGAAAAACCGTCTGTTACGCTGGAACTTCCCTCTTTGTTAATAAAAGCATCTCAAGAGCTTTCCATCTCGGTGTCTGATACTAAAAGCGGTATACGAATGATGTGGATCGGTCTTTATAAAGATGGCAAAGAGGTTGTGCTGCTTGATAAGGATTTTCAGTCACCAGAGTATAAGGGCGGGAAAATTCATAAAGAGACCTTCAAGATCAAGATAGAGCCAGGGGAAATAGGAGTTAGCGACGGCAAGGCAATTCTACGTATTGTTGCCCGGGACTTTTCCTGGCGCGGATGGTGGCATGGCAATAAGACATATATTGAAAAAAATATAACTATCGACACCCTGGCGCCTGAGATAGATGTTTTGAGCAGAGCACACAATATAAACCAGGGAGGGACAGCCCTTGCTATATACAGGCTGTCCGAGCCATGTTCAGAGAGCGGAATATGTGTTGGAAAAAATTTCTTCCCGGGCCATTCAGGATATTTTAAAGATCCTGATATCTTCATAGTCTTTTTTGCGCTTAGTTACGATCAGGGACCAAAAACCGAAATTTTTGTTAAAGCAATTGATCAGGCGGGCAACATTAAAAAAGCCGGCATTTTTTATTATATAAAAAAGAAAACCTTCAAAAAAGATATACTTAATATTTCAGACCTGTTTCTAAACTGGAAAATGCCTGAATTTGATATTGACGTGCCTGGCGATTCCAAAACAGCCATGCTGGACAAGTTCCTTAAGGTAAACCGTGATCTTCGCAAAACCAATTACAGAAAGGTAACGGAACTCGGGGGGAAAACAGATGCCGCTTTATACTGGAACGGAGCATTTATACGGCTTCCGAGATCAGCGAAAAAAGCCGGCTTTGCTGATCAGCGAGAATACAAATATAAGGGCCGTATAATCGACCGCCAGGTTCACCTGGGCATAGATCTGGCCTCTGTTGCCTGCTCGCCAATTCCGGCGGCAAACAACGGAAAGGTTGCATTTGTGGACTCTCTGGGCATTTATGGAAAAACAGTGCTAATTGACCATGGTTTTGGATTGCATAGCATGTATTCCCATTTAAGCGGTTTTGATGTACAGAAAGGACAGATGGTGGCAAAAGGGGAAATCATTGGCCACACCGGAACAACGGGTCTTGCAGGCGGAGACCATCTTCATTTCGGCATTCTAATACATAATACCTTCGCTAATCCGGTTGAATGGTGGGATGCAGCCTGGATAAAAAACAATGTTACAGGCAAGATCAATGACGTAAAATCGAGGTAATAGTTCAGCTAGTTAGGCGCAAAGGATGGAGATGATTGAGGGATTGAGGGATTAAGGAATTGAGGAATTAAAATCGGTAGAATACCTTCAATTCCTAAATTCGCAATTCCTAAATTATGGATTATGAATTTTAAGAGAATTATCAGTAATGAAAAAATATAAAGTCAACAAGACTTATAAGGAAATCAATGAAAAAATCAAATCCGGCAAGGTGGTCGTGGTTACAGCAGAGGAAATCATCGATATTGTCAGGAATGAAGGTCCGGTTGAAGCTGCAAGACATGTTGACGTAGTAACCACAGGAACCTTTTCCCCTATGTGTTCTTCAGGAGCCTTTATTAATTTCGGGCATTCTGTTCCAGGAATCAGAGCTTCCAAAGTCTGGCTGAACAAGGTGCCCGCATATGCTGGAATTGCCGCCGTAGACTGCTACATCGGGGCTGCGGAGCCGTGCGAGGATGATCCGTTGAACAAGGTATATCCCGGTGAATTCAGATACGGAGGTGGCCATGTAATCCAGGATCTAATTGCAAAAAAAAAGGTATATTTAAGAGCAACATCTTATGGGACGGCATGCTATCCAAACAGGATGATAGAAAAGGAAATAACTCTGCGCACCCTTCCCAGCGCAACACTTTGCAACCCAAGAAACGGGTATCAGAATTATAACTGTGCCATAAATCTTACCAACAAAACTGTTTATACTTATATGGGCGCTCTTAAACCAAAAGCAGGCAATGCAAACTACTGCTCTGCAGGACAATTAAGCCCTCTTTTTAATGATCCCTATTACAAAACCATCGGACTTGGAACCAGGATTTTTTTAGGCGGCGGCACCGGGTATGTCGCATGGCACGGAACCCAGCACAACCCTTCCGTAAAGAGAACTAAAAAGGGTGTTCCTGTCGCACCTGCCGGAACATTATGGGTCATGGGAGACATGAAAACGATGAGTCCGAACTGGCTGGTTGGCGTTAGTCTTCAGGGTTATGGATGTTCGCTGGCCGTAGGACTGGGTATTCCGATCCCGATATTAAACGAAGAAATTGTGCAATACACTGCTATATCTGACAAGGAAATTTTTACCCAGATAGTCGATTATGGACATGATTATCCAAACGGTATTGCAAAAAGCTACGGCCAGGTTAGTTATGCCGAACTTAAAAGCGGCCAGATAAAATTTCAGGGAGAGACTGTCCCAACCGTGCCTATTTCCAGCATGGTAAAGGCTCGTGAGATCGCTGAAATATTGAAAAATTGGATTTCAGATGGTAAATTCACACTTGGCGAGCCACAGTTTACTCTTCCAAATGCCTGATATCATACGCACTTTCATAGGTTTTGAACTGCCGGAAAAAATAAGATCCTTTATCAGCAGTATCCAGGAAGATCTAAAGTCTAATCGATTGGATGCACGGTGGGTCCGACCAAAAAACATCCACCTTACACTGAAATTTTTAGGCAACATCAATAAAGACGACACACAAAAGGTCGGCGCAGCAATATTTAAATCCGCCGCAGATTATGCTCCGATATCTCTCGCTGCAAAAGGGATCGGCGCCTTTCCCGGCATTAACCGCCCCCGTGTCTTATGGATCGGCATCAGGGGGCAAATTGATGTGCTTATCCAACTGCAAAAGAGTCTTGACGATCAATTGGAGAAGATCGGTTTTTCAAAGGAAAACCGGCCGTTTAAGGGTCATCTAACGCTGGCTCGTGTAAAAGGGCGGATCAACCAGGCAAAACTTATTAATGCAATAAAAAAATATGGAGAGTTTGAGCCGGAATCATTTATTGCAGATAATATTATTCTGTTTAAAAGCGATCTGAAATCGACCGGCGCTGTTTACACGAAGCTGATCAGCGTATCATTATAAAAAACCTGGGTTGAGCGGTTCAACGTTCACGGTTCACGGTTGAAGAGCCATAGAAAGCTTCGCTTTACCTTTGACTATTGGCTATTAGCCTTAGCCATTGGCTAAAGTTGGCCGAAGGCCCTAATAGGGGCGCATGTTATGTTTCACCCAATGGGTGAAAGAAACTAATCTGAGTCCCGCCGCAGGCGGGATGACTAAAGCTAAGGATATCAGTAGGCTACAACCTTTGAACCTTGAACCCTGAACCTGAAACCGATCACTTTAGATAAAAGCATTTTTGGAGGATATCATGAGTATTTCACCGGACAAAGAAAAAGCTGCAGAAACCGCCATGGCTCAAATTGAACGTCAGTTCGGCAAAGGTTCTATTATGAGGTTAGGCAGCCAGCCGATTGTTGATGTTCCGGTAATACCAACCGGCTCCCTTGCGCTTGATAAGGCGCTGGGCGTAGGAGGACTGCCAAGGGGCAGGGTCACAGAGATTTTTGGCCCGGAGTCAGGCGGCAAAACAACTTTAACCCTTCATGTTATTTCAGAGGCTCAGAAACAGGGCGGCATTGCCGCATTTATAGATGCTGAGCATGCTCTTGATGTTGGGTATGCAAAAAAGCTTGGCGTAAATTGTGACGAGCTTTTACTTGCGCAGCCTGATACAGGTGAACAGGCGCTTGAAATAACCGATATGCTGGTTAGAAGCGGAGCAATAGATATCATAGTTATAGACTCGGTTGCAGCGCTTGTTCCCAGAGCGGAAATCGAAGGGGAGATGGGTGATTCTCACATGGGGCTTCAGGCCAGGCTCATGTCGCAGGCGCTTAGAAAGCTGACTGCCTCAATAAATAAAACCATGACATCGGTTATTTTTATCAACCAGATACGCATGAAAATAGGTGTGGTGTTCGGCAATCCCGAAACAACCACCGGTGGAAATGCGCTCAAGTTTTATTCATCTGTAAGACTCGATATCAGACGCATCGGCGCTATAAAAGACGGCCAGGATATTGTGGGAAACCGCACAAGGGTACGTGTTGTGAAAAACAAGATGGCGCCACCTTTCAAGGATGCTGAATTTGATATCACGTATGGTGAAGGCATATCAAAAACAGGCGATATTCTTGACGTAGGTGTTGAAGCAGGCATAATTGATAAAAGCGGGTCATGGTACTCGTATGATGGAGAGCGAATAGGCCAGGGTCGTGAAAATGTAAAAAAATTCTTAAGCGAAAATCCGGATATTTATAATTCCGCTTTGAAACAAGTTAGAGAAAAACTGGGTATTTCGCACAAAGAAGAAAGCAAAGAGACAGAGGTCAAAGGTCAGAGGTCAGTGGCCAGTAACCAATAACGAGCAACCAGCAACCAGCAACGAGTAACCAGCAACGAGTAACCAGCAACGAGTAACCAGCAACGACTAACCAGCAACGAGTAACCAGCAACGAGTAACCAGCAACCAGCAACTTATGAAAATGACAGGCGATGAAATACGAAATAAATTCCTTGAATATTTCAAAAAGCACAACCATCGGATTATAAGAAGTTCTTCCCTTGTTCCTTCAGATGATCCGACTTTGTTGTTTACAAATGCCGGTATGGTCCAGTTTAAGCGTACCTTCCTGGGCGAAGAAAAAAGAAGCTATGTAAGGGCCGCAACATCACAGAAATGCGTGCGCGCAGGAGGTAAACATAACGACCTGGAAAATGTGGGTTATACTGCGAGACACCATACCTTTTTCGAGATGTTAGGAAACTTTTCCTTTGGCGATTATTTCAAGGAAAAGGGAATTGAGTTTGCATGGGATCTACTTGTAAACGGGTATGGCCTGCCAATAGAAGACCTGTGGGTTTCAATCTATCTTGATGACGATGAAGCATACGATATATGGCGCAATAAAATTGGTGTGTCAGAAGACCGGATTGTGCGCTTTGGAGAAAAGGATAATTTCTGGTCAATGGGAGATACAGGCCCATGCGGCCCGTGCAGCGAAATACTCATAGACAGGGGAGAAGAATTTAGTTGCAACAGTCCTGATTGCAAGGTGGGATGCGAATGCAACAGATACCTTGAAATCTGGAACCTTGTTTTCATGCAGTATAGCCGCGACGCGTCAGGAAAGATGACCCCTCTTCCAAAACCCAGCATTGATACAGGAATGGGCCTTGAACGGATAGCCTCTCTTGTGCAGAACGTGCCCACAAACTTTGATACCGATCTTATCCGCCCGATCATTACCATGGTGGAAACTCTTTCAGAAAAGAGGTTAGGCGATTCTTTGCAAAACGACATAGCCATGAAGGTAATTGCAGACCACACCAGAGCTGCCGCTTTTCTAATAGGAGACGGAATACTTCCGTCCAATGAAGGAAGAGGATATGTGCTTCGCCGAATCATACGCAGAGCAATACGTTACGGCCGAAATATAGGGCTTTCAAAGCCGTTTCTTAATAAAACAGCAGAGGTGGTTTTTGATATAATGAAACCGGCCTATCCAGAACTTTCAAATGCCGCTGCTTTTATCACAAATGTAATAAAAAATGAGGAGGTCAGATTTTCAGAAACCCTGGATAACGGTCTTAAACTCTTAAACGAAACCCTTGCGGACATGAAAGCAAAAGATCAAAATCTGGTGCCTGGTCATGTAATATTTAAACTGTACGATACTTATGGTTTTCCGGTCGATATCATCAGGGATGTGGTAAGGGATGAAAATATGACCCTGGATATGACGGGCTTTAACGAGGCCATGGAAGGGCAGCGAACTAAATCCAGAGCTGTGACTTCCTTTTCAGGTGTCGGCGATGCCTATAAAAAGCTTGCGGCCAAAGGGATAAAATCGCAGTTTATCGGTTACGAAAGCCTGTCAGGCAGCTCAAAGGTTCTTATTATAGTGGCTGAAGAAAGCGAAGTCCAGGAGGCTGCAAGCGGAAGTGAGATTGAGGTCGTGACTGAAACCACCCCGTTTTACGGCCAGGCAGGCGGGCAGGTTGGAGACACAGGAAGGATAACCGGACAAAATCATAACCAGCCGCTTGATATCACTATTTTTGATGCAATTAAGGATCCTACAGGTCTTATAATACATAAAGGTAAAATAATTAAAGGAAGTATTAAAAAGGGGGATAATGTAACCCTTGAAGTTGAAAAGACGCGTCGTGAGGCGATTGCCTGTAACCATACTGCCACACATATACTTCATTTTGCATTACGCAAGGTGCTTGGCGACCATGTAAAACAGGCAGGATCATTTGTATCGCCGGACAGGCTCCGCTTTGATTTTACCCATTTTTCTCAGGTTGACCACAAAACCTTAAATACAATTGATGCCCTTGTAAATAAGAGGATAAGAGAAAATGTAGTTGTTCAAATTGAAGAGATGGATGCTGAAAAAGCCTTTAAAACAGGCGCCACAGCCCTGTTTGAAGAAAAATACGGTGACCGGGTCAGGGTAATATCGCTTGCTTCATACAGCAAAGAACTTTGCGGAGGAACACACACAGGCCGCACCGGCAATATAGGCCTTTTCAAGATAACCGGGGAATCCAGCGTTGCATCAGGAATAAGAAGGATTGAAGCCCTGACAGGCGAAGCAGCGCTTGAATATATCCAGAAGACTTCAAAAATAGTTCAGGAAACAGCCCGTCTAATAAAGGAAATACCGGAAGATATTCCAAAGAGAATTGACAAAATAATCAGCGAGCATAAGTCCGCTGAAAAGGAAATAGAAAAACTTAAAGCAAAAATTGCGGCAACAAAGGCGGACAGCTCTGAAGGTGACATTAAATTAATAGACAATGTAAAGGTTCAGGTAAAAAAGGTCGCAGTTGACTCGCCCGCAGCCCTTAGAGATCTGGCTGACAGATTCAAGGAAAAAATGAAATCCGGAATCGTTGTGCTTGGCAGTGTCGCAGGTCCCAAAGTCCTGCTTGTCGTGGTTGTGACAAAGGATTTAACGAAGCGTTTCAATGCAGGAAGCATTGTAAAACAGGTATCGGCCATAGTCGGCGGAGGCGGAGGCGGAAGGCCCGATATGGCGCAGGCCGGCGGCTCCATGCCTGAAAAACTGGACCAGGCGCTTGAAAAAGCATACGAAATCATAGAGAAAATGTAGAATTACATCCCCTATTTTTCCCTAAATCAAGTAATATCCCAATAGAACGTCCCCAAGGCTTTTCTATTCCCCCTTATTTTTCAATGGCTGTTGCCGTGGGTTTCCTTCCTGACGATATAAACTTATAAACTGAAGAGTGTCCCATCGATTTCCCCGTGGGAAAATGCATTTGTCCTAAATTAGCCCCTTTTTTTTCAGGATTGTTTCGTAATCCTTGGTGACAGCGGACAGTCTATAAGATTCCTGAAATCCTTTTGTGTAAGCTTTAATTGACTTCTGATTTTATCTGACACCTTTCCTGGAATGCTTCCTTTGCCATGTGAGTAATGAACCCTCAATATCTTTCTCTCTTGAAAAGTAAACCACCCATATCGGTGTTTTGTAGACCTTACCTCAAGCTTGAGCTTTTTGAAAATTTTCCCAATCTCATTCTTTTTTATCTGCATTTGATGATTTCCTCCAGATATTGCAACCACTTTCGAGGCAGACTGCCAAGATTCTCTTTATCTTCCATCAAATCCTCAAAAATCTGAATAATTTCGTCGGAAAGCAAGTTTATGGCTTCAGAAGCGGTATCGGCATAAGAGAAAGCCTCTATATCGTCAAAACTCGCAATCACTTTATCTTCTTCAAATTCCAGAGTAACGTAGATGGGAGCTTTTAAGTAATATTTCGGATGCTTTAAGGAATTAAGCGGAATAATTCTGTACCTCGTGTCAATTGCATAAATAATTTTTTTACTAAGATCTTTATACTGATCAGGTGTTAGAATGCTTTCTTGCATGTGCCCCCTCCTTTCAAAACCATAAATCGTTGGATCTACATCCTACCCCTTTCCCTCAGGGAAGAGGGGAATAATTTAAGAAATAAGACTAAAATAAAGTGCCGACCCCTACGCCATTTATCCTTACAATTATTCAACTTAGCTTGCCCCGTGAAATCATGTTTGCTTTTATTTAACTGGGGTCAACTACATTCTTCAGTTCAATTACCACGTCAACTTATAAACTAATGTCCCGCAAGCCCCCCCTTTTTCTGTCCAAAAGGATGGCCTTGGCTACTTTCTCCGGAACATCTTCCTTGGACAAAAAACCCAGCTTGACCGCTCTGCAGACGAGAAAATCGTCTTCCATGGAAGAATAGGTTTCCCATAGCTCGCGGGATGTTTTTTGATGAAAGCTGTGAATTCGATCATTCAGCTCGAAACAGTCGATTTCCTGCCGGTGCCATCGTGCAAAGTGTCTGTTCAACGTCTCCAGT
>JAUWQO010000051.1 GCA_030610995.1 Desulfobacterales bacterium
AATCGGAGATATTTGTCGTCACAACTACCGCCCCTATCTGCCTGGCAAGTAATGCAATGGAGACGTCGTTGTAGATACGAGGATTTGCCGGATCAAGCCTGCCGGAAGAACGAAGCTTCTGACATGCCCTTCCAATCAAGAGCTGTGTAGCAGATGAAGGGACTACAAGTCTTCCTAATTGGATAAATTTGGTCCCAAAATTGATAAGATGATTGATTTCTCGTCTTCTCCTGGCTCCAATCCATAATTCATGGAGTACTGGATGTACCAGATACATAACCTTGTTGAATCCGTTGATCTCATTTTTATAAAGACCCTGGTTGAAAACCCCAATATAAACGTTCGTATCAAAGACGACTTTCTCCTGCATCCCTTAGATCTCCTCAAAATCAAAACTTCCAGCGCCCTTAAGGGTTGTCTCTGCAAGCTGAAAATCGGTGTCAAATTGCTTTATAACGGCATTTATGGCCTCCTTTTCCGATTTTGCTTTCAGCGCAGTTTTGATTCGGTTAATCTGATCCTGATCCAGTTCAATGGTCTTTTTTACAAGCGCCATCTCATTCCTCCATTTGATATGTATAATATGTCTGGTTTGTATGGTTTATAATGGCAACATGCCTGTTATTTGTCAAGAACAAAAAAACGCGGCTTCGCGGCTTTGTGTGGAGTTCTGCTATGGAATCTATGGGACATCTTTTTCACTAAAAATCTCATGTCTTTAAGATTGGGATTTTGTATTTTGCCAGACGGTTGTCATGGGTTACAAGGGTCAGACCTTCCACTTTTGCTTGGGCTACAAGCATTCTGTCAAATGGGTCCCTGTGGTGAGGCTTCAGATCACCAACCGCATGAGCGTGATCGACGGTAATATCAAGCAGCTCAAAGTCCTGTTGATCTAATACCTGCCGAAAATTCTCAGGAATTTCCAGCTTACCTAATGCTTGCTTAATCCGTATTTCCCAGATTACGGCAGCACTTACTAAAATTAAATTTTTACCGTCGGCAATTGCAGTTTTTGCACGATAGGAAAGATTAGGATGATCATCGAGCCACCATAGCAAAACGTGTGTATCGAGTAGAAGATTCATGGGTCCACCATCCCGAAAGCTTCGGCAATATCTTCCGGTAATTCATCAAAATCATCAGAAATTTTTATTTTGCCCCGCAGAGCGCCTGGATGGCGCGGTTTATCGCTTCGTTCATACCGCACAAGCTTTGCCACAGGTTTGCCTGCTTTTCCGATGATTACTTCTTGCCCGGACATGACCTTTTTAATAAGCGCCGAAAGTTGAGCCTTTGTCTCTGATATATTTGTTATCATCATAACTGTTACCTCCTCAATATAGTCTGACCAGACCAGACCAGAAAGTCAAGGGGTTTTTATGACTAATAAAGCGCTATCCTTTTCAGCGCCTTTATCTGATCGCGAAGCTCCCCTGCCCTTTCAAATTCAAGCTCTTTTGCGGCCTGAGCCATTTCTTCTTCAAGGGCTTTAATAATATCGTCGATATTGTCTAAGGACTCGTAGGCGGCAACAGCTTCCGCAACCTTGTCTGTGGGAATATCTTCAGCGCCATATACTGAGGCAAAAACAGGCATAATATCTTTTTTGATGGTTGTTGGAATAATATTGTTTTTTTTATTGAAAGCTTCCTGAATTTTTCTCCGCCGGTTTGTCTCATCTATTGCCTGTTTCATCGACTTTGTTATATGATCGGCATACATTATTACCCTGCCGCCGACATTTCTGGAAGCACGGCCGCATGTCTGAACAAGAGACCTTGCTGAACGCAGGAAACCTTCCTTGTCGGCATCAAGTATGGCAACAAGCGAAACCTCCGGTATGTCAAGCCCTTCGCGAAGAAGATTTATTCCAATAAGAACATCAAATTTGCCGGCCCTGAGGTCCATTATAATATCCACCCTTTCCAATGTGCTTACATCTGCATGAAGATAGCGAACTCTTATGCCGAGATCCTGATAGTATTCTGTAAGATCTTCGGCCATACGCTTTGTTAAGGTAGTAACGAGAACTCTTTCATCCCTTTTGCAGCATAACTGAATCTCTTCAAAAAGGTCGTCAACCTGATGCTGTGCTTTTCTTACATCAATTTGAGGATCAAGAAGGCCTGTGGGTCTTACTATCTGCTCAACTACAGCCCCTTTTACCTTATCAAGTTCGTATTCAGCAGGAGTCGCAGATGTATAAAGAACCTGTGATACCTTTGATTCAAACTCTTCGAACTTAAGAGGCCGGTTATCAAGAGCAGATGGAAGTCTGAACCCATATTCAACAAGGGTGGTCTTGCGGGATCTGTCACCTTTATACATTGCGCGAATCTGTGGCACTGCAATATGGCTTTCATCAATACATACAAGTAAATCGTCAGGAAAATAATCAAAAAGTGTTGGAGGCGGTTCACCCGGGGCTCTTCCGGTTAAATGTCGCGAATAATTCTCGATACCATTGCAGTAACCTAACTCCAGCATCATCTCAAGATCAAAATTTGTTCTCTCTTCAATACGCTGGGCCTCTATCAGTTTATTTTCGTTTCTGAAATAATCGATCCTTTCCTTTAGCTCAACAGTTATGCTTTTTATTGCATCCTCAAGTGTCTTCCTATCGGCAACATAATGGCTGGCAGGATATATTGTAATTTTTTCCAGGCGATCCGTAACATGCCCTCTTAAAGGGTCAAATTTTGAAACAGCCTCCACCTGATCTCCGAAAAAATCGATGCGGACAGCCCTTTCCTCTTCATAAGAAGGAAATATCTCAACCCTGTCACCCCTTACCCTGAAAACTCCCCGGTGAAAATCAATATCGTTTCTCTCATATTGCATATCAACAAGCTTAGAGAGAAGCTTATTTCGAACAAGCTCCATGCTGGTTTTTATATCAACACTCATAGAGAGGTAGTCTTCAGGAGCGCCAAGTCCGAATATACATGATACGCTTGCCACAACAATAACATCCCTGCGTGAAAGCACGGACCTGGTTGCACTGTGGCGTAATTTGTCTATCATTTCGTTGATAGAGGAATCTTTTTGTATGTAGGTATCGCTGGCAGGGAGGTAAGCTTCAGGCTGGTAATAGTCATAGTAGCTTACAAAATATTCGACACTATTTTCAGGAAAGAAGGATTTGAACTCACCATAGAGCTGTGCTGCAAGAGTCTTGTTGGGGGCCAATACAAGGGTCGGCCTCTCGGCTATTTTAATAATATTTGCCACGGCAAAAGTTTTGCCTGACCCGGTAACTCCGAGAAGAACATGGTGTTTGTTGCCGGACAAAATACCATTGCTTAATAATTCAATTGCCTTTGGCTGATCGCCCTTTGGAGTGAAATCTGAAACTAACTTAAAGGAAGACATGTTGTTTTAGGTTCACGGTTTACGATTCAAGGTTCAATGTCTCACGCAAAGGCGCAAAGGCGCAAAGAAAAAATGATCTCCATCGCTTCGCGATAGTTATATATAATAGTTGCTCGTCCCTAACAGCCTAACAGCCTAACAGCCTAATAAGCCAATTCCCTTTTTTTATATTATTTTTTATCTTAGCGCCTTAGCCACGCCCTGGCGTGGTGAGCCAGCCTATAATCCCTAACTCTTCACCTTCCAAACCGTGCCTTCAGGCCTGTCTTCAATAATTATACTCATATCTTCGAGCTGTTTTCTGATTTGATCGGCCCTGGCCCAGTTTTTTGCCTCTCTGGCTTCAATTCGTTCCTTGATCATTTTATCGATCATTTCAGAATTAATCGATTTTTTTTCAAGCCCCGTGGATCTTTTTTTTGCAAAATAGTCTTCAGGTGATTCATTAAGTATTCCAAGAATTGCGGCCATTTTTAAAATATCTGCCCAACCCGAGTGTACTTTATCTTCAACGTCTTGAGAAAAGCTGTTTTTGTTTTCATCCAGCAGGCGGTTCATATTGCGAACAACTTCAAAAAGTGCGGCTATTCCAAGGGCGGTATTGAAATCATCATCCATTGCCAGGCAAAATTGCCCCCCAAACACGTTAACATCCAGAGTTTTATCTTTGCCTGATACCTGCCCGAATTGTTTCTCAATACGCTCAAGCAGAGAATAGATTTTATCAAGGCCGGCAACAGCTTCATTCATTGCATCATCTGTAAAGTCAACAGGGCTGCGATAATGCTTGGAAAGAAGAAAAAGCCGCAACGCTTCAGGGTGATAATGTTTTATCATTTCCTTTAGTACGATAAAATTGCCAAGCGATTTTGACATTTTTTCCTGATTAATATTTACAAAACCATTATGAATCCAGTATCTAACAAAAGTTTTCCCAAATGCGGCCTCTGACTGGGCTATTTCATTTTCATGGTGCGGGAAAATAAGATCTTTCCCTCCGCCATGAATATCAAAGGTTTCCCCTAAATATTCTGTACTCATGGCCGAACATTCAATATGCCACCCCGGCCTGCCCTTGCCCCAGGGGCTGTCCCATGTCGGTTCTCCGGGCTTTGACGATTTCCATAAAGCAAAATCAAAAGGACTGCGTTTCCTTTTGTCAATATCCACCCTTGCGCCTGCCTCCATATCCTCCAACCTGCGCCCGGAAAGTTTTCCATAGTCTTTAAATAACTCAACCGAATAATAGACATCGCCGTCTATTATGTATGCAAAGCCTTTTTCAATCAACTTATCGATAACTTTAATTATCTGATCAATATGATCTGTTGCCCTGGGTTCAATCGAAGGCCTTTCAACATTCAGGGCATCCATATCCTCATAGAATTCCTTTATATATTTATCGGTAAGCACACGGGTATCAATGCCCAGCTCATTAGCTCTGTTTATTATCTTATCATCAATGTCGGTAAAATTTCTTACATAGGTTACATCAAAGCCTTTTGCTTTTAAATAACGGGCTATGACATCAAATGTAATAATCGACCTGGCATGTCCTATGTGACAGGAGTCATAAACAGTAGGACCGCAAACATACATACCAACCTTGCCTGATTCAACAGGTTCAAATACTTCCTTTTTTCCGCTTAATGTATTGTAAATGCGGATTGCCATATGACTACTAATCCCTAATTCCTTCCTGAATTCCTTATGTTGGGTTTCGCTTTGCTCAACCCAACCTACAATCTGACATCGATTTTCGCGGCTGAAAGCCGCTCCCACTCGACCACCCTTTTCTCGTTCCCATGCTCCAGCATGGGAATGCATACCATATGGGTTTCTGCGCTGGAACATGGGAATCAGTGATGGTGCATAGAATGCACCCGACATGGCTCATTTGGTATTTATTTTTCACTCGATTTTATAATAAATTGAGGAGCGAAGCGACATCATCATTCAAAATTCGATGTTGGACGTTCGATGTTCGATGTTCATCTTTTCCTCTTCTCATCTTCTCCCCTTCTCATCCCCTATTCCCTGAGCAGCGCGATGCACATTGCCCCAATCCCTTCTCCTTTTCCGATCATTCCAAGCCCTTCAAAGGTAGTTGCTTTGACATTTACTCTGTCCGGTTCGATTTTAATTGTTTCGGCAATATTTTTCTGCATTGCTTCTCTATACGGTAAAAGCTTTGGGGCTTCGGCAAAAATGGTAGAATCTACATTGCTTATCGCAAAACCTTTGCTGCTGACCATTTTATAAGTTTCTGCAAGAAGTTTTATGCTGTATATATCTTTGAGTTCAGGATCTGTATCCGGGAAATGCAGACCGATATCGCCCAGACCGGCCGCGCCCAAGAGTGCATCACACACTGCATGAACAAGAACGTCTGCATCTGAATGCCCAAGCAAACCCTTTTCAAATGGAATGGTCACACCTCCCAGAACAAGTTTCCGGCCAAAGGCAAACCTGTGCAGATCATATCCCATGCCTATACGCATCTTTTGTATTCCCCTCCTGCCCCTGCTCTTTACCCATAAGTTATCTCTCCATTAGCAATTAACAGTTATCAATTGATTATTAACTATTATTATTCAATTGGCTTTTTGGGCATAAAGATAAAAACATACAACAAATAATCAATAATCAATTGTGAATTACTAATTATTAATGATTTTTCCCTTATTTAAGCGCTTATGGGATACACACCCCGTCTGCTTCGCAGCCACCCCTCTCAAGAGGGGATACACACCTCCTGGCCCCCATAAGCGCTAAGTTATTTAGTAAACGGGTTGCATTTATGCCATACGGGGTTGTTTTAAAAGATGAACGTCCAACATCGAACATTGAACGTCGAACGTCGAATAATGATGTCGCTCCGCTCCTCAAATTATTCCAACATCGAATGAAAAAACAAACACCCAATACCGAACATTCAACCACGGCGTAGTTTCTTTTCAGCCGTTTTGATACTTGTAACGAAAATCTTTATCTTTTCCCATTCAACATTCGATGTTGGACGTTCGACCTGCCCGCAATGCTTTTGTGCAGATTCTCTGTAGTGCTTATAACGTTGATGTTAGTGCTGCAATTATTATTCTGACCCTGAGTACTTTGCATGGCAGGCGGGTGTTCGATGTTCATTTCTTCTGTTTTCTCTCATTAATCAATTTAACGATAATTTCATTGGCATGATCCAGACGGCCGGCAATCGTCTCAAAAAGATGTTTGGCGACTTTCGGATGTTTCTCAATAATTTCCGGCAGTTTGTCCCCTGGAAAACGCTTTATGACCGACCTTCCTTTTGAAAGAATGCTCGCAGATCGCCGTTTGCCTGTTATGGCGGAAATTTCTCCAAAGTATTCACCCGGCTCCACTATTTCGGCTATTCTCTTGCCCCCCTTTACAACAACTAAAGCCCCCTGAACAAGCTTGAAAAAATCCGAATCCCTATTCCCTTCCCGGATAATCACATCGTTGTTTTCGTATTTTTCTATATCAGGATTAACAAGATATGTGGGCAGGGCTTCTTTAGTTGCAGTCGTTTTTTTGAGAATTTCATTGATAGAGGTAGTTCCCTGTCGAATTTTTTCCAAACCTGCGTCTCTTAACGTAACCATACCCTCCTGTATTGCAACCTTTCTAAGTTGAGTCTCCGGAACAGAGGCGTTTATTGCTTCTTTAACTTCATCGGTTATATCCATAAGCTCATAAAGACCGAGCCGTCCTTTATAGCCTGTGCCATTGCACGCCGGGCACCCCTTTGGGCCGTATATGGTCAAATCCGGAATTTCATCTTTGGAGAACCCCATGTTCTCTAATTCTTCGGGATCAATATTTTTGACTACAACCTTGCATTTTGGACAAAGTCTTCTGGTCAATCGCTGGGAAAGAACCATTGTTATCGAAGACGACAGCATGTAAGACGGTATCCCTATATCTACAAGACGCCCGATAGTGGAAGGACAGTCATTCGTGTGGAGTGTGCTAAAAACAAGATGACCTGTCATGGCCGCCTTGATGGCAATCTCTGCGGTCTCAAGATCACGGATCTCTCCAACCATAATTATATCAGGGTCCTGGCGCAGGAAGGCCCTGAGAGCTACGGCAAAGGTCATCCCGACCTCTTCCTTGACAGGCACCTGATTGATCCCCCTAAAGTTGAATTCTACAGGATCTTCTGCTGTAAGTATTTTGGTATCTTCTTTGTTCAGCCTGTTGAGAACAGAGTATAGTGTAGTTGTCTTACCGCTGCCTGTGGGGCCGGTTACAAGAAGGAGGCCATAGGGTATGGAAATACATCTCTTAAGAATTTCAAAGGTTTTTGGTTCAAACCCCAATTTGGTAAGGTCTACGTTGAGAGCGCTCTGATCGAGAATACGCAAAACAACGCCCTCGCCATAAAGGGTCGGCAATGTAGAAACACGAAAGTCAACCGCTTTTTTTTTCCCAAAGCGCATCTTGATCCTGCCGTCCTGCGGTATACGACGTTCTGTAATATTCAATCCGGATAAAATTTTCATCCTTGAAAGCAGGGCGTTTTTTATGCTGATCGGCAGGTTCATCGATTTGTAAAGGGAACCATCCAATCTATATCTTACCTGCACAGACTTCTCAAAAGGCTCAATATGAATGTCGCTAACCCCGTCATTGACGGCCCTGATAAGAATACCGTTCACCAGTTTGATAATGGGAGCGTCGGAAGCTAAGTATTGGTCTCCCCCCTCTTCTTCCCTGACGGCTTGCAGTTCAACTTCCCCTGCGGCCTCGGAAACCAGAGAACCGAAATCATCGACTACGATATCAGGAGGTTCTTCCTCTTCCTCTTCTTTTTTTTCACCAAAGAAATTATCGTATTCTTCATCACTTATCTTATAGTAAGCCCTGTAAGCATCGACAATATCCCTTTGAGTGGAGACATTGATCTTCAAGCCTTTTTGAACTTTGCTTTGCAACTGTTCAACAGCCAAAGTATCGGTCGGTTCTGCCATGGAAATTACAAGGTCATCCCCATCGATTCCTAAAGGAAAGGCCATATATTTTTTGGCCGAATCATAAGGGAGGATCTTGAGAGCTTCAGGATCCGGAGAGATTTTTGATATTATTACAGCAGGATAGTTGTAAATACGGCTTAGTACATTTACAATAGTCTCTTCTTCGATATATCCGAGTTTAATGAGTATGCTGCCAAGCCTGCCCTGATGTCTTTGCTGATAGCTCAGCCCCTCTTCGAGCTGGTTTCTGGTAATATACCCCTCTTTACTCAGAATCTCGCCAATCTTCATTTTGCCGGCCCCGGATTGATCCCTGATGGTAGCTTTCAGGCTTGATCTCGTTGACGAGACAGGCCTGAGAGGCGCCGGACGTTTATTTGATGTTACTTTAGTCATTTAATACAAACCTTCCTGACCTGAATAAGATCGCAGTGTCCGGCAAAAATCTTTTCGATTCCATCCTGTTTAAGTGTAGTCATGCCATCTTTTATAGCATGATCACGCAATTCTTCCATTTTCGCGCAGCTCTGTATCAATCTTTTTTGCTCATCGGTCCCCATTAACAATTCATGTATGCCCATCCGGCCTTTATATCCGGTATTGTTACATGCCTCGCAGCCGACAGGCTTATACAGAGTCAAATCATCCGTATATTGAATTTTAACATTCTTTTCAAAATCTTCAGGACCATATTCCCTGACAAGCTCATTATATTGCTCTTGTGATGGATGGTATTTTTCTTTGCAATTCTTGCAGAGCGTGCGAATTAAGCGCTGGGCAAGAATGCACAAAATAGCATCTGCGAAGTTAAAAGGATCCATCCCCATATCAAGAAGTCTGGTAATACTTTCAGGAGCGCTGTTTGTATGTAAGGTTGAAAACACAAGATGCCCTGTTAGTGATGCTTCAATGCCGATTGACGTTGTTTCCTTGTCACGCATCTCGCCAACCATAATAACATCGGGATCCGCCCTTAGAAATGCTCGCATTGCAGCGGCAAAATCAAAGCCTATCTTTGGTTTTACCTGAACCTGTCTCAAGCCGGCCTGAGTGATTTCAACAGGATCTTCGGCAGTCCAGATCTTGGTTTCTACTTTATTAATATAGCTCAGAGCCGAATGTAGTGTAGTAGTTTTTCCAGAACCTGTGGGACCGCAAACAAAAATAATGCCGTACGGCGCTGTAATTACACTTACGAAGTTTTCGTAATTTTTTTTCGAGAAACCCATTTTATCAAGCGGAATAGGCTCTCCTGCCGCAAGGATACGCATTACTATATCCTCCAATCCTCCCTGGGTTGGAACAGTCGCCACCCTGAGTTCTATGTCCACTCCGCCATATTTTTTGAATTTGATCTTCCCGTCCTGAGGCTTGCGGCGTTCCGCTATATCAAGGTCGGACATAATCTTTATACGCGATACTACCGCATTTCTATAGTTGTAAGGAATAGTTTGATATAAAGAACAGGCGCCGTCAACCCTCACACGAACCCGTGTGTTCTCCTTTCCTGGATAGGGCTCAATATGAATATCTGAAGCCCCGCGATTGTAAGCATCAATAATGATCTTGTTCACAAGCTGAACTACTGCGCTGTTTTCCTCTGAAACAGCGTCTTCCGCCTCATCTATCTCCTCGGCCTCATCCTGAAGCTGCCTGAGTATGTCATCCATATTGGCAAGTTCTTTTGCATTCTGAGTAAACAGCTTAATATAATTAAGTATATCCTCCTTGAATGCAACGCAAAATTGGACCTGTTTTCCTGAAAAAAGAGCTTTTATTTCGTCGATTTTCTGAAGGTCATACGGGTTGTCTACGATAATCGTCGCTTTTCCGTCCTCGACACGCAAAGGCACCCAGACATTATTCTGCATAAAAGGAACCTTTAGGCCGACCAGGAGTTCTCCCGGGATAGCTGTTTTTGAATTATACTCTATAAATGGAATATTATAATATTTGCTGTAGGATTTACCGACCTCTTTTTTTGCGATTTTAAGATTCTTTACAAGAATATTTTCTATAGGCTCTTTTCTCTTTCTTGCATCAACTATGGCTTTATCCAGTTCTTTTTGTGTGAGAATATGCTTTTCAATGAGACAACTAAATTTATTGGTCTTTGCCCTTGCCATCCGTTTCTGGTTATATAAGGCAATTCCCAGTATTTTAGCGAGTTCTGCTACAGACCTCTCATCCATTTTTGTAAATGAACCGCCGGTTATCCTGTTTATCAGTTGAACCGTTCCAAGCAGATACTTCTTGAAAATTATCGGCACTACAAGGTCCTGAGTCGTTTTAAAACCTGTTTTTTGATCCCAGCTTTTATCAAGTTTCAAGGCAGGATCGACTGCAGCCAGCTCATTATCATCATAAACATTTTTTATATTTATAAGCTTTTGTTTAAAGGCAGAATATCCGGCAGTACTGGTTAAAGAAACAGGAACCCGGATTTCTGATATTTCGTCGCCGGACTTGAAACGTGACACCAGTTCCCTTTTTTTTCCATCTACAACATACACTGTAAGTCTTTCCGCCTCAAAAAGATCTGTGATTTCGTCTTTCAGATCAACCAGGATTTCATCTATATTAGACGCAGCATTTATTTTATTGCAAATCCCCTGAAGTTTTGTCCTGTATTCCACCTCCGATTTGAGGCTCTGGACATCTGTTGGCTTGGCGCCTGATGTTGCAGGTGTGTTTAACATAGTTAATTCCGGTCTGATTTTTTATTATTTATCTGGAAGTCTATAGTTATCATAAATCTTTTTTGCTCCACCGCCGATAAGCAAAACACCTAAAAAATAGAAACAAAAACGTATGACAACCATTATCGAAGAAAACTGTTCGATCTGCTCTATTTTGGGCATAACCTGGGGTATTCTGTAAAATACCCCTATTCCAGCCAAAACAAGAGCAATGCCCCAGACCAATTGAACAACTTTTTTGTTTTTAGCCATAATCTGAACCTACGACATCCATGCCAAAAAAAACTTTTACCACAGAGAACACAGAGAAATTATATATAAAAATTGTTATTTTACCACGAAGACCACGAAGTAAGCAAAAATAAAAAAAATCCTAAACAAATCTCATTCTCAATCATATTTTTTTATTTTAGCGCCTTTGCGACTTTGCGTGATAATTAATAACTATGGAAGGATCGCTTTTCTTTAAGCTTTATAATTACAGGAACACCGATATTTTCTTGAAGCTTATCTTCCACTGCTTTCATTAATTTCTCAAGCATTTTAATTTCATCAGAAAAAAGACGATCATCAACAGATAGCCAGACTTCAAGGTAATTCTTTGCTCCATGGCGCTTTTTAAAAAAATGACAGTTGGTTGGGGCAAACCCTAAAGCATGTTCTATCTGGAGAAGAATCAACCCCTGATTAACCTTAACGCCACGTATGTTTAACATATCATCGGTGCGCTCATCAAACCATTCAATCCTGATAAACGGACTGCCGCAAATGCATGGGCTTTTGAGAAAACGTGCGCGATCACCTGTTTTAAACCGTATCAGTGGAAAAGCCCTGGTTGTCAAGGTGGTAAGTATAAGCTCGCCAACCATAACCTTTTGATATAATTGACAAGTTATTTTCGGTTACAGTGCCTCAGACTTTACCCCTTTGAGCCTTTTTTAGTATCTGTTTTTAAAAAAGCTGTCGGAGTTGTCTCTTTAATATAGCTTCTGATCCCGTTTACAATCGCATCGCACAAATGATCCTGATATCTTGAATTGTTCAACCTTTTACATTCCCTGGGATTACTGATGAAGGATGTTTCTATCAGTATGGAAGGCATCTGGGCTCCGAGGAGAACATAAAACGGCGCCTGTTTCACCCCTTTATTCTTTATACGGCTGTATTTCTTTTTCATATGTTTATACATAGCCTCCTGGACATGGACTGCCAGGCGGCTCGATTCATTGATCTTGGCATTTTGCATAAGATCGCTTAAAATAGTTTGCAAATCGCTGATATTCTTGGTTGATGTAGCGTTTTCACGGGCGGCAACCAATATGGCATCATCATCTGTGGCAAGGTTTAAAAAATAGGTCTCAATACCATAAGCCCTTCTGTTTCTGGCGGCATTTGTATGCAGGGATATAAAAAGATCTGCATTTTTTGTGTTTGCAATTGCCGTTCGTTCCTCAAGGGTAAGATATTTATCCCCCTTGCGGGTCATAATTACTTTGCAACCCAGTTTTTCGCGAATTTTTTTAGCAAGTTTTTTCGCGATATTAAGCACCACATTTTTTTCATGAACACCTTTTAAATAGCCCGGCGCTCCATAATCACGCCCGCCGTGCCCCGGATCGATAACAATCCTGTTAACACCAAGAGCCAACTGCTTTGCCAGAGCGCTTGTAGTAATCTTTCCATTCTTCTTTGAAGGTATAACTTTAGAACCTGCCTTATATGTTGTGCCTGTGTCTTTTCCCCGCACATCTATGACAATTCTGAAAGGATTTTTCAGGGAAAAGATCTTGTAGTTCTTAAACGACTTGATATCTACAACCACCCTGACCGAATCGGGCGTGTGCTGGCCAGCTCGCGTATTGCTGAGCAGATTGTCGTTAATGGGGATTCTCTTTTGTGTGGTTTTTCCAAGAATGGAGTTTTTTAAATCAACATACAGACGCTGGGGCTTTTTGATTGAAGGGTCTTTTCTAAGAAGTCTATGAACGTATGATGTTTCCCTGTCGGCATCGATAACAATTCTGGTATAGTTTGGATTGGACCAGAATCGAAGGCCGGTTACAGTGCAAGTTTTATTATTCTTTTTTTGTTTCTTTGCTGTTTTAATTTGTTTCTTTGCTGTTTTAGTTGATGCGATTTTTTGACCCCTGGATATTGAAAATGACCGTATAGCCACAGCAGCCTTATATTTATATCTGCTTTTTGGAAAACGTTTTACAATACGCTCAAATAAATCAAGGGCCTCCTTTTTGTCCGATTTTTTATATGATTTTTTGTAAAGCTCCTGATAAAGCTTTCCAGACATATAAAGTCCCGCGGCAGCCCACGGACCTGAAGGATCATGCCTGTAAACAGCCTGAAATCTTTCTATACAATTCAGCCAGTTGTGCCTATATTTCTGTTTTTTGGGACTTTTGCAGAGCTTGTTATAACAGACTTCAGCCTTAATATACCTATCTCTTGCCGTAACAGCCGACGATACACCCGGCTGCGTAATCGCAAGAATACAGCAAACAAGAAAATATAATAATATGAATGATTTTTTACTCAAAACTCAAAATTATCCTCTTGAATTTAGGGATTTAGGAATTTAGGAATTCGCTTCGCTTAATTGCGAATTTAGGGATTTAGGAATTTAGGAATTAAAGGTATTCTGCTGATCTCAATCCCTTAATCCCTTAATCCCTTAATCCCTTAATCCCTTAATCCCTTAATCCCTTAATCCCTCAATCCTTTAATTCTTTTTGCAATTTATTCAAATAGTTCAATGCTTCAAGCGGCGTAATTTTCAATGTGTCAAGCTTTTGCAGCTTTTCTATTACAAAAGACTCCGGCCCGCGAAATAGATTTAACTGTACCTGCCCCTTTTTTAATGTATTGCCTGCATCCGGAAAAAAAGAAGAACCGTTTAATTTGCGCTCTCCGTTTTCTATATTAAAAAGAATCTTTTTTGCTCGCTTTATAACTGTATCCGGAATGCCGGCGAGTCTGGCAACCTGAATGCCATAACTTCGATCCGTGCCCCCTTCAATTAGTTTTCTTAAAAAGATTATTTCATCATTCCATTCGGTTACCTCGATATTATAATTTTTTACCCGTTTTTTTATTTTGGCAAGCTCCGTCAATTCATGGTAGTGGGTGGCAAAAAGAGTTTTTACACCCCCGGCCTTTATATCATGCAGGTATTCTGCAACCGCCCAGGCAATGCTGAGACCGTCAAATGTGCTTGTACCCCTGCCGATCTCATCCATAATAACAAGACTCTGACCGGTTGCATTATTTAAAATATCGGCTGTCTCCTGCATCTCCACCATAAAGGTACTCTGGCCCTGAGAAAGGTTATCCAGGGCTCCAACCCTGGTAAATATCCTGTCTGTAATACTGATTGAAGCCTTTTTTGCCGGCACAAAGGAACCCATCTGTGCCATAAGAACCAGAAGCGCCACCTGCCGAAGAACCGTAGATTTTCCTGCCATATTTGGGCCGGTTATAATAAGTATCTGGTTTTCATTATTATCCATTTTAATGCTGTTTGGCACAAAACGTTCCCCTAAAATCATCTTTTCCACTACAGGATGACGTCCGTCCTCAATCAGAATAGTCCCGTCAGTAGTAATTTCAGGCATGTTGTAACCATTTTGATCGGCAACTTCGGCAAAAGCGCACAGGATGTCCAGATCAGCTAAAAATTTGGCAATCTTCTGAATATATGTGTTGTTTTTTATAACTTCCTGTCTAATATCGTTAAATATTTTATACTCAAGGGAAGCTATCTTGTCATGTGCGTCTAAAATATCATCTTCATATTTTTTAAGTTCATCGGTAATAAAACGTTCGGCATTTACCAGGGTTTGCTTTCGTATATAGTGATCCGGAACAGCATTCAGGCGTGTGTTGGGGACCTCTATATAGTAGCCAAATACCTTGTTATACCTGACCTTAAGGGAGGTTATTCCTGTGGTTTTCTTTTCCTGTGCCTCCAGCTTTGCAAGCCAGTTTTTGCCCTGCCG
This sequence comes from Desulfobacterales bacterium, assembly GCA_030610995.1. GTDB lineage: Bacteria > Desulfobacterota > Desulfobacteria > Desulfobacterales > ETH-SRB1 > Desulfaltia. The sequence continues at coordinate 15,079 of JAUWQO010000051.1, forward strand.
GGTGATTTCAATAAGTTCGTAGAGTTTTTGATTGAAATCCGGTTTGATTATACCACCCTCATTAATCGTTGGAGGCGCATCTTCCCGAATTGCCCTTTCAATCAGCTTTGCCAGTTGATATAGATTATCAACATCCTCATTCCATTTGAAAAGCTCTGCTTTAAGATATGAAAGGCTGGAAAATATATCCGGGAGACTATTTATGGAATTCTTTATTGCAACAAGATCCCTTGCATTTGAATATCCCATGGAAATCTTGCTGCCAAGACGTTCGAGATCATATACGGATTTTAAACTCTCCCTGATATCCCGGCGAACCTGAATATTGTTCTTTGCATCTTCAACAGCATCAAGTCTTAACCTGATTTCACCCTCATTGATAAGGGGATATCTGATCCATCTTTTCAGCAGCCTTCCTCCCATGGAAGTTATGGTCTTGTCTATTATTCCGAGAAGGGTCCCCTGTTTGCTGCCGGATAGTATGTTTGTTATTAGCTCGAGATTTCGGCAGGTTGAATCATCAACTATAAGATGGTGGGTTAAAGAATATGTCTCAACACTTCTAATATGTTCAATTTTCTGTTTTTGGGTTTCCCGAACATAAAACATTAAAGCGCCTGCCGCTCTTATGCCGGCCTTTAAGTTTTCACATCCAAACCCTTTGAGGGAGATAGTCTTGAACTGATCAATAAGCCTTTCATTTCCTTTTTTATATTCAAATGCATTGTCATCCAAAAAAGTTACAGATTTTTCAGGCAGCAGGTTAATTATTGATGAAAAAAACCGGTCATTTTTTGATGATTCAGGTAAAATAATTTCACTTGGCGAGACTCTCTGAATTTCATCCATGACAAAACGCAAATCTGTGGATTCTGACAGACGAAATGTCCCGGTTGAAAGATCAAGATAGGAAATTCCGGCAACATCATTATTTCTGGATAAAGCAAGGACATAATTGTTTGATTTTTCATCTAAAAGTTCATTATCAACAATCATGCCCGGGGTTATGACACGTACGACATCCCTTTTTACAAGCCCTTTTGCAGTTGACGGGTCCTCAACCTGGTCACATATTGCAACCTTGCAGCCGTGCCCTATCAGGCGTGAAATATAACCCTGGGCTGCCCGAAACGGTATGCCGCACATCGGAATGGGAGATTCGTCCTTCTTGTTTCTGGAAGTTAAGGTGATTTCAAGTATTCTGGAGGCAAGCTTGGCATCCTCAAAAAACATTTCATAAAAATCACCCATCCGATAAAATAGAACTGCATCAGGGTAGTTGCCCTTAATGGATAAATACTGCTTTATCATAGGGGTTGCTTTTAAAGGATGCATAAAAAAGTGACTAAATATGAAATGTGTTAAGTTTTAGGTTTTAGGTGTTAAGAAAAAACCACTGTTCACGGTTCACGGTTTTATAATCTATTATCTAACATTGAATATCGAATGTCGAACATATTAAAAGATGAACGTCCAACACCCGCCTGCCATGCATCACAAACGATAGTGGTATGATCATTGTCGCCGGGCCGAGACACGAGGACCTTCTACCAAGCCCACCCAAAGGCATTGCGGGCAGGTCGAACATTGAACGTCGAACGTCGAACGTCGAACGTCGAATAATGATGTCGCTCCGCTCCTCAAATTATTCCAACAGCTTTTCCCATTCAACATTCGATGTTGGACGTTCGATGTTCGATGTTCATTTTTTTTCAGTCCCTCCTGAGCAAAAACAACTTAGCGCTTATGACGCCTGATCCACTGACCATCTATTAATTCTTGTCAAACAATATGTCATCTGCTAATTTGTTGCAATGCAAAAACCATGCGATAATTCAATATTAATTCTGGCATCCAAATCTCCGCGGCGCAAATATCTTTTAGAACAGGCGGGGCTTTCTTTTTCTGTTATCCCGAGCGATTTTGACGAAAAGTC
>JAUWQO010000106.1 GCA_030610995.1 Desulfobacterales bacterium
TATAAGTTGATTGCCGAAGGTTATGACCTTGATAAGATTGCCTCAAAAGTGTGTGATCTAATGCAGCTTGAGCCATTTAACATCTGGGCTACAGGTAAAGAACGCACACGGGTTGAGGCAAGAAGTTTATTATGCTATTGGGCGGTAAGAGACCTTGGCATTAACATGGCTGAATTAGCAAGGCGATTAAATCTTTCCTTATCAGGAGTAAGTTTGTCTGTGAAGCGAGGAGAGAGAATAGTACAAGAAAAAGACTACAAACTCACTGATTCTTAAACCTAAAATTGTAAATGTGGAAATGTAAAGGGCGTCCCCAAGTTCGTCCTCCTTACTATAGCTACGGTAGAAAGGCGTCTCAAAGTAGAATGAAAAAAGTATCTATAAAACTTCCAACAAAAAACAGTCAACCCGATTGGGATTTTATGGCGAAATTTATTAAATCCCTTTCGTTTTCAAAATCAATATGAAAAAGAACACCTAACAAAAAAATGCAGCGGACGCAAAAAGACGCGCCGCTGATTTTGGTTAGGGGTACGGTATTGTATGGAATGGTTAGTGGTTGCTGCTGTTGTTGGGTTTCTTTACTTCGCTTCGTCCTTGTTAAAGGAGGAAATCTTAAGTTCTGGAAGGTCGTAAACGCTCATCCAGAGAAGGCTTATTCCTTCTTCAAGGCCAATGATTGCTTTGTGGTTTTTGAAAGTGAGCCGCCAGGTGGCTATCGGGCAAGCTTGCCGGCAGGGGAATGGGATGGCCCATTCAAGTTACCTGTCCCGTCGAAAGGTCGAGTTGTAACGATTTATGGTCGCGTACCGGAATATCAGAACGCACAAGAAAATTTCATTAGGAATGTTCAATGACTGACTCACTGCCACCATCCCTCATAATTTCGTGGGTTGTCCTTTTCGGTTTCGTAAATACGCATCAACGCCACGCCCGTAGTTTTCGAGGTGCATCTCAAGGCTATCTTTTCGCCCTTCAAGCTTCAGTGCTTCTCGGTAGCTTGGTCGGCCTTGGGCTCTTGGGCTATTACTTCACGCAGGTCGCGTGGTATTGGCCACTCGTGTTGTTTGTGGTTGGTAGCTTGGTTGGTGGGCTCTTGTTTGGCTTTCTGGACGTAAAGATTGGTCAGCTCGGCATGAGCATGTTTGCTTTCATTGGTTGGCCCGCCTCAGCGGTCTGGGCGTTTCTCATTATTCGTGGCTTACACCCCTAACAACCGCATACACTCTAACAAGCAGGGTCGGGCGGCTGTAACATTTGCCAAGTTTGAGTAAAACGTAGCATTTACAAATGCCCGTTTCCCTGCTTGTAGGTGATGCGGAGACGTTAGACTATGTTGGATAAAAATATTTCATTCAAAAACAGCCATTCAGGAGGTTATCATGAAAGTCGTATCAGTTATGAATTACAAAGGCGGTGTTGGGAAAACAACTACAACTGCAAATTTGGCTGCAGAATTGGCTTGGCGGGGAAAGGATGTTTTAATAATTGATCTTGATCCGCAGGCAAGCCTTACCTTTTCTTTTATAAAGCCTGAGGAATGGCAGGATGATTTTTCTGATTCAAAAACAATTAAAAACTGGTTTGATTCTTTCTCTGATTCGTCCTCTGTCGATTTAAACGATTTAATTTTTACTCCTAATAATGTTTCAGAGAAGCTTAATGGCAAAGGGCAGCTTGATATGATAGCCTCTCATCTGGGCCTTATAAATGTAGATTTGGAGCTAGCCACTGAACTTGGAGGAGCTACTTTAAAGCAAAGCAAAAGGAATTTCTTAAAGGTCCACAGGCGGCTTTCAAATGGGATTCAGCAAATCGACAGTGATGATTATGATTTAATACTCATTGATTGTCCACCCAACTTTAATATTGTTACAAAAACCGCTATTGTTGCAAGTGACAATATTCTAATTCCTGCTAAGCCCGACTATCTTTCCACTTTGGGCATCGATTATCTTATCAGAAGTCTGAACCAATTGATTTCTGATTTTAATGAGTATGTAAAAATCGATGCCGAAGATTCTGATGAAAAGATATCGCCTGAAATTCTTGGAGTTGTGTTTACAATGATACAGATAAGAAGCGGTCAGCCTATTACTGCACTGAGGCCGTATATCAATCAGACTAAAAAGCTTGGTATTTCGGTGTTTGATGAATATATCAGGGAAAATAAGACAATCTTCTCTGATGCGCCTCAATATGGTGTTCCTGTTGTTCTCAATAACTATTCTGCCGGTACATATGCAGATGTTGTGTCAGAACTTGAGGCTTTTGTAACAGAATTTATTAATAAATCCGGAATATGAGGGAACTATGCATAGCTTATTTAATAAAATATTTTCTGCTTTATCGAGAGAGCTGCAAAAACTAAGTGAAGAAGATTATGAGAATATTGCCAGTGGAAAAGCTAAATTAGAAATAAATGTCATCAATAAGGGCGGCAGGAAAAAGTATGAACCTAAAGAAGAATCTGACCTTAATCATATTCTGCAGCAATTAAATTCTTTTAAAATCCGTGAAGAGGGCGCTCAGTTTTTAGATTCCAATTGCAAAACTAAAAAAGAGCTCACATCTCTAGCGAAACTAATCGATATCCCGGTACAAAAGTCCGACAAAGTACAATTGTTAAAAGAAAAAATAATTGAATCAACGATTGGTTTCCGCATTAGGTCTGCTGCTATCCAAAACCTTTCTCGAAAGGATGGAAAGTCTAACAATGGGATCAACTCTGACTGAAAAAGCTGGCGCTTTTTCATCAGGTTATCCCTGTCGTTAGATATATTTGGAGTTAATATTGACGGAGCTGAAATGAAGGAATTACTTTTTCAACTACAACACAGCCTTGACCAAGATCACTATTATTTATGCTTATTCGTCGCTTTAACTATCCCTGACATATGCGGAGCAATATCCTCAGACAATGGCGAAGCAAATGGTCAAAAATATAGAGACTGGTATACGCAATACGTTTATCCAACGTTCAATACGTTAACTGCTGAAGAATGCTATCATTATCGGTGCACTGCACTTCACCAAGGAAAATCTATACCAAATAAGAACAAAGATTATCATCGGATTATTTTTCTAGAACCCAATCAGCGCTCAAGAATATCGGTGAACCGCATTAAAACACCGTCTGAAACTGCAATAATGATCGACCTTAGATCGTTTGTCGAGGCCATGATACAAGCCACAAACGGTTGGCTCAAAGTTAATGAAAGCGCAGACAATTATAAGAAAAACTATACAAGTTTTATGCAACGTTATCCAAATGGCTTTGGCCAATTTGTGAAAGGATTTCCTGTTATCACATAGAACATCTAACAACGGCATTAAGGGCGACGGCAAAAAGCCGCCGCGCCTTATGCCGGTTAGCCACAAGAATCGAGAAAAAAAGAGGTCGCATGAAAGCAAACCTTAATAAAGTCATCACAGATCGGCTCAAAGAATTCATTGAGACCGAAATAAGCAGTTCCGTTGCACTTAGCCGTTGGTCATCTCAGGTTTCGGCATTTTTAACTACTGCATTAGGTGCTGATGAGGCCGATATCTTTCTTAAACTAAAAGACCCTAACGACGAGTACAATCAATATGCACTTCGTATTGGCCACCTTCAGGGTCTAATTGCTAGAGCAGAAGCAGAGAAACCTCCAGCTAAGAGTTTTGAAGACCCGTTACCCGGCCCAGCTACAGCTTCTAAAGGTGCAGGGTCTCGTAAGGTATTTGTCGTGCACGGCCGGGATAATGAGGCGAAAGAAACCACCGCAAGGTTTTTAGAGAAACTGGCCCTTCAAGCAGTTATTCTCCACGAGCAGCCAAGCTCTGGTAGGACAATAATTGAAAAATTTGAAACATATTCTGAAGATGTAGGATTTGCGGTCGTGCTTCTTACACCAGACGACGTTGGCGGCCTTAATGAACAACCCCATGAACTCAGACCCAGAGCCCGTCAGAACGTAATTTTAGAACTTGGTTACTTCATAGGCCGTCTTGGACGTATGAATGTTTGTGCTTTGCACAAGAGCGATATCGAGTTGCCGTCCGACTACCAGGGAGTTGTTTTCATCGAGATGGATGACCCTGGTGCCTGGAAAGCGAAACTTGCACAGGAGTTGGTGCAAGCGAAGGTTCCTATTAATCTCAGTGGCATAATCGGTGGCTAACCTGTCACTTGAGAGGGACCGGGAAAAGCCGTGCCGGTTTAGGCAGGCAGACTTTAATCTGACTTTTTGGTAGTTTTTATTTCCTTGGGTCCTCCTTTCCCGGCCCCTCAGTTTATGGGTTAGTTGATTAAATCTAATAGGTATTGTTATGGATCAATTTTTAGTATGGATAAATAAAATTTGCTCATCACCTATAATAACCATAGGAAGCTTTTTATTAGCACTGTTTGGGATAATCCTTGCCTTTGTCTTTTACATAAAAAGCCGCAAATCGAAAAAGCCATTCTATTCCTTGAAAAGCGTCAACATAATAAGGGATTTTAGTTCAGTATTGTCGGATTTAGAAATTAAGTATCAAAATGAATCTGTAAAAAACTTAACCATTACAAAAATTGTGTTTTGGAACGGTGGTAACGAAACAATAAGAAACAATGATATAGCTTTTGCAAACCCAATCACCATTAGTTCAAAAGGCGAATTTAAAATATTAAACGCTGACATTATACATCAAAGCAACAAAGACAATTTATTAAAACTTACAGAAATAAAAAATGACCAATCTTTGCATTTATCATTCGATTTTTTAGATCAAGGACAAGGGGGCGTCATTCAAGTTGTTCATACAGGAAAATCTTTTAAAGATATAGTAGTTCGGGGGACTATAAAAGGTGCTGGCAATCCAGTATTAAAAAAGATTTCAGCGATATCGAACATTAGAATGTTATTTCCATTACTCTTGACACCTTCAACGATAAAAAATCCTCGACATTTTGGGTACTTAATTACAGCGGTTCTTATTGTTTCTTCATTGTTAGGTGTATTAATAGTAATTTTTTCGGAAACCGAAAAAGCATTTGGATGGTTATTATCTTTAACGTACGGTTTTCTTATTATCCCAAGCTATATTATTTTCATTAAAAGGAAAGTCCCAAAGAGTCTTCAAATATTCGAAGAGGATTTTGAAATAGAAGTATCAACTAACAAGACAAATGCAGCCGACTCGTAAACTCGCGGCTGATTTGTGACGTTCGGCCACAAAGACAAGGTGCACGATTGACTGATAAATCTTTTGATAATGGATTAAAGGAATTTCTGGCATACCAATTACCTGTTTTTGATGACATATTAGCCGAAAGTCAAAAGCCTCTATCTGAAAGACCATTAGCGGCAGCATTCTATTTTGTTGATTATTGCGTAGTCGAGATCAAAGGAGACTCAAAAGAAAACTTTCTTGAAAAAGAATGGTTTAAATCTATCTATAAGTTAATCAAACAATGGTATGATGATCGCTACGGTGTTGCGCGAAAATCAATCAAAGAGTCAATCGCACATGGTGTGTTGTTAATATACAAAACACCATTTGAGCTAAATATCCCTTTGAGTATCGCACAAGAATGGGAAGATGATGAGAAGAGATGGTTTTGTATTCCAATATCAGTTCAAGAAAATGAAAATGGGAACACGAGGGGGACGTCCTTAAATAGTAAAATAACTTGATATCGAGTGTTCTTCGTAGATTATACACTGGATTTGCGGGGCGCTCCTGGATATGTTGGTTAATTACTTTGCAATAAATTTATTTTCCTTTGGGCACTTTCGTGACGCTCCTATCTTTACAATGGATTGTATTCGATATGTTAATATATGAAAGAGCGTCCTGGAATTCATCCCTCAAAATGAGTTTTGAAACAGCTTTTAATCTTTTGCAGGAAATAAACAGATGAAGACAACCAATTTGATTGTATGGGTATCATTCCTTTACATTTACAGTTTTCACCCTAACCTACTCTAAACTATTGTAAATATGGAAAGGCCCTTAAACGGGGTTGAATTTAGGCGTTTATAGTCTTTCAGGGAAGGTCCCGCAAAGCGCTCACGTTATAAAAATACCTTATAATCGGCATTCAACGCCTTTGCCAGTTTTCGGGCATTTTTCTTTCCGATCGGCCTTTTCCCGTTTTCCATCTCTGAAATGTGCCTTTGGGGTATTCCGGTACATTCCGAAAGCTCTTTTTGGGTCATGTCCTCCCTATATCTCATGCCAGATAGAACCTTGCCGCACAATTCATCTTCACTATATTCCGGAAAAGCGTCTCTCCATGCAATAGAATCGGACATGTCTGTGAAACCAAAAATTTTAATGGCTCTTAAAACCCCGGCTTTATTTGTAGCAGGGCCTGCAACTGTAAGACTGATAATATCATCAGTACGGAGCTTTTTCGTGTGTGCCCGCATAAATTACCTCCACCAATCGTATTTCTTTGTCTGCGACCTTCCAAACTGCCACATATGTAGAGCGACCTTTTTTGAGATGGCAATGATAATGTAACCCGCCATTCCATATTTATTTTATATACTATTTATTAGTATATTGTCAACTCCCTTTTCCGCTCCTTCGTCCTTTTCCCGGCTTTGGGAGACGGGATGGATTGAATTGGGACGAGGGGGACGAAGGGAACATCCGTAAATAAATAACTTTTTTTCTTTTGATAAATATCATATGATTAGAGTAATCCGGCAAAAGGGACAAAGGGCAGTTTAAAATGGATTAAGCATATTGTAATGACCAGCCCCAAAGAAGAACGTTATTGTCTAATTTTACAAATTCAAAGAATGACATCAGGTGAACATGGTGACATAGTCAACCTGCTAAAGGACAGTCATGAAAAGGAGGACTGCGGGACGTCCATAATTAAGTAAATAACTCGCTATCCAATTGGAAGGACTGTAGGGATTAGGGGACGTAGCTCAGTTTATAAGTTTATATCGTCAGGAAGGAACCCCACGGGAACAGCCATTGAAAAATAAGGGGGAATATTCGGAACATTAGTTTATAACTTGACGTGGTAATTGAACTAAAAGAACATAGTTGACCCCCAGTTAAATAAAAGCAAACATGATTTCACCCCAGTACCATCTGCCGGAGCTACGGGGCAGGCAGGGCAGGCTATGTTGAATAATTGTAAGGATAAAGGGCGTAAAAGTCGGCACTTTTTACAATAAAAGGGAAAATTATCTGAAACATGAATGTTCAACAAAATAAAGGCGAGATAGTCATATATCAGACGGAAGACGGACAGGCTTTCCTGGAAGTTAAATTAATTGAAGAAACAGTTTGGCTGAATCTCAATCAAATGGCGGAATTATTTAAAAGGGACAAGTCGGTTATTTCGCGGCATATTTCTAATATATTCAAAACAGAGGAGTTGTCCAAGGAGGCAACTGTTGCAAAATATGCAACAGTTCAAATGGAAGGCGGTAGGAAAATAACCCGTAATTAGCGGATTAGGTGACGTAGCTCAGTTTATAAGTTTATATCGTCAGGAAGGAAATTTACGGGGATGCCAATTGGCGAACAAACAATCCGTCCGAGCAGAGGATTGGCTGAGAGACAAGATATCCAGAATATAAGCAGGAATTTTATAAACACTGTACCATGGAATATACTGAAAAATATGGATAGGGTTCAAAAGGTCAAATCAATTCTTGGTAAATCATTATGAAAAGGTAAAAGAGGTAATTGAATGAAGTTTAAGAAAACTTTTCAAGTTTTAATAGATTTTTTTGAACGGGAAAGAATTGATTATGCGCTGATAGGCGCTTTTGCCCTAAAGGCTTATGGATATACGAGGGCCACTCAGGACGTTGACTTTATAGCAAGACAGAAGGACCAGAAAAAAATAATTGCAAATTTAGAATCTCTGGGATTTGAAACCCTTTATAGCTCTACTGGATATTCCAATCACTTGCATCCCTTATCAGGTCTGGGTAGGATCGATTTTGTTTATGTGAAAGGGGACACAGCGGAAAGCATTTTTAAAGAGGCTGTGAGGATTTTGCTTTTTGACAACTTAACCGTGCCGGTAGTTAGGCCGGAACACATTGTGGCTTTGAAAGTCTTTGCAATGAAAAACGATCCGGATCGAGCCTTAAGGGAAATGGCTGATATAAAAGAGTTGCTCAGCTTGCCGGAGATAAACTTACAGGAAGTTCGGGAATACTTTGAAAAATACGGCCAGATGGAGAGATATTATGACATCATCGGAGAAAAGCAAAAAAAATAATAATATTAATCTCGAAACCGATCTTCCGTTATCCCAAAAGGATTTTACTGCCATGAGAAAAAAGCCTTTTGAGAAAGAGCAAAATTTGGAAGATTATTTTGACTTTCTGGAAGAAATTGGCGCCTTTGAGTCAAAGAAGGTTAAGACAAAATTCTATGATGCAGAGTTTGAGTTATAATACCTGCTCATGATCAATATATAGAAATTAAAGGTGCGAAACTTGAGCAATTATTATCAGAAAAAGGGGGTTGAATTTAGGCGTTTCTTTTTTCATTTCTTTTTTCAGTTTATTGCAAAAGTAAGTGACGTGACCAAGAGAATCTACAAGAATTCCAAATTGTTCTTCATTGTTTCTTTGGCAGTACACTGAAGCAGGCGCAACAATCTTGACATCGTTTCTCTGAATGGAAGTTGTTTTGAAACAATGATTCCCCAGTGTTCTTGTTGGCTTTTTGCATGCTGGTTATGGAGGATCACAAAATCTTTCACATTGAAAGTAAAAAGACACCGTTCTTGCTGGATGGCAAATAGAAGCTGATCTGAATCAGACCGTCCTTTCCGATCCAGTTCCTGAGCATGAATGGCATCATATCCTCTTTTCCGCAAGGCATGTGCCAAAGCTGAATGTACATCTTCGTCCAAAAATAACTCGATTTTCATACCTACAGGGCTTTCTGATTAGGATACGGCGCAATCTTTGATTTCCAGAACTCCACATCTGAAGATTCAGCCAGATCAGCGTCGACCTCCTCTTGGTGGTCAAAATAGTATGCCAAAGCTGAATGAACCTGTGACGGCGTTAAGTGGGACAAAGTTGTTAGAATTTCATCAGCGTTCATCCCCATCTGATAATATCCAGCGATACATCTGACAGTGATTCGAGTCCCAACAATTATAGGTTTCCCCTCGGCGATTTCAGAGTCAGATCCGATGTGGGGATATGTTTTTGCTTGTAATGCTACAGCCATAGTATTCTTCCTTTCATTTATTTTTTTCTATCACATTAAAACTACTTTTTGGAAATAAACAAATGGAAATCCATAACATCAAAATTATAAGAAAATTTGTGGCTTATGTCAAGAACGGGCTCAGGGGGTGTTGTCAACAAATAGATTTGTCCGCTTTTGTAGCAAATGAATTGTCCGCTTTTCCTGAGCAGATGGCGAGCGGCGGACCTACGCTGCCTTTTCCTTTTTGGGCTCCTTCAGTTTTCCTTGTGCATAATAGTCAGCCAACTTTCTCGGCCCATGAAAAACAGCCAGCGAGCTGTCCATGTACCGATGGATCCGCACCTTGACCCTGACGTAATGTCACCGATACTGGTTCGCAGGGATTTGCAGCGTTTTCCCCTCAAAGCTGACGCAGTTGTCAGCCATCACTGTTCGCTCGTACTGTT
>JAUWQO010000116.1 GCA_030610995.1 Desulfobacterales bacterium
AGAATATAAGATTTTGTCTCAACTGATGAACCTTCTCCTGATTCGGATGAACCAAGCTCAGACTTACCTTAGAGAGATTTGTTGACCACACATTTTCTTATATCTTGTGACGGTTATACTTCCGCGAAAATCGGTGTTAAAGTCAGATACAGGTGAAACATTATTCCACCCATCATTCAATGCTTGCATGGCTGCCATTAGATTTGGTCTATGATCATATTCCGTTTCAGATACTTTTTTAAAAATATTAATTAAATCCGCCGCTGCTTTCTGGGATGCTTCAAATGCATCGACCATTTTAACAGTCACAGAGTGAATATGGCTTTGAAGCAACTCTAAACCAAGATTGTCAAGTTCAGGGAGTCTTTCAAAATCCCTAATATGGGCTGCAAGAAGAGACAATTCCGCAGTAGATTTCAGAAACCTTAAAGCAAATTCAAATTGCGGCACTTTCCATATTTCTAACCCCAATTTAGCCCATGCATCTTGAGGAATAGGCTGCTGCACTAAATTCCACCAGCCAAGTAGTTCATTCGTTTCTTTATTTGACAAAAGAACGGGCAAGGAAACATGCCATGCGGTGGCATCAAGGCACTTGCCCCTTACCAGAGGAACAATAACAACATAATTCCACCTGAGCTGAGCAACAAAGTTTCCTAACTCACGATTATCGACCCTTTGCACGGCTTGTGGGATCGCAGCAAATACTTGCTCTAAAGAATTGTATATATCAACAGGATACCTTCCATCAATCTGGAGCCACAACGCAGGGTCTTTTTCCCAAAATATATCTTCTGCCATGACAGTGATTTGTAGAGCTTCGGATGAAATTATTTTACACTGCTTTTGCAAGTTGTTTCTAATCTTTCTCACAATTTCCTTAAACCGCTTAGAGCTTTCATTCAATGCATTCTGCATTATTTTTGCAGGATGGAATATAAAGAAATACCACATCATTAGCAGACTTTGGAAAACATCATTTTCCTGATGCTCCAACCAGTCGAGTTCATTAGGACTAACACGTTTCCCCAAGAGACTTCTGAATTCATTTTGGAATACCGACAAATTTTTAATTGCGTCTGTAAGGTTTAAATTTGAAAGACGTATCATATCAAGATTAATGCCCTGCTGAGTTGCCACCTCTTCCAGTTTGGCTTTATCAGCTCCTGTATTACTTGTTCTCCCAAGATATGGGTTTAAGGTCATAGCGTGAATTGATTGACCGAAAAAATTGGATAGAGTTCTAATGTATTCCCCATAAGCCTTAAGGAAAGGCTTGTATTTCTTAATTGCCAGACCTTTTCTGTTAACATTTGGGGATTTTTTTGGCTTTTTTGGGTCTGGCAACCCAGAGGTATATTCATCAACAAAACCCCATTCATCGACGGCACATCTTGGCAGCGGCGGTGGTTTGTGCAATTGTCGCTGACAATGGGACCAGTCAACGTCGTCGACTAAATTACCAAGCAACTTGATTGGTTTCTGTTTTCGGAAATAAACATTCAGGCCGTTTAAAAGCTGCTTTACATTGCTTATGACAGCTTGCCTGAGATTAAATATTGCTTGAATATATTCATCCCAGGTCATAGGTCTTTGCGGTATTTCGCCCAATCCCCTGAATGTGGAATTGACTGAAGTAAGCCAGTACGGGGGAAAGCGAAAAGATGGGATCCCAGATTTCACTGACGAATCATTTAATGAAATTAAATCGGGCAATAATCTATGGCCGTAGCCCTGAGAAGCAAATTCACTACGATCAGGAAAGAGTTTCCTCAGTATTGATAGCCGTTGCACAGCTTCTTCGTTAAAAAAATCTTTGTGCTCCTGAGAATAAGATTCACTATCGGACGCATAATATTCCTCTTGGTCGAGCTTTAAAATAAAGTGTGCGGTAATTTTTTCTCCATTATCTTCCAATGCTACTGTTTGAGACTCATTTCGAAAACGATCTACTATTCTGGATCTATTTTTCTCCAACCAAGGATTAAACGACTCCCCGTATCCTTGAGATAATCCAAGAATGAGATTTGACAATTCCTCGACGGGTAATGCGTTGATGGCTATATTTAAGTCGGATTCAGGCAGCCATTCCGAAAGGGGCCACGAAATTCCTAACCGTCCTATCCAGAAAACCACCCTTCCCCCAGCAGCCCAATCAGAATCGGAAATGGGAGAAAGTGGTTTCTGGTTTTGTTTAGATAACCAGTTTTTTGCATATTCAAACACCTTTCTTTTGTCTGTCTGACGAGCTTGAAACGCCTCTATTTGTAACGCTCTTTCCTCAGTTGCAAGGCCCTTCCACCAGGATCTTCCCAGTCCCTCACCAATATCAACAATATCAAAATCCATTAAAAAATACCAACCGCTTCCTGAGTCATTATAGGCTTCTTTTATCAATTGCTGATTGCCTTTCGTGTATTCAAGTATTCCCAGCCAGATTAGAGCTGTTGTAACTCCAGATAGTGCCACCCACCGATTGGGCTTGAATTCTGCAACAAACGCCAAAAATGACTCTAAATCTGCGTGATGACGTGAAAAAGAATGTATAAGAAACGTTGCAATATCTTCTTCCTGCATAAATTCAAGGCACATCCCCGCATTGGAAGCCCATGGAAACAATGTGGGTTCTGTTAAAAGTTCTGCCAAGATGTTGGAACGGATAGGGTGCAGTCCTTGAACAAGAGCGCCATCTATACTGACTCTTATAAAATATTCTTTTTCTAATGTCTCAAATGTTCTGCGTGGTGAAAGCAACCCCGTATGTTTTGCTAGTGGCCTTGTTTTCAAGCGTGCTTCATAAGCCGATGCCACTGAAATAAGTCTGATAAGTTCAGTCTCCTTTTCACTCCTTTTGCCTTCTCTCACTTCATCTTCGATACGATTTATTTGTTGTGTTAGTCTTTGTTTAAGAGAAAGTCCTTGGGTAACCAGGTAAACAAATTCCAAAAGTGGTCCTTCACCCCCAAACTTATTCCAAGCATCCTCAAAGTCAAGGATTCTTGCAGGCATACGAGTCTCTTCGAGTGATTGATATAATTCCCGAGCTTCGGAAAGATCAAATTTAAGTTCAATGTCAGAAAAACGAAATTCAACACCAGAGATGTTTGACCGGCGAAAATCTTCCTCACGAATTGTTACAAGTACGCGGATAGTTCGATGGTCTGCCAGTTGCTTGACCAGTTCGGGCCAATCAACATCTTTAGGTGAAACATCAACAAACACAATCATTGGAACGCCGATGGCATCCGCATGACTAACTAAGGCTTTTGCCACACTAAGGGCATGTTGTTTGTTTTCAACTAACTGAACTTGAAAACGCCAGAACTCCGGATAAAATTCTCTCAAGAAGCGGTATGCCAAAGTTGTTTTGCCCTGGCCAGAAGCTCCATGAATGATTACTACTTTGCTTGATTCGAACTTTTCAGTGATCTTGTATATTTTCTTGGGTCGCAAAATATCAAGGTTTGCGAGAATGTGTTCATATTTAGCAGAAATACCCTCATAAAATTCTTGGGATAAAACGGCTTTATCATCTTCTAAGATCTTTCGATCTTCAATCGGCACAATGGAAGTGAACCATTCTTTGTAATACGAGCTTCGAGCCGCAAAGAACTTTCCGATATTATTAAGTTTGTCGATCAGGATTTTTTTAGTAATCTCAGTCTTGTTTTCAGCGCAGACATAAAGCCAAAACATTAAAATTTCAAAGGCCGAATCAGGATCAATACCTGTAAATCCACCTTTGAATGATGCATCCAAATCTTCTTTTATGTCAGTTTCAGTCAAAGGGATTATTTGTAATGTCGACAAGAGAGTTTCTGCTTCTGTTTTAGATAACAGGCCATAATTGCTAAGCTTTTCTACCACTCTTTTTCGTTCATCGCCTTCAGTTTCGATGCTCCGAAGTAATTCGGCCCCTATCTTGCCAAAACTTACAACAATAATATTTAAATTAGAATTCTCTTTCAGCAGATCAGCTGCTCGGTAAAAAAAAGAATTGGGCTTTGGGGGAGAAAACGAGGAGATGGAAAGGCTCAGCGCCAAGTGCTTTAACTTGTACCACTTCTATCAGGTTGTGATCGGTATCATAGACAGCAAGATCTTCTTTACCTTCCGGTTGAAATATCAGATTCTCGTTATCGCTCACATCGAGCATGCGCCTGAGTGTATACAGTGTTTGTAGTCGGTATCCACGATAAGATGCGCTTGCATCAGATGTTACAGACATCAAGACTTCATCCTCTCTTGGATGTTTTTGCAAAATAGAAACCTATTGATTAATGTTAGGTAATAAATGAAGCCCCTTTTCTGGAGTTTGAGTTTGTCGCGGTATTGTTCTTCGGTATGGATTATGGCACATCAATGTCACCCTCAATATGCTCCCAGTCCATCTCCTTAAACTGCTCGATAAAGAGGATCTTCACATCTGCATTTTCATCAGGTAAAGTTGCCATATTGTCTTTCAGTGAAGCATCTTATGCGACCGCTTCTTCTTGTGTTGCCAACAGCTCTTTCTGAATATATTTTTTCAGATCAGCAGCAGCGGTAAAATACAACTATCCGTTTTGATTAACAACTTTCTCAATATCCTTCCCTTAAACTTTCACCTGTTCACGGTTCCAGACATATCCCCTTTGAAACTTGGGCAGTGCCATAGTCCCGAGATCAATTTGATCAAGTATGGTTGATATCTTCATAATAAAATCCTCTCTTTAAATTTAAACCCTGACTTTGCCGGTCAATAAGTCGTGCATGAGGCTCTTTTTCTGGAGTTTGAGTTTGTCGCGGTACTGCTCTTCGGTGCGGATGCGAGCGCCATGGGTGTCCATGACTGAGGCGATATGAAGCTGTTCGTCCGTGGATGGAAGAGCTAACCGATACTCACCTAACTCTTTTCTGTTAATTTTCGGAAAGCCGCTTCGTTCAGATACTGACGCGGCAAAACGGCTAAAGTGCTCTCCAAGTATAACATCGAGTAGAAAGCGGGGCACCAAAGACGGACCTGGTTGTAGAGGATACATGTCCGCACTGCATAGTCCCTGCCTGTCAGCAAGTACAGCCTTCCGAAGATAGGGGCGAATTTTACTATACAAAACATCCCCCGGCTTAAATTCATACTTTCCGCTGATAGCACCTTGTTCTATTGCAGTCTCAAGGCATAGCAATCTTCCTGTAACTGATTCGATATGGTCAGGAGCTATCAGAGGCCAATGACAATAAGGCATCTGCTTTGGATCAACTTGTCCATTGGGTAAAGATACGTGGTCAAGTAATCGTACCACAGCCCATTCCTTCGGTATCCTCCCCAACGTCGAATCCTTAAACTGTTCGGGGTGGGTTTTTGGGTCGCGGAGTTTGCCGTTTTTGTCCAGGCCGCGGGTGAGCAGGTCATGGAGCATGCCCTGCTTCATGGCTTTGAGCTTTGAAATAAGCGCTTCGGTTTTTTGAATGGTCTCGTCTATGGTGTCGAGAATTTCGGCGATGCGGTGTTGTTCGGGACAAGGAATATCGGCAACCTGTAAGTTAGCAAGCTCTTGTTTCCCTATTGCTTCAAATGTTGATCCTTGCGCAACAACGCGAAGGCTTGTCGCCCAATAGCTTAACAAATGCCAACCCAGATTGATGTCGATGCCATTTTTAAACCGAATAGCAGCAAGTCCTCTTCCAATGCAATACACTCGATCTGCTTTGTTAAGATCACCTACCGGTGCTCTGACGCTGATCAGGATGTCTCCAGGATTGCAAATCTTTTTTGGTCGAATGCAACTTACAACAAAGTTTGGAGTAATAGTGCCAAACTCAGCACAACCTTGAAGGAAGGGGATACCTTCATCTGATTCAACAACAAATTTCGAGTCAGGGGATTGCCCCATTTCGAATGTAGCAAGCTGATCGAGACTGATAGAATCAAACATAATCGTACCCAAGACTTACTGTAATTTCATCAAGATTCTTTCCTGCTGAGTTCCGCTCCCCCTCAATATCCCTCAGCGTCACACGATACTTGTCCCACCAGTTCTCCACTGCGGCGATTACCTCCTGCCTGTGGGTGGTCACATAGCTTTTCAGATGCCCGTCAAGTTTTTCATTGAGGATATCGAGGACCAGGTCCCTGCAATCATCATCTGAAAGGGCGTTGCGGGCTTCGTGCAGGCGTTTGATGAATTTTTTCTGAAGTTCCTTGAGCCGCTTTCTGGCTTCTTTTAATTGGTTGGTTATTTTCGTATAAGGCTGGAGTTCTTTTTCCTGCTCCAGGCTCACAATATCCTGCCTGGCTTGTTCCAGTTCATTGAGATAGTCAGGGATCAATCTGGTTACCAGCAGATCATTGGACAGGTCAAAGTGATTGCCCTTATTTTCATCCATGGTAGCTTCTATGGTATCCACCCAGCCGTCCGCCAATCCCCCGAAACCTTGGGCAATGAGGGTTTTGAAATCAAATTTGTTTTCATTCCACCAGGTAGCGATCACGCCCGCGACTTTAAACCGGTCAAGCAATCCCACCGGCGTGATATCCGACACAAAGGCCTCCAAAAGGTCGGTGCGAATCTCCATGAGGTTTTTGGTCTCAGGCAGGTCGATCAGCGATTGTTTATACCTTTCCAACCATTGATTAAAAGCGGTTTTTATTTCCGCTTCCTGCTCTCGTATGCCCTCTCCGGCCTCGATCCTCTTCTTGATGTCACCCCGCTCGGCAAGTGCCGGGTCAAAATCATAGTAGTCCGCGTCACGCTCCACAAATATGGTGGATATCTTCAGGCCGTGGGCATCGAGGAGTTCTTTTTTCGCTTTGACTTCGGCCTTGGGGACTCCGCCTAATAGATGGGCGCGGACATCCTGGGGTTCAGGCGGAGGGGCATTATCCGCATAACGCCGGATATTCAGGTTCCAGTCGTTTGACTTGAGTTCTTCTCTCGCAACAACGGCTGCATATCCGGGGATCTCTTCAAATGCGTCAAAAGCGGATGTAATCTTTTCGATATGTTCGGGCCTTAAATAGTTCTGTGCCCTGCCTGTGTGAAATTCCGCGTCTCCATTGATAAAAAGGATTTTATCTTTGCGTTCATCAGGTTTGGCGCCTTTTGCCCTGCACACCAGCACGCAGGCGGGAATGCCGGTGCCGTAAAAGAGATTAGGCGGAAATCCGATCACCGCCTCTAAGAGGTCATCCGCGATAATGCCTTTGCGAATCTCTTTTTCAGCGCCGCCTCGAAACAGGACACCATGGGGCATAACCGTTGCCATCATGCCGTTTGTTCTCAGAACTGCCAGCATGTGCTGCAGGAACATGAGGTCACCCTTTTTGCCGGTCTCAGGGCAGGAACCATATCTGAATCTTTCTGTAAATTTCATCCCATCTTTGGAATAATTCTGACTGAAGGGGGGATTGGTGATTACCCGGTCAAACCGCATCAGCTCGCCGCCGTCTAAATGAAGGGGCGAGGTCAGAACATCATCGTTCTGGATATCCGCGCCCGCAATGCCGTGAAGGATCATGTTCATCTTGCACATGGACCAGACGCCGCCATTATTATCCTGACCGTAAAGGCTCAGGTTAAAGCAGTTGCCGCCATGCTCCTCCACATACTGCTTGGAGTGGATCAGCATGCCTCCTGAGCCGACACAGGGATCATATACGCGCATGCCTTCCTGCGGTTTGAGTATGCGCACCATCAAACGAACAACGTCTCTTGGGGTATAAAACTCACCGCCTTTTTTGCCCGCGGAATCCGCAAACTGTCCGATAAGATATTCGTAGGCGGCGCCGATAAGATCAGGAAATTCAAAATCTGCATTTCTCAGGCGATATTTATTGAAATGGTTGATCAGGTCGCGAAGTTTCCGGTCAGGTATCTTTGTCTTCCCGGCTTTTCTGTTAAAATCAATATGCCCTAAGACACCCTCCAGGCTCCGGTTGTCATGCTCAAGCGCGGATAACGCCTTGTTCAGTTCGTCGCCAATGTTACGATGCGCGTGTTTAAGCTTTTCCCACCGTCCCGCCTTTGGGACATAAAAGGATTTAGCGTACCTGGCAGGGTCTTCAGCCCGCTTGACTGCCTCCTCTTTTGTCCGGCCTCTGGCAAGGTTGGCCTTTATGATTCCTTCATATTCTTCATCAAAGACATCCGAGCAGCGTTTAAGAAAGAGCATCCCGAAGATGTATTCCTTGAACTCCGAGGCATCCATCTTTCCGCGCAGGATATCCGCCGCGGCAAACAGGTGGTGTTCAAGCTGGGGGAGTGTGAGCTTCTTCATGCGACTTCATTGTCTCCTTCAAAAATCTCGGGGTAATCACGCTTCATGCTCAAAAAGCCACCCCTGCCAATGATAATGTGGTCAATTATGGGGATATCAACGGTCCAACATGCCTTTACCAAAGACTCAGTCAATTTGATATCTTCTTCACTTGCCTCAGGCAAGCCGGTAGGGTGGTTATGGGCCAGGATCAAAGCGGATGCCTTTTTCCTCAAGGCGGATTCAACAACTTCACGGGTATAAACCGCTGATTCATCTACTGTTCCACGGAACAGCACCTCTTCCGCAATCAGGTGTTTTGATCTGTTGAGATGGAGGAGCCGGAATTCCTCGCGGGAGAGATTGGCCATTGATACCTTCAGATATTCAAACAGGTGGAGGGGATTTTTTATAATGTTAATCTTTTCAAGGGGCTGGCGCAGTTGCCGCTTTACAATTTCCATGGCGGCAAGTATCTGTGCTACTTTCGCCTTTCCTATTCCCTTGACACTCAACAGATCATCCTGTGTTGCCATCATCAACCCATTGAGCCCGCCAAACCTGCCTATCATTTCTCTGGCAAGGGCTATGGCATTCTTCCCCTTCATGCCTGTTCTCAAAAGGATAGCGAGCAGCGCCGCATCACTCAAGGCCTCCGGGCCTTTTTTCAACAGCATCTCCCGTGGCCGATCGCCTTCAGGCCAGTTCTTTATGTGCAACTTATTTATCGTCTTTTTTCTCCATTAAGCCGTT
>JAUWQO010000127.1 GCA_030610995.1 Desulfobacterales bacterium
TGTCAGTATCAAGAGAGTTAGACAATTAAGGATACAAATTCAAAATGAGCTTCGTGATTCCGGTAGCTCTACAGATTCATTTTTTTTCAAAGAACAAAAACGGTATCGGTTACATGCAAGAACCTAACCGGACATTACTGATTTTTTATGGTAGAATTATAAAAATAATTAACTGTATCTTAATTGAAGAGTTTAATGGAGAATAAATAATATGATGATAATGGGACATCGCGGGGCTGCGGCTATTGAGCCGGAGAATACTCTGTTATCTATTAAAAAGGCAATGGATATTGGTGTAGATGCTGTGGAAATTGACGTGCATCTGAGCAGGGACAAAGAAATAATTGTAATACATGATTCAACTATTGACCGGACGACCAACGGAACCGGAGCGGTTAATAATTATACTTTATCTGAACTAAAAAAGTATGATGCCGGAAAGGGTGAGTCTGTTCCAACTCTTCAGGAAGTTATGGAATTAACTGATAAAAAGGTTAAGCTTGTAATTGAGCTTAAGGAGAAAGGCACGGAAAGAATAGTTGTTGAACAGATAAAAAAGAACGGTTTTGAAGACAATGTTTATGTTATTTCATTCTGGCACAGACTTGTAAAAAACGTTAAGGAAATAGATAGCAATATTAAAACAGGCGTTCTCATGGTTGGATGTCCTGTTGACACAAGTATTGCAGATCAGACATCGGCTGATGCGCTGGTTATGAAATATAATTTTGTTGACGCGGAATTTGTTGAATTATCTCATAAGAACGGTTTGAAGGTTTTTATATGGAATATAGATACTCCAGATCTTGTTAAGCCTTTTGTCGATATTGGTGTTGATGGTATTGGAAGCAATAACCCTGGCATATTGGTAGATTACTTCGGGCGATCAGCGATATAGTCAACCTGGCAGTTGTGCAAAGCTCTAAAGATACGAAGCGCCAGGATACACAAGAAAGGTCTTGACTGCGTGATATTTGACATGTAAGCTGGCAATAATCATGATATATGACGGTATTCATGGCAATATTGTGGAGGCAAGTGATGTATGTTAAAAGGCAATTGGATTTACTAAGGATTCTACAAGAAAAATCTTACTTTTTATTCGGACCGCGTCAAACAGGAAAGACATCCTTAATTCAACATACGTTAAATGAATACAGGTATTACAATCTGCTTCAAACGGATGTTTATCTGAAATTAAGCAGAGCGCCCCAAAGACTTCGCCAGGAAATAACGGACGATGACAAGATTGTTATCATCGATGAGATTCAGAAGCTGCCGATTCTGCTTGATGAAGTACATAACCTGATTGAAGAAAAAGGGATTCATTTCCTTCTTACAGGGTCCAGCGCCAGGAAGTTGAGAAATAAGGGTATAAATCTGCTGGGAGGGCGCGCCAGAACCAGGCGGCTGCGCCCCTTTATTCTCAATGAGTTAAAGGGGGATTTCCAATTACTGAAAGCCCTGGATACAGGTTTGATCCCTTCTATTTATTTTTCCACTGCACCATTTGAAGATCTGGAGGCATATGCGGGAAATTATTTAAAGGAAGAGATTGCAGCGGAAGCCATCGTTCGGAATGTGCCTGCATTCAGCAGATTTCTCACTGTGGCCGGGCTGTGTAACGGTAAAATGATTAATTATACGAACATAGCAAGCGATGCACAGGTTCCAAGATCAACAGTACAGGAATATTTTCAGATTCTACGCGACACGATGCTTGGCGATGATCTGCCTGCATGGCGGAAATCCGTCAAACGAAAACCGGTTTTCACTTCGAAATTCTACTTTTTCGATATAGGAGTCGCCAGATTTCTGCAAGGTCGTCGGGGTCTGATGATGAGATCTCCAGAATTTGGGGAGGCATTTGAAGCTTATATCCATCATGAGATAAAAACCTACTGTGATTACAAGAGGGGGTGTGATCTGTCTTACTGGAGGTCAACCTCAGGTTTTGAGGTTGACTTTGTTGTTAACGGAAAAACAGCGATTGAGGTAAAAGGTAAGGCAACTATCACAAAAAAAGATTTCAAAGGATTGACTGCGATAAAGGAAGAAGAACTTTTAGAAAATTATATATTGGTCACTCTTGAAGATACCCCCCGAAAAGATGGGGATATATTTATCCTTCCCTGGAAAGATTTTATTACGAACCTGTGGCAGGATGCGTATGTATAATAATCTCCCTAAACGCTCGCTCCGCAATGCGAGGCTTTTCGCTGTCACAAAAAAAAACCTGACGGTAAAGCCTTACTCTGCTCGCCAGTTTTTCATGGGTCGTGCTTTCCTATGATCATTATGCTGAACTTAAAAATTGCCAGTTTTATTTCTTTACCAGGTTCAGCGCTCGCTTCAGCCCACCTGTTTCTTTAACTTCCATACCCTCTTGGATCTTGACTAATTAAACAACAAGGGTCAAAGGCAGACCCCATCTCCCTATGTCAACATATGAAGGAGCGTCCCATAAATGCTCATCGCATGTGGCGAATTCAAATCGTCCGGAAAACGCCACACCCAAAGTGGCGTTTTGGATGCCATGGCGTTGGCGGTCGAGCAAGCGACCAGATGGACAGTTATGTCCGGATGTTCGATGACAAAAACCTCACAGAGGGGGACAATCCGACCATTGGTCTTATTCTCTGCGCAAAGAAAAACAAAACCATCGCCCGATATTCCGTGCTGAACGAAAGCAAGCAACTCTTCGCTTCCAAATACATGCTTTATTTGCCTACCGAGGAAGAGCTGGAGCGAGAGTTGGAACGGGAACGACGGTTGATTGAAGAGAGACAGCAAGCAGGAGACGAAGGCGACCAAGATAGTGATTAAGGTTTTTGCTATTTTGGCTGTGGTGTGAGAGAGTTCAGGTGAAAGAGAAAAAGAATGGCAAGACGTAAACGGACTTTAAGACCTGCTGAAAAGCTCTTTGCGGATAATCAAATAGAAATATTAAAAGAACTAAAGCTTGCTATAGCTGATAGCGGCAAGTTTTGGGACAAACATCCTTCCTGGGGTGAGCGTATTGAGAATATCAAAAAAACAAATATCACTTCATCGCCAAAGGCTACTCCATAAGAGATAAAAAGGGCAATCTGCGGCAAGAGGCACAAACAGCCTGTTATGCTTGGGGTTTGATATCAGTACCCGCATCTGCCCAATCATAAACTTGAAACAGTAAGCCGATACCTGCCTGGAAGATCATGAAGATAGAAAATAGGTTTGATTTGTCAGGAATGATGTTTTTTTAAGGATTTTATTCGGAGCAAAATCGAAGCGGTTTGGGATTGGAAAGAAATAAGGAAGGTCAATACACGTTCAGCACGAACTTAAGTCACATTTCTTTCGTTGCTAACCAAGAGGTGATGTGGTAAAAAACATTCCGTAAATACACCTGTTTATTCAATAATTATTAATTCGAGGATGAAAAATGTATCTAAAAACTTCATGCACACCGCGTGAGAGCGTTTTTAACAGGGACAGACGTGATGTTGTGCTGAATCTTTCAGATCTTCTTGAGTCTAAAATCGATGCCGAAGATTTTTTTGAGGAAAATTTTATAACCTCAGGCATGAAGACCCTTTTGGAAAAAACATTCAGCAGGCTTGAAGGATCTATAGATCAGGCTTCCACATTTTTGCTAACCCAGGCAATGGGGGGAGGCAAGACCCACAATATGATAGCCCTTGGTTTGCTTGCACGGAACCCGGAACTTCGTTTGAAAATACTCGGTGTAAAAAGTCCTGGAGCAAAACTTGGCAACGTGAAAGTGCTTGGATTTACCGGAAGAGAGTCGGATGCACCCCTCGGGATATGGGGATCTATTGCCGAGCAGTTGGGTAAAAAAGAGCTGTTCAACAATTATTATTCCCCGCTCCAAGCTCCTGGTGTAACTGCGTGGATAAACCTGTTAAAGGATGAACCAACGATAATCATGCTGGATGAACTGCCTCCTTATATGGAGTATGCCAAATCCAGAGAGATTGGTAACAGCGATCTTGCGGTTGTTACGACAACCGCCCTTTCAAATCTTTTGGTCGCAGTTAATAAAACAGAACTTTCTAATGTATGTGTCATTATATCCGATCTTACGGCTACATATGAGGGAGGAAGTGAGCAGATAAACAAAGCACTTGAAAATTTCCAGAAAGAGACGAACCGTTCAGCGCTCAGAATAGAACCGGTTAATACTCAAGGCGATGAACTATACCATATTTTGAGAACCAGATTGTTCGAGGCGCTGCCGGATGAAGCTACAATAAAAAAGGTTGCCAATAAATATGCCTCGGCTGTTAAAAATGCAAAAGAGATGGATGTAACCAACGCGTCTCCGGATTCTTATGCGGCGCAGATTGTTGAGTCCTATCCTTTCCATTTTGTAATCCGTGACCTTTATGCAAGATTCAAAGAGAACCCGGGATTTCAGCAGACAAGAGGGCTGATCCGGCTTATGCGCGTTATTGTATCCAGCATTTATGAAACCGGACGAGCGGATGAAACCATGCTTGTTCATCCGTATGATCTGGATTTAAACAATGAAGAGGTCTTTTCGGAAATAAAAACCATTAACCCGACTTTAAGCGAGGCGGTAACTCACGATATTGCCAAAGAGAGCCATTCGGTTGCAGAGGAACTTGATCAGCGACTTGGCTCCGGTACAGACGCCCAGGATGTATCAAAGCTTATTCTTGTGGCATCCCTTGCCAATATTCCCGGCGCTACCCATGGCCTTCGTGAAGGTGATATTATGGGATATCTCTGTGCGCCGGGCCGTGACATCTCCAAAGTAAAAAAGGATATTGTTGATTATCTTCCCACACAGGCATGGTATCTGCACACCAGTTCGGATGGAAGGCTCTTTTATAAAAATACCCAGAACCTGGCAGCCAAACTGCACTCAATGGCTACGTCCTACAACCGGCAATCCTGTCTAAAAGAGCTGAGGGGATATCTAAGGTCTTTGTTTTCACCTGAACTAAAAGACTGTTATCAGAAGATTGAAATTATTCCTGCTATTGATGAGGTTGATATTGATGCGAATAGAGTCAGCCTCATTATAACAGAACCAACCGGCAACATAGCAGGCGCAACGAAGTTGAGTAAGGACTGGGATAAATTTGCAAATGATATTGAATACAAAAACAGAATTGTTTTTCTAACCGGAAATCATGAAAATATCCTGGACCGTGTTGTGGACCAGGCAGCTCAATATCGGGCAATACAGTCCATTATTGATGAATTTGACGCTGAGAGGCTGTCTGATAAAGACCCGCAGCGCATCCAGGCTCAAACAAGCCGTGATAAAATCATTCTTAGTTTGCGAAGCGCTATCCAGGAGGCTTTTACAACACTGGTATATCCGTCAAAAAATGGATTTCGCACAACTGACTGTAGAATTCAGTTCAGTGATAATCAGTTTGATGGCGAAAAACTCATTCGTGACACACTTGAAAAGGTTCAGAAATTCACTAACGAGATTACTGGAGACACGTTCAGAAAAAAGTGCGAGGCACGTCTTTTTGGCGGTCAGCAAAGATCTCAGTGGTCAGAGATAAAACGGCGGGCAGCCACGCTTACTACCTGGCAGTTCCATCGACAGGACGTATTGGATAAACTTAAAGAGATATCTATAAGCCAGGATATATGGAGGGATGAAGGAGGCGTTATTAACAAAGGCCCATTTCCTCCGCCAAAAACCGAGGTAAGGGTACAGAAGATATCAAGAAACGATGACACAGGTGAAGCCACACTTAAAATCACTCCTGTGCATGGAGATATTGTATATTACGAGACAGGCGAAGCAGAACCCACAACATCGTCAATGAAGCTTGATTCATTCAATAATGTTAAAATCAGCGACTTAAAGTGTAAATTCATCTGTATCGATTCTACAAGCAAGCATAAACAGGGCGGCTTGGAAACATGGATAAATACAATTACCCTTAAACATCGGGTATTTCAGCAAGGCGACAACTGGATGGTTGAACTTAAGGCCAGCCCAAACGCTGATATCCGATACACAACAGACGGATCCGACCCCAAAACAATGGGAGGTTCATATAGTGCACCGTTTCCAGTTCCTGAAACAAGCCCATTTGTGCTTGCTATTGCTCAGCGTAATGGTGTGTCGTCTGCTCAAGAAAAGATAAATGTTAATGATTACAGAAAGAAGACTGTTAAGCTGGATCCATCAAAAAAGGCGGTCTGGAAGCGAAGACATACCAACCTTACAACAAGAGATGCCTATGCGTTTATGGAAAGGCTTAAAAAATTTGAAGGTAAAGCATATGGTGTCACAATAGATATTCAATCCAATAAAAAAGATCAGGATATCAGTTATACAGCCGCAGGCAGTTTCGCACTTTCCGGAGAACAATTTGAAAATATTGTTAAGCAGCTCCAGACAGTTATGTCTGGCAGCCAGATTTTTTTAAATATCGAATGGCTGGAATTTGACAAAGCTCAGCTTCTGCTTGACTGGATTGCTGATGATAGAAGCAGCCTGTCTCCCGGGGAAGTCAGCCAATAAGTAAACAAATCAATTATGACAAACTCGTAAAAAGTCAAAAAACGTATTTTTTTGTCATTCCGGCGAAAGTCGGAATCCAGTATTTGTAGGGGCGGCTTTATGCCGCCCGCCAAATCAATTCGTGCGGGATAAACCCGCCCCTACGAGAACCAGCCAATGAGGATTGGTTTTCACCGGAGTGACGACTTTTTACGAGAGGATCAATTATGACGAAAAAAAAACAGAACATACTCGGTTTTGGTTATAATCCTGATCTCACGGACCATTATTTTCTGGTTACAATTCCGGACTCCCGGGCAAAAAGCGCTGAGGTTATGATTTCCGAGCATTTTGAGTGGCAAATACCCGAAAAAGGCAAAGAAATCTATACATCGTTAAGTAATGAAAATGCCCATATTAAAGTGATCCTGAAACGCTTCATGTGGGACGATATTGCCGAAGAAACAAAGGCGGAATTCAACCGTCGCCTTCGGACTTACGGCATTGAATCCGGGAAATGGAAAAAGAAAGGCCAGATCCACCTGGAACGAACTCTTGGCAAGGAACTCGTATTGCTTGCGTGGGCTATTGAAGAATGCGACCCTGTGCTGATCAGTACGGCTGTCCGCAACTGGCTTGGACTTGCCCCTGAAGAACGGTGGTGGCTTTATACCATGACCAATGCCTCCACCGGTCATGCGCTTAATGATCGCAACAAAGGGTGGAGAAAAGCGATTCGATTTGCATTAACGGAAAATCCAGTTTCCGACCAGGCCCTGCTGAAACGTAGAGAAGAATTCCAGAAGTCACTTTTCAGCGGAATATTCAGATAAGGAATATCTATGAACGATCGGGTTTTTATTGAAGATCAGTTTCCTGTGTCAAGAATTTCAAAGGAGAGTTATAAAGAAAGAAAGGCTAATTACAGCCAAACACTAACCGGACTTGGAAAATGGTGGGGAAGAAAACCTTTGATTTTGATCAGGGCATCCATAATCGGCATGCTCATGCCTGTTTCTAATGACCCAAAAAAAGATCAGGATATTTTTTTAAAGATACTCACCATGGATGACGACGGCCTGTGGCAGCGACGGTCAAAATCCATTCCTGCCGGAGTTATTCAGGCCAACCTTTCAGAAGAACAATGGCACAAGCTTATAACTGATAAAGAAGGCAATTTAAAACGTACATGGTCAACAGGGCTTAGTCCGGAAGAAAAAGAACAGGTTCTTCGCAAAGTATTTGATCAGCTCTCATATGATGAAAAGCTTACATACTGCGACCGGCCGGAACAGATTGACGGCCCTGGCGAAGAAGCCTGGCTGGAAATAAATACACATCTTGGGACAGACGCAAAAAACATTCAGGGACTGGTAATAGAACTTGGGAAAAGAAGATTCGGCCATACGCCAAAAGTCGGCGACTGTTTTTGCGGGGGAGGTTCCATTCCCTTTGAGGCCGCGCGGCTCGGATGCGAGGCGTTCGGCTCTGATCTTAATCCGGTTGCGGCCATGCTTACATGGGCTTCCATCCATCTGATAGGCGGCGGAGAAAAAATACAGAAACAGGTTCAGGAGGCTCAAAAAAAAGCATACGAGGCTGCTGACAAACAGATCACAAAGTGGGAGATTGAACACAATGACAAAG
>JAUWQO010000147.1 GCA_030610995.1 Desulfobacterales bacterium
TTATGTTAATACATATTATGGGATGAATTAAATATTTAATTCAGGCTGGGTGTCTTTTGTTGTTACCCCGGCTGATTTCTTTCAGTCATAAATGGTTCCTCATATTTCATTAAATTCCTTTCCCAAAGATCCCAAATAGATTGATTCTTAGAAATTAATAATACCCCTCCAGCCACTTTTTTTATATAGACTTCATTTCCCTCAAATCGATAGACTTTGGGTAAGCGAACTGCTTGACTTCGCCCATTTATAAATAATTTGGCAGTTTTCATAATCGCCTCCTTTTGATTATTGGTTTATATTTAAAAATATATACTATCTACAAGAAGTGTCAAGGTATATATCCAGAACATTTCAACATTTTCCAACAAAAAGGCCCAATCTATTATGAGATTGGGCCTCAATAATTTTTGGCTCCCCAGCACGGACTCGAACCGCGGACCTGATGGTTAATCCCGCTCTCTTTTGAAAACGGGGTTTTAATAATCAATCCATAGCAACCATCTTTTGTTAAGGATTATTTCTTTGGTTTATCTTTTTCGTACTTCTCAGATGCTCTCGTGTAGATCGGAAAAATATACAATCATTCATATAGGCTACACCTTGATAAAGGTCAAGAAAATAGCTCTTAAACATGTTCGTCCTTTAGGGCTCGGTTAATGAGCCTTATTCATGTCAGGGCATAAAAAAAGAGCTTACAACTTCATATTGCCGTAAGCTCTTTGTATTCTTGGTAGGCACGGACAGATTTGAACTGTCGACTTCTACCGTGTCAGGGTAGCGCTCTCCCCCTGAGCTACGTGCCTATTTCTATGTATTCCTCCGGTTATTACTATTAGAAGCATTCTGAATCAAGTTCATGCCTATGTAAGTGTAATGAAGACCGGATAATATGGTTATCCCTGCGGTAAGCCAGTAAAAAATCCATTTAATCATATCAGCTCCGGGAATGTTTGGGTCAAGCAGCAGAAAAAAAATGGTCGACATCTGAAAAACAGTTGTGAATTTACTGGTTATCCTTGGTCTAATTTCAATAGTTATATCTGCCATAGCAAAAACGGCAACGCCTAACAAGATCAAAATGTCGCGGCTTATTACAATAACGGCAAGCCATCCGGGAACGATTTGAATAACAGCCAGCATAATGAAAGCGCTGGTCAAAAGCAGCTTGTCTGCCAGCGGATCAAGATAAGCTCCCAATAGTGTCCGCTGGTCTAAATACCTTGCAAAAAGTCCGTCAAGGCCATCGCTTATCGCTGCTACAGTAAATACTAAAAGCGCAAAGTGAAGCATATCTTTCAGCAGGAAAATAATAAAAAGGGGTATAAGCAATATCCTGGTTACGGTTAAAAGATTGGGAATGTTGATTGTATTTTTTTGTTTCAACTTAAGAACTTAGCTCCACTTCGTTCCGCAACTGGTCGAGTGGTTGATTAGTCGAGTGGTTTAAGGGCCTTACGACTCGACAACCCCGCCTGCCAACGCCTGGTTTGCCGGGTAATTGTAACGGCGGCACAAATGGCACTGGCGGGCAGGTCGACTATTTAACTACTCGACTAAAGTCGCTGGAATTTCGATAGGTTGTATAAATTCCGAGACGTTTAATCGTCCTATTCTGACAGTATAAGTTCAATCCTTAAACACTGTTGCGACACTTCGTATATATTAATGCCGAACGAATCAAAGGCCTTAAGCATTAAAGCATCTGCAAGCTCCTTGGCATTTCCTTGAAAATCAACGGAAATTACAGATTCATCAAGCCTCATCTCTTTAAGCTGAACACGATTTACACCCAATATATCATTTAAGATTTTGCGAAACTGTACAAAATTTGCAAAATTAGCGGTTCCCTCAACAACGAGTTCGATATTAACAAGCTTCTTTATTTCTTTTCGCCATTCCTCAATTATTTGCAAAGAGAGGTCTTTGCCGGCAATAGCTCCTGCATCTGAAAGTGCAGCATTGCCACCTGCAACCTCATCCACATCGGCGGAGACAGCACTTTGCGAGGCATAGGCAATTTCTTCGCCGGTGTCTGTCCTGAATGCCTGTACCGTTACAGTCCCCTTGAATGACTTTATATTTTTACCCATAATATTTGGCGTTTTGCCTGCAATAGATTTGCCGACTATTACCACATCCGCATTAAGTCTGACTCCAAGTTTAACAACTTCCTGATGATATAATTCAGACCCTAAACTTAAAGTCTCATTTCTAAAATTTTGCGCCAACTCTCCATAATCAATTATCAAAAAACCTTTTTCCATCATTACGGCGGCCATGCTGTTTTCCGCAACGCTTTTAACCTCAGACATACCTTCTCCCCACCAGTATTGGAGCAAACTATCTTCAGTGCTTTGCTCTGCGATGAAAAAGAGAAGCCGCGGCATAGACTTTTTGCCTATCATAATTCCTGCGATTGAGAGTTGCTGCTGAATTTTGTCAATCGAAACAGTTGCCTGAACCATTACTCTGCAAGTATCCCCGGACAATACCTCTGTCAGCACCTTGTATCCTTGAACAAATTCTTTTGTATTACTATATAGAATTTCATTTATAACTTGAAAATTTTGAATCAGAGACTCAAGCGGCAGAAAATCTTTTGCAACATTTTCTATTGCTGAAACCAGGCTGTTGGAAATTGCCCGGTCCCGCGCAACAGTAACCTTATCAGCATATATTCTACTTGTTCCTATGACCAAAACAGTTTTTGTATGTAACTGTTCTTCAGCCTGAACACCCCCCGGCAGCATCATCAATAGAAAAAGGACAAGCAGCAATATTTGTTTTGACAGTCTCATTTTTAATACTTCCTTGCCAGCGCGTAATCGGCGATATTTATAAGTGTTTCCCTTGTTTCTGAAGGTTTAAAAACCCCGACAAGAACCTGCTTTGCTTTGGCAATATGTTTTGTCGCCAACTCTTCAGTATATTTAAGCCCATTATATTTATTTAACAGTTCTAATAAGATTTCAAATTCGTCAGCAGAAAAATCCTTATTTTTTATTATTTTCTCCATCATGGCCCGATCCTTTGAACCAGCCTTTGAATCAGCCTGCTTTAATGCATATATGAGCGGCAGGGTCAATTTTCCCTCTTTCAGGTCTGCGCCTGCCTCCTTTCCAAGAACACCGGCATTTGATGTATAATCGAGAAGATCATCTGTCATCTGGAAAGCAATTCCAAGGTTGAAACCATAGTTTGATAAGGCCTTTTCTTCTTTTTCCGGGGCATCTGCTACAATGGCGCTTACCTGACATGCGCCCTTAAAAAGGATAGCCGTCTTGTTCTGGATAATTTCCATATACTCCTCTTCAGATAGATCCGGTTGCCCCTTTCTCATAAGCTGGTGGATCTCACCCTGAGACATATTTTCTGTAATTTCCGAAATAATTTTGATGACATTAAGGTGTCCTGTATCAGACGCAATTGAAAGAGCCCGCGCAAGAAGGAAATCGCCCACAAGAACCGCTATTGAATTGCCCCATATTGAATGAGCTACTGGTTTGCCCCTGCGAAGTGTTGCCTCATCCACAAGATCGTCATGCAAAAGTGTGGCAGCATGAAGATATTCAAACATAATGGAAAAGGTCTTGTCGGAGTTCCTCTTATAACCGCATATTCTGGCGGAAAGCACCATAAGCAGAGGCCTTAGTCTCTTGCCGCCGGCAAACAGTATATGACTTGCTGTTTGAGAAACCAGATCAAGATACGGTTTTAAATTCTGTTTAAGGGCAATCTCAATATCCTCAAGATCATCTTTTGCTGAAGCTAATATCCTGTTTTTGAGGTCACTCATACAGCTTCTCCTATAAGGTCATATTCAAGAGCATCCGTAATTTTTGCATTGGCAAAGCAACCCTCATGTAACTGGTTGGAATTTACATATGTAACGCCATCTACCTCAGGGGCCTGAAAAGCGCTGCGACCCGAAAACATGTTATTCTTCCCCTTTTCTTCCACCAAAACCTTCACAACCTCGCCGATACGCTTACGGTTATTTTCCAAAGATATTTTTGCCTGGCCGGACATGAGCAAATCATACCGCTCCCTTGCAGCCTTTTCGGAAACATGTCCGGAAAGCCTGTGGCTTGGGAGGTCTTTGGAATCTGAATAAATGAAGGCGCCAAGATGATCAAAACGTATTTCCTGTATGAATTTTAGAAGCTGCTGAAATTCTTTGTCTGTTTCCCCTGGAAAACCCACAATAACGGTAGTCCTGATTGCTGCATCAGGGTCAAGTGATCGTATTTTCTCTATAAGCCTGCACAGGTCGTCACGCGAATATTTACGCCCCATCCTTTTTAGAACAGATCGGCTTGCATGCTGAATCGGAATATCAAAATATGAGCATATATTGCTGTGCGCTACAACCGTTTTTATAAAAGACCCTGTTATACTTTCCGGATGCCCGTACAGGATTCTGATCCATACATTTTGCGATATGTTTGCAATACTCTCGATCAGCATGCACGGATCAATGGATGGGCTCAAACCCTTGCCATAATATGTTGAATCCTGAGCAACCAGTATCAACTCCTTTACACCCGACAGGATCAAAGAACGGGCTTCGGCAACGATATCTTCAAAAGGACGACTTCTGTATTTTCCCCGAAGCTTTGGAATAATGCAATATGTGCAGCCCTTATCGCATCCTTCCGCAACTCTCAGATAGGCTATGTATGGAGAGCTATGTATCCTCGGCACATTCTGCGGTTGAAGAGAAGCCAGGTTCGGATCCGGCAAAAGACATTTTGAACTATCGGTTAAGCCGCCGGCAGCAGCATGTGCAATCTTATCAAAACCACCTGTGCCAAGGAAAAAATCAACTTCCGGAAGAGCAGATACTATCTCCTCTCTGAAACGTTCGGGAAGGCATCCGGTAACAATCAGTTTCTTGCAGTTATTGCTTTGTTTAAGCTTTGCCAGTTCAAGTATGGTGTCAATAGATTCATTAATTGCAGGTTCGATAAAACTGCAGGTATTAACAATTATTATATCGGCTTTTCCAGGATCCTGCGTGGTTGACCAGCCGGCCTTTGCAAGCAGGCCCAACATTACTTCGCTGTCAACAAGATTTCTTACACAGCCCAGACTAACCAAATGCAGTTTCATTATACCTAAAGTGATCGGTTCCAGGTTCAGGGTTCAAGGTTCAGGGTTCAAAGGTTATAATATAATTCTCTTGCAATTCATAATTTGGGTCCGCCTGCGGCGGACCTCAATTCGCAATTCCTCAATAATATCCCTTTTTTGTGCCTTGGTGTCTTAGTGGCTGAGTAGTTATCTCTCTTTTATTTTTTTTGTT
The DNA here is from genome assembly GCA_030610995.1 of Desulfobacterales bacterium. Lineage (GTDB taxonomy): Bacteria > Desulfobacterota > Desulfobacteria > Desulfobacterales > ETH-SRB1 > Desulfaltia. Next base: position 5,309 of record JAUWQO010000147.1, read on the forward strand.
TCATCTATAATTAAAGGCACAATCTCAAAAAGATCGCCAATGATTCCATAATCTGCCTTAGAAAATATTGGCGCATCCGGGTCCTTGTTTATCGCCACAATAACCTTGGATGACGACATGCCTGCAAGGTGCTGGATGGCTCCGGATATTCCGCAGGCTATATACAGGTTTGGAGAAACAACCTTTCCGGTCTGTCCGACCTGATCTGAAAGGGAACGCCAGCCCTCATCAACCGCTGATCGCGATGCGCCGACAGCGCCTCCGAACAGGTCGGCAAGCTCTTCAATAACAGAAAAATCGCTGCCGCCCATGCCCCTGCCTCCTGAAACAATCACATCAGCTTCGGTAAGTTCAACCTTGCCGGTTTCCAGCTTCTTTTCAATAAAGGTGAGATCGGTCTTACCGACATCCACATCAAGTTTTTCAACTGAGCCGGCCCCCGCGGTCTTTACAATACTCATAGAATTTGGACGAACCGCCACTATCTGCGGATTTCCATCAAGAACCACATCGGCTAAAATTTTGCCTCCGTACATTGGGCGGGTTATTACAAGATTGCTGTTCTCAACTTGAACAGCCACACAATCCATGGCCAGAGGAGCATTTATTCGCGCTGCAATGCGCGGCGACAGGTCCTTTCCCTGGGTTGATGCGCCTAAAATCACAACACAAGGGTTTTCTTTATTAATAATATCGGCAATCACATTGGTATAGGCATCATTTACATATTCACGAAGAGCCTGGTTATCGGCTACCAGTATTCTGTCCGCCCCATACTGCGCCAGCTCTTTTGAGATATCTTCACCTGCTCCCAAAACAACGGCTGTAAGGGGGCAGCCAATGCTGTCAGCAATACGCCTGCCCTCACTTAAAACCTCATAAGTAATTTTTCGAAAAACAGCGTCTGACTGTTCTGCTATTGCGAGTACACATTGCTGTGGCATAATTCTCTCCTTATATAAAAAATGGTCAAGTGGTTGAACTCAGTTGCTATACATTGGCATTAAATGACCCGGGCCTTTTCGTGCAAAACCTTGACAAGGGCTGCGGCCTTTGCTTGAGCAGAGTCTCCCTCAACAATCGTGCCACCCTTTCTTTCCGGAGGATATTTCATTGCTATTATCCTCGTCATTGGTTTGCCTGCCTTTTCAGCATCTAATCCAATATCTGCAAGGGTTTTGGTGTCAAGAGGCTTCTTTTTTGCTTTCATGATGCCTGGAAGAGAAGCATAGCGAGGCTCGTTCAACCCGCGCTGCGTGGTAAAAAGGGCCGGCAACGGAGCCTCAAGTATTACCGTTCCTCCTTCAACTGTACGGTGACACCTGATTTTTCCGCCTGTGATTTCCTCCTTTATTACCATCGAAACGTGTGGAATCTTTAAATATTCGGCTACCGCCACACCTACCTGAAAACTATCATCATCAACAGCTCTCTGACCGGCTATAATCAGGTCAAATGGAATTTCCTTTAGGGCTGCAGCCAAAATACGCGCTATGCCCAGGCTATCACATCCTTCTATCGCAGGATCCTGTATAAGC
>JAUWQO010000145.1 GCA_030610995.1 Desulfobacterales bacterium
ATAGTTGCGAGCCGTCATTGCGAGGAGTGAGGAACGAACGACGAAGCAATCCCCTTATTTCCAAGAGATTGCTTCGGTCATGCTTCCCTCGCAATGACAGGAAAAGTGTAAATTGGAGGGTTTTCGTTCAGGCACTAATTATTAGTGTATTTAACAAACGGCAAGGCGGGGAAACAAATGTATTTTCAGGAAGTAATATTAGCGTTACAGAAGTTCTGGGCACGCAAAGGATGCACGTTGATTCAGCCTTATGACATTGAGGTCGGCGCAGGAACATTTCACCCTGCAACGCTTCTTAAGGTCCTTGGCCCTGAGCCCTGGAATGCAGCCTATGTCCAGCCTTCCAGGCGTCCTACAGACGGCCGTTATGGTGAAAATCCGAATCGATTGCAGCATTATTATCAGTTTCAGGTAATACTAAAGCCGTCTCCGCTTGATGTGCAGAAACAGTACCTCCAGAGCTTAAAGGTTCTCGGGATTGATTCTCTTGATCATGACATCAGGTTTGTTGAAGACGACTGGGAATCACCGACCCTTGGCGCATCCGGCCTGGGGTGGGAGGTCTGGCTGGACGGCATGGAGATTACCCAATTTACTTATTTTCAACTTGCAGGCAGCATTGAATTGTCACCAGTATCGGTTGAGCTTACCTACGGCCTGGAGCGCATCTCCATGTATCTTCAGGGAGTAGATAATGTTTTTGATCTAAAATGGAATGATAAAATATTTTATGGAGATATACATCATCAACAGGAAGTAGAGCAATCAACATATAATTTCGAAAAGGCAGACGTGGATATGCTTCTCGGTCTTTTCAACAAATACGAAAATGAAGCTAAGCAGATGATTAATAGCCCGCTCATTCTTCCGGCTTATGAATATTGCTTGAAATGTTCACACACCTTTAACATTCTCGATGCCCGCGGAGCCATAAGTGTAACAGAGAGAACCGGTTATATCGCACGGATAAGAAATATCGCCAGGGCTTGCGCGGAAGAGTATCTGAACCAGCGGAAAGCCATGGGTTTTCCATTAATGCGTAATTTTACTAACCAGGGATAAACATGGACACTTTTTTACTTGAGATAGGCACAGAGGAGATTCCGGCAGGTTATATTGAACCGGCTCTGAATAGCCTTTTGTCACTGATTTTACAAAGCATGGACAATGCGCGTATTGAACACGGCAAGGCCGGGATTTTTGGAACGCCGAGAAGGCTTGCAGTAGAAGTCACGGATGTTGCCGGCAAGCAGAAGCGCTTGGTAACCGAGATCACAGGGCCTCCTGAAAAAATTGCTTTTGATGAAGACAACAGGCCAACTTTAGCTGCAAAGAAATTTGCCGAGAAGTTAGGGATTTCCGTTAACAGTTTAACAATCAAGAATACAAAAAAAGGTCGGTATTTATGCGCAAAAAAAACAGAGGGAGGCCTTGCCTCAAGGACGCTTCTTAAAAGCATTTTGCCTGATGTGATTTTGTCAATTCCATTTCCAAAAACAATGAAATGGGCGGATTTAGCCATTGAGTTTGCAAGACCGATACATTCGATCATGGCCCTCTTAGGAGATAAGGTTGTCCCGTTTGTTTTGGGCAATGTAAAAAGCAACAGATATATTTTTGGGCACAGCTTTATGAGCCCAGGGAGGATCAGGCTTTCTAAACCAGATGACTACATTGAAATCCTGCGTTCTAACTATGTGCTGATTGATCCAAAAGAAAGAAAAAAACAGATTGCAAGCGGCATCGATAAAGCAGCCGGCGATTGCGGAGGCAGGGTTCTGCAAGATGATGACCTTGTTGATATTGTAACTAACCTCGTTGAATATCCGGCTGTTGTGGCAGGTAGTTTTGATAAGGAATTTCTTGAGCTTCCACGTGAGATATTAATTACAGCCATGCGGGAGCACCAGAAATATTTTGCCGTAATTGATAAAGAAAACAATCTGATGCCGAATTTTATAGCGGTTAACAATACATTGACAAGAGATATGTCGCTGGTTACAAAGGGGCACGAAAGGGTGCTCAGGGCCAGGCTTAAAGATGCTCAATTCTTTTACAGGAGCGATGTAGAGAGACCCTTTGAGGATTTGGTGGAAAAATTAAAAGGGGTTCTTTTTCAGGCCGGGCTTGGGACCGTGTATGATAAGGTAATGAGGGTTCAAAAACTTGCCGGATATTTGGCAGAGGTTGCAAATTTTGATTCAAATTTTAAACAAAAGGCATTGAGAGCCGCTTATTTGTGCAAGGCCGATCTTGTCAGCCAGGTTGTTGTTGAGTTTCCAAAACTGCAGGGGGTCATGGGAAGGGTTTATGCCGCTGCTGCCGGAGAACCGGATATTGTGGCATCTGCGATAGAAGAGTATTATCGGCCCACATATTCCGGAGGCCGGCTTCCTGAAACAGAAACAGGCGCAATTCTTGCCATTGCCGACAAGATCGATTCTATTTGCGGTTGTTTCATAACAGGGTTGATTCCGACCGGCGCTTCAGATCCATATGCTCTTCGCAGGCAGGGAATAGGCATTGTTCAGATAATGCTTGATAAAGGCTTTTTCTTTTCATTAAGCAAGTTGATTGAAAAGAGCGTAACGCTGTTCGGCAAGCAAAATAATGATGAAATTAAGGAAATTTCCAGCAGGGTTTATCTCTTTTTGCAAAATCGTATAGCCTATCTTTTGTCCGAGAAAGGATTCTCAAAAGACGTAATAGCAGCCATTGTCTCTGTTTCTGCAGATCATGTGCCTAATATCTGGAACAGAGCCCGTGCTCTGGAAAAACTTAAAGCCAAGCCGGATTTTGAACCTTTGGCCATTGCTTTTAAGCGGGTTGTCAATATTATTAAACAGGCTGCTCCAGTTCATGTAGTCGATATAGATGAAAGTCTGTTTGAGCATGAATGCGAAGCTGTTTTATTTGCTGATTATAAAAAAATTAAGAAAAAGGTGTTGGATGATCTTGACAAGGGATTATTTGAACAGGCGCTTTTTGATATAGCTTCGTTGCGTGATTCTGTTGATGCTTTTTTTGACGGGGCAATGGTAATGGCGGAAGATTCGAGCATACGAAACAACAGGCTTTCACTGTTAAAACAGATTGAAAAACTATTTAGATTGTTTGCCGACTTTTCAAAAATTTCAACCAGCGTTGTTTCTCTTTAGCCATTTGAAAAAAACCAGACAGGATAACAGGATAAACAAGATTTTGTTTCAAGTAAACAAATAAGGTTAAGTCTCACTCTAACTATCCAGTAAATCAAAAAAATCATAATCTGAGGAATATATATAAATGAAATATTAGAGAATTGACTGAGAAAATCATTGTGAGTTATAGTTTTAAGGTTTTAATTATTAATTTTGGCGTTCTCGTAAAAACTCGAAAATACTGTCATTGCGAGTCCGCCAGAGTGCTTTGGCGGATTAGTTAACTGCTTGTAATTATTAGATTGCTTCGTCGCTGCGCTCCTCGCAATGACCAGTGGAAACACTTTTTACGAAACCATCAATTTTGCTGAAGGGATTTTGATGAGGATTAGCAGGATGGATTTTGATGTTTTAATCCTGAACATCCTGTTAATCCTGTCAAAAAAGTCTCTTTGAAAGATCTAAATTGTTACAAAAATATTAAGGTTTGTACCCATGAGATTACTATCATCATCTGTATCTATTACAAGATACAAAGTAGAAGGAAAGATTCAAGGTGCTCTTATCAAGACAATTATGGACGGGCTTAACAAGAACTCCATTACAGAAATTGATAACCAGCCAATGGAAAAAGCAGCAGGATGGACTTCTTTTGACAACCCGTATCTGCCTGATTTTGAAACTTCATCTTGTGTTATAGGTGCTCATTTTGTATTTTCACTGCGGATTGACAAAAAAAACATTCCTTCAAAAATTATTAAAAAATATTATACTCTTGAGATGGCCAAAAGACTTGCTGAAACCGGGAGGGAATACTTGTCTCGAAATGAAAAAAAAGAGATAAAGGAACATGTTGCCAATGCTCTTAGTCTTCGCATTCCGGCGACTCCGAATATTTACGATATTATCTGGAATTATGAGGAATCTTCTTTATGGTTTTTTTCCAATCAAAAAGCTGCCAACGAAGATCTTGAAACACTTTTTTCAAAATCTTTCGGGCTAACACTAATCAGGCTTTTCCCCTATACGATGGCCAATCTTGCGTCGGGCCTTACAGATAAGGAGCGCGACCTTTTATCAACAATTTCTCCGACAAAATTCATGGATTAAATTATGTTAGATGTTTCAGTTGCATACAACAGGTACAAATTTCTGGGGCATGAATTTTTAACATGGCTCTGGTTTATTATGGATGTGGACCCAGCCTGCATACTTAAAGCAGAAAGCGATATGGTTTCACTTGAAATGGACAATCGTATTGTTCTTGAAAACAGCCTTGATAACAGGATCGAAAACATCAGAATAAAAGGAGATGAAGCCGGCTTTGAGGAAGCAAAGCTTTCTCTTCAAAAGGGCGGAGTTGTCACTGAACTGAATTTTTCTTTAAAAATCGGGGATCACGAATGGAAATTTAACATTAAAGGTGAAAGCCTTAATATCTCGTCATTAAAATCGCCTGAAACCGGAAAAATTGAAAAAAAGGAAGATATTGAAGGGGCTGTTCTTGAAAAGATATACCTTTATGAAAAAGTGGTTTTACTGGTCGAAAATCTTTATAAACAGTTTATCCGGATAAGGATTTCAAGCAAATGGGAAAGTAAAACCATCCCTTTAATCAAGAAATGGATCAAATCCTGAAAGATAGTGCCTAAAGTGAGCTAAAGTATATTAAAGTGCCTAAAGTTAATCCGCCAGAGCACTTTGGCGGATTCGGCACTGCCAATTTTAATTTTTTTACCATACAACTTTGCTCCCTTTGTTTCTATCTGAACTTATAACCAAGCTCTGAAAATCTATAGCCACGCCGAAGGCGTACCATAACTTTAGGCATTTTAGGCACTTAATTTCCATGGAACTATTAAGCGAACTTAAAAGATTTTTTGATCTCTCCTCGTTCCGCCCCGGCCAGGAAGAAGTAGTTAGAGCAATGCTGGAAGGAAGAGATGCTCTTGTGGTCATGCCAACCGGAGGAGGAAAATCGCTTTGCTACCAGCTTCCTGCCTTAATCCGTGAGGGAACGGCTCTTGTGGTTTCTCCCCTCATCGCTTTAATGAAGGACCAGGTGGATGCCCTTCGGAAAAGAGGGATTGCCGCATCATTCATCAATTCCACCCTTTCCCTAACAAAACAAAGAGATGCCCTTAAAACACTTGAAGCAGGAAACTTAAAGCTTTTGTATGTTGCTCCGGAACGGTTTCGCCAGAAGGAATTTTTGCACTCTCTTTCAGTTTCCAAAATCAGTTTTGTAGCAATAGATGAAGCCCATTGTATTTCCCAGTGGGGACACGATTTTCGCCCGGATTACCTGCGGTTAGGGGAAGTCCTGCAACGCATAGGACAATATCAGATCCTTTCCGCCACTGCCACTGCCACTGAATCGGTCATATTAGATATCATCTCCTGCCTTCAGCTTAAGAATTGTCGACAGTTTGTAACAGGCTTTTATCGCAGCAACCTGCAATTGAAAGTAGTTCACTGCGCAAATAAAAAGGAGAAGGAAAACGTTCTTGTGTCCGCGCTTGCAAAAGAAAAACTTCCCGCGATTGTATATTGCGCCACGAGAAAAGCTGTGGATGAAGTGGCAACCCTGTTGAAAGATCGAGGGCATCCTGTGTCAGGATACCATGCAGGCATGGACGATGAAACACGAAATCGTGTGCAGGAACGATTTATGGCAGGACGTGCTGGAATAATTGTGGCTACCAATGCCTTTGGGATGGGAATTGATAAATTAGACATACGCCAGGTTATCCACTATCAGTTTCCCTCTTCTATAGAATCGTATTATCAGGAGATAGGAAGAGCGGGAAGAGATGGAAAAAAATCAATATGCTCGCTCCTTTTTTCTATGGGGGATAACTATATCCAGGAATTCTTTATTGACATGAACTACCCTTCGCAGGAAGCAGTCCAGGATGTCTTTGAGTTTTTAAAAAGTGATGGGAGGGATTATCTGGGCGTTGGAAATAATGAAATTTCTGAAACGATCGACTCTGTTCAGAGCGCCGGACAGGCAGGGATCGTCATAAAAATGCTGGAACAGGCCGGTTTTCTGGAAAGGCTATATTCGGGGAGGCGGCTCTGTTTTGTTGCGGCTGGCACAGGAAAACCAAGAGGCCCTGTCCAAAAAAAGATATTTGACGCTGTATCAAGAATTGCGGGATCTAATGGAAAAAAAGTTTCAATTGACATCCTGGCAAAGGCCGCTGGTATCGAAAAACCAGCGCTTCTTAGAGGCCTTAGACCACTTTCAGCAGACGGATTGATTACATACATACCCCCAACCGCCGGTCGCGACATCAAAATAGTACGGCCCCAGACAACTTTTAAGGAGTTGAAAATAGACTTTGAACTCCTTGAGAAAAGAAAAGAGAATGATCTGGAAAAACTCAAAGAAGTGGTAGCTTACGGGTATTTTGGGGGGTGCATGTGGGATTTTCTCCTCTCTTATTTCGGAGACGACAGCGCAACAGAGCAGTGCGGTTCCTGCGACAACTGCATTCAAAAAAAACTGAAAAGAACCGATACGAACAAAAAAGAAGAGGAAACAACAATTCTTAAAATATTGAGCTGTGCGGCACGCATGCATGGCCGGTTTGGCCGGGCACGTGTTGCCCAAGTTCTTACCGGCGCTTCAAGAAAATGGATAACCTCACAGGGACTGAATCGACTTTCCACATATGGCTTGCTGTCCAACTTCACTCAGGAAGAGGTTCTTGATCTTATTAACCAGTTAGTTCGCCAGGGATGTTTTGTTCTCCAGGGGGATCATCTTTATCCGACTATAGCTCTCAGTAAAAAAGGGATTAAGGTGATGAAAAAAGAGGAGGATGCGTTTCTGAATCTGCCGGAAATTAAAAAACCAGCCA
>JAUWQO010000047.1 GCA_030610995.1 Desulfobacterales bacterium
CTACCCTCCTACGTCCCCCCATCACTCAAACGCCAATTTAGTGGTACAGGAATATTAACCTGTCTTCATCACCTACGCCTTTCGGCCTCGGCTTAGGGATCGACTAACCCTGAGCAGATTAGCTTTACTCAGGAAACCTTAGGTTTTCGGCGAGCGGGTTTTTCACCCGCTTTATCGTTACTCATGTCAGCATGGTCTCTTCTGTTCTGTCCAGTCGTCCTTACGATCGACCTTCAACCCGAACAGAATGCTCCCCTACCAATCTCTCCCGATAAATCGGGAAAAACTTCGCAGCTTCGGTAATACGCTTTAGCCCCGCTACATTTTCGGCGCGGACTCACTCGACCAGTGAGCTGTTACGCTTTCTTTAAAGGATGGCTGCTTCTAAGCCAACCTCCTGGTTGTCTGGGCATTTCCACATCCTTTCCCACTTAGCGTATATTTAGGGACCTTAGCTGGCGATCTGGGCTGTTTCCCTCTCGACCACGGAACTTAGCTCCCGTAGTCTGACTCCCGTAATAAAAGTTGATGGTATTCGGAGTTTAGTTAGGTTTGGTAATCTGGTAAGACCCCTAGCCCATCCAGTGCTCTACCCCCATCACTTAATTTACGAGGCTATACCTAAATATATTTCGGGGAGTACCAGCTATTTCCAAGTTTGTTTGGCCTTTCACCCCTATCCACAGCTCATCCAAGCAGTTTTCAACCTGCAATGGTTCGAGCCTTCACGCAATTTTACTTGCGCTTCACTCTGGCCATGGATAGATCACTTGGTTTCGGGTCTACTTCACGCAACTAATACGCCCTGTTAAGACTTGCTTTCGCTACGACTACACCTAAACGGCTTAATCTTGCCACGTAAAGTAACTCGCTGACTCATTATGCAAAAGGCACGCGGTCACACAGTATATTGCCGAAACAATAGACATCGTGCTCCCACTGCTTGTAAGCAAACGGTTTCAGGTACTATTTCACTCTCCTCACCGGAGTACTTTTCACCTTTCCCTCACGGTACTTGTTCGCTATCGGTCGTCAAGTAGTATTTAGCCTTAGGAGATGGTCCTCCCGAATTCCCACAGGGTTCCTCGTGTCCCGCGGTACTTGGGTGTTCGATCCAGAAAGTCTGATACATTTCATCTACAGGACTATCACCTTCTCTGGTAAGCCTTTCCAGGCTCTTCGATTATGAATCAGATTTATAACTTTCCGGCAGATCCGAAACTCCGCCCGATCAAATCCCACGACACCGAATATACAACGCTTTCGGGCTTTAACATATATCCGGTTTGGGCTATTTCCCGTTCGCTCGCCGCTACTTAGGAAATCACAATTGTTTTCTTTTCCTGAGGTTACTTAGATGTTTCAGTTCACCTCGTTCGCCTCAACAGCCTATGTATTCAGCTGAAGATGTCCAGGCACTACCCTAGACGGGTTTCCCCATTCAGAAATCTCCGGATCAAAGCTTGTTTAGCAGCTCCCCGAAGCTTATCGCAGCTTGCCACGTCTTTCATCGCCTCTTGACGCCAAGGCATCCACCGTTCGCTCTTAATAGCTTAGCCACAAAATATTTGACACAAATATAGTGAACGCTTTTATTGTATTTATATTCAAATTGTCAAAGAACATAACGCTAACACACGAGCTAAAAGCTCAAAGGTAAAAATTCAAATGCTCTTTTTTCATCTTTGAATTTTTACTTTTCAACTCTCAGATTTTATCTGGTGGAGGTGAACGGGATCGAACCGATGACCTCCTGCGTGCAAGGCAGGCGCTCTCCCATCTGAGCTACACCCCCGAAAAAGCTTCGCTTTTACCATTAGCTAACAGCTAATAGCTATTGGCTAAAGGTAAATGGCCATGGGCCATTTCTGGTGGGCCTGGATGGAATTGAACCATCGACCTCACGCTTATCAGGCGTGCGCTCTAGCCGAACTGAGCTACAGGCCCATGAGATTGTTAATTTAATATTGATGATTGACGAAATTCAACATGATTGTTTTCTGTTATTCAATCGTCAATTGACAATCTCCAATCAAATTGAGCCTATCATCTGGTTAAAAGTTAAAAAGCAATGATTGATCTCTCAAAACTAAATAGTGACAGATAAAGTCAGGATTTTATAAGCTTTCTTCAGACTAATATTAATAATTTTTGCGTCCTTAGAAAGGAGGTGATCCAGCCGCTGGTTCCCCAACGGCTACCTTGTTACGACTTCACCCCAATCATCAGCCATACCTTAGGCGCCTGCCTCCCCGCAGAACGGGGTTGGCCCAACGACTTCTGGTACAACCAACTCTCATGGTGTGACGGGCGGTGTGTACAAGGCCCGGGAACGTATTCACCGTGGCATGCTGATCCACGATTACTAGCGATTCCAACTTCATGGAGTCGAGTTGCAGACTCCAATCCGAACTTAGAGCTACTTTGTGGGATTAGCTCACCCTCGCGGGGTTGCAACCCTTTGTATAGCCCATTGTAGCACGTGTGTAGCCCTGGACATAAAGGCCATGAGGACTTGACGTCATCCCCACCTTCCTCCCCGTTAACCGGGGCAGTATCTTTAGAGTCCCCAACTTAATGATGGTAACTAAAGATAGGGGTTGCGCTCGTTGCGGGACTTAACCCAACATCTCACGACACGAGCTGACGACAGCCATGCAGCACCTGTCACCGGGTTCCCCGAAGGGCACATCCCTCTTTCAAGGGACTTCCCGGGATGTCAAATCCAGGTAAGGTTCTTCGCGTTGCGTCGAATTAAACCACATGCTCCACCGCTTGTGCGGGCCCCCGTCAATTCCTTTGAGTTTTAACCTTGCGGTCGTACTCCCCAGGCGGAACACTTAATGCGTTAACTGCGGCACAGCAGGGGTCAATACCCGCTACACCTAGTGTTCATCGTTTACTGCGTGGACTACCAGGGTATCTAATCCTGTTTGCTCCCCACGCCTTCGCGCCTCAGCGTCAGTATTGGTCCAGGAAGTCGCCTTCGCCACCGGTGTTCCTCCTGATATCTACGCATTTCACCGCTACACCAGGAATTCCACTTCCCTCTCCCATACTCAAGCCCTTTAGTTTCAAATGCACTTCCGGGGTTAAGCCCCGGGCTTTCACATCTGACTTAAAAGGCCGCCTACGCGCCCTTTACGCCCAATAATTCCGAATAACGCTTGCACCCTCCGTATTACCGCGGCTGCTGGCACGGAGTTAGCCGGTGCTTCCTTCAATGGTACCGTCAGTGAAAAATGGTATTAACATTTTACATTTTCTTCCCACTTGACAGAGCTTTACGACCCAAAGGCCTTCATCACTCACGCGGCGTTGCTGCGTCAGGGTTTCCCCCATTGCGCAAAATTCCTCACTGCTGCCTCCCGTAGGAGTCTGGACCGTGTGTCAGTTCCAGTGTGGCTGATCATCCTCTCAGACCAGCTAACCATCGTAGCCTTGGTAGGCCATTACCCTACCAACAAGCTAATGGTACGCGGGCTCATCTCCAAACAGTAGCTTACATGTAGAGGCCACTTTTGATTTCAAGACCCGAAGATCCTGAAATATTATCAGGTATTAGCCCCGCTTTCGCGGAGTTATCCCAAATTCAGAGGTAGATTACCCACGCGTTACTCACCCGTGCGCCACTTTACTATCTTTAGCAAGCTAAAGAGTTCTCGTACGACTTGCATGTGTTAAGCACGCCGCTAGCGTTCATTCTGAGCCAGGATCAAACTCTCCAATTAAATTTCTTTAAGTTGCTTTTGCAACAAATTTACAAGAGACCTAACTCACAAGCTGTCACTATTTAGTTTTCAAAGATCAAGTTCGAGACTTTCTGCAGTCCGCCTGAGGCGGACAAGGAATGTGCTCGCTGTTTTGGAAAAAAGTTTTTTATAAAATATCTATTGAATGGTGTCAAGCAGTTTTTTCTTATTTTTTCTTAATCTGAAAAAAAATTTATCTCTTTAATTGAAGCTTTCTGCAACTTGCTACAGGAAATCTTCAATCATATCGATTAACTATATAATGTACCTAAAACTTATAATTGTCAAGCAACATTTTTAAGAGGTCATCATATTATATGCCGAGCTTGGTTCTAACTTCGGCCAATAACAACTGTGCATGCTGTTTGTGAACTATATCTATCATAGTCAAAATTGTTGATTGTCGATTGATGATTGTCGATTTGCCTGCCCGCCATCGCACTCGCTATAACCAGATATGCGAAATTCAAGCGCTTGTGCTCAGGCGAGGCGGGCGGGTGGAATCGCTCCTGCCTGTGCCGGCACGGCAGACAGGTCGCTCTGTCTTTTTGTTATCAGAAATTTACAAACTCATTTTGCAGTATTCTAACTAGTTGATATTTAAACTGAAATTAATAGCCAACAATTGATATTTTCCCATAGTTTGAATTTTTGAGTGATTGCGATCTGCAATTCTGCCTGTAACTATATGAAATAATGACAAAAGCGTAGGATATCATGACGCATAAAACGGTCGATTTAATTTGACCGCAATATCAAGTAGTTATTCAGTTCGTAAATTTCTGGTTATAAAATTAATAGAATACCTTCAATCATCAATCGACAATCATCAATCATCAATTTTTTGTTTTGTAAGCATTAATTGACTTTAACACCCCCCATTCCCCCCTCGAGGGGGGATTAAAGGGGGGTGTTAGTGGCCAAAGTTAGAACTATGCCCTCTTTAGCATCTAATCTTTATTTTGTGAAAACGTTTTTTCCCCGCTCTTAACAATATTTCCTTATTATTAAGGTCTTTCTCGCGTATCATATATTCGGTTGAATTAATTCGATTGCTATTTATATATGCCCCCCCCTGCCTGATTAGCCTCATTGCCGCACTTCCTGATGTGGCAAGCCCTACAAAATGAAATAATTTAAATGCAGGAATGCCTGCCTGGATCTGTTCCAAATCAAAAAATGAATGCGGCACTGAAATATCATCAAAATCGGCTTCATCTCGGGGGATAGTGCTTGTCGGCATTATCCTCTCCGGTACAATACGGGCGCCAAACATACTCGCTGCTGCATGATAAGCTTTTATTGCCTCCTGTCGGCCATGAACAAGTTGGGTGGTTTCAAAAGCAAGCACAGTTTTAGCGCTGTTTAAATCATCATCCTTCAGCTTTTCAACATCTCTAATTTCATCCATAGGCAAAAAAGTATAAAGAGCCAAAAAACGGATAACATCATTATCATTTGTATTGATCCAGTACTGATAATATTCGTATGGACTCGTTTTTTCAGAATCAAGCCAAACAGCTCCTTTGGCTGTTTTTCCCATCTTTGCTCCGCTACTTGTAGTAATCAATGGAAAGGTTATGCCAAAAACGGTCTCACGGCGCATCTTTCGAATAAGCTCAATACCGCTGATTATATTTCCCCACTGGTCGCTTCCTCCCATCTGAAGCCTACAACCACATGTATCAAAAAGATTTAGGAAATCATATGCCTGTAAAAGCATGTAATTAAATTCAACAAAGTTCAACCCCTCTTCCGATTCAAGGCGCATCTTATAGCTTTCCGCCTTTATCATTCGATTAACACTGAAATGCCTTCCGATGTCTCTAAGAAAAGTTATATATTTTAATTCGCTCAACCAGTCGGCATTGTTTAATATAAGGGCTTTCCCTTTGCTGAAATCTATAAACCGGGATAGCTGCTTTTCTATCCCCCGTGCATTATGTTCCACCATTTCAGGCGTAAGCAGCTTTCGCGTCTCAGTTTTGCCGCTCGGGTCTCCAACAAGCCCTGTCCCGCCTCCAATAAGAGCTATGGGACGGTGCCCATGTTTCTGCATATGGGCGAGTGCCATTATAGGCACAAGACTTCCGATGTGCAGACTTGATGCTGTTGGATCAAAACCGATATAACCTGTAATATTCCCTTGATCAAAATATTCAACCAACTCATCATCATGGGTGGTTTTTTCAATAAAACCACGGTCATAAAGAATATCGATTAAATTATCCATACACTTTCCCTATTTATTTGCATATTCCACTGCTCTAGTTTCTCTAATAACTGTAACCCTGATCTGGCCCGGGAATGTTAATGACTCTTCAATCTTTTTTGCAATATCTCTGCTTAAAAAAACGGACTCCTCATCTGAAATTATTTCACTTTCAACTATTACTCTAAGTTCCCTGCCGGCCTGAATGGCATAAGTGTTGGCAACTCCTTTAAATGAATTAGCTATTTTTTCAAGATCTTCCAGTCGTTTAATATAATTTTCAAGTAATTCTTTTCGCGCTCCAGGCCTTGCCCCTGAAAGCCCGTCAGCAGCCTGTACCAACAAATCATATACTGAAACAGGCGGTATATCTTCATGGTGCGCTGCAATAGCATGCACAACATCCGGAGATTCGCCAAATTTTTTAGCAAGCTTAGAGCCGATCAAGGCATGTGGTCCTTCGACCTCATGATCCACCGCTTTTCCAATATCATGCAACAATCCCATACGTCTTGCAAGTTTTTGATTAAGTCCTAATTCAGAGGCCATAATACCGCATAAAAACCCCACCTCAACCGAATGCTGCAGAACATTCTGCGAATAGCTTGTTCGGAATTTTAATCTACCAATAATCTTAATCAGCTCATTATGAATACCATGAATTCCTAAATCAAAGGCAGCTTGTTCTCCTGCCTCCTTTATTGCCAAATCAATTTCCTGCTCAACCTTTTTTACAACATCTTCTATCCGCGCCGGATGTATTCGACCGTCTGATATCAACTTCAAAAGTGAAAGCCGTGCCACCTCTCGCCTGACAGGATTAAAACCCGACAATATAACTGCCTCAGGAGTATCATCTATAATAAGATCAATACCTGTAGCAGCCTCAATGGCACGTATATTACGCCCTTCTCTGCCGATTATACGCCCCTTCATTTCATCGCTGGGAAGTTGCACAACAGACACAGTTCGTTCGGCAATAAAATCTCCGGCATATCTCTGGATGGCAGTAGCTATAATTTTTTTGGCTTTTTTATCCGCCTGTTCTTTTGTTTCATTCTCTATTCTTTTAATTAGTCTGGCAGCCTCATG
Source organism: Desulfobacterales bacterium (assembly GCA_030610995.1). Lineage (GTDB taxonomy): Bacteria > Desulfobacterota > Desulfobacteria > Desulfobacterales > ETH-SRB1 > Desulfaltia. The sequence continues at coordinate 7,057 of JAUWQO010000047.1, forward strand.
TCGCGCCTCGTTTTCCATCGCCCTGATCAATAACTCCTTGGCCTGCCCGGCCGCCAAACCGGAAATCTTTTCAAGCTGTTTTTTTTGTTCTTCTATTAATTTATTATAGTTTGCTTCACTTTGCTCAACATGCTCAACCTTTCTTGCCAACTGGTTTTCTTTTCCGGAGATTTCTCTGTCTCTCCGCTCAAGTTGTTCGCTTTTTCTATCGACACTCTCCTCTTTTTGTATCAACCTTCTCTCTTTTTTCTTTAATTCAGATTGAGTCTCTTTTGCTTCAGCATCAAATTCACTCTTCATGTTTAAAAGTCTATCTTTTGCTTCGAGGTTAGCCTCTTTTATCAGTGTTTGCGATCTCCGTTTAGCATCCTCTAACAGCCGTGATGCCTCCAGCTCAGCAGACTTAAGCTTCTGAGATACAATCCTTTCCTTCACCCAATAGGCGATAACACAAGCTAACATAAAGCCGATTATGCCAAATAATATATTATATGCATTCATTGCTAATCTCCATGGATATATATAAATTTGAGTAACACTTTAGCCATTTGAAAATAAATACGCTTCAAGTATAATTAAATTTAAACCAGGAAAAACTCCTGTCTGCGTGCGGGCACGCACAGGCAGGCACGAATAAGAGATCATAAATTTAATTACACTTGAAGCTTGATTGCAGATAATTTGTTACATAAGGCTAAAATATTACAAACTTGATAAACTCGTAAAAAGTCCTTTTGCATGTCACTCCCGTAAAGGCGGGAGTCTATAACTAATTGAATTTACTGGGTTCCCACTTTTGCAGGAATGGCAATAACCGGATAATTTCGACTTTTTACGAATGCGTCAAATTTTGAAGACCAAAAATAATCTGCTGTGAGGTGGATTTGGGATAAGATGTTCGGAAAGCTGAATTGGATTGACAATATACTCTTTATTTAGAGTTAACGTCCTATTTGTAATTAAAGAAGGCCCCCGCCAAATAGCCGTGTTAGAAGGTCTTTGAGCCAAGTCTCAAAGTGGGCGCCTTATAGTTTCTTTAGGCTTTTCTGTACAAGCAGAACCTGCTCACCAAAACCAGTGAAAGCTCCCTTAAATATGAATGTTGGGTCAAAGAACATCTTCCAATCACGAACACAGCAGGGGCCGTACCTTCCGCTTATTCATTTGGTTACAACCTGATAGCTGCCTATATTATTGCATATTAGCACTTAATCTACGTATTAAGCTTGCTGAACGTTCAGAAAGCTTTTGTAATAAATCCGAATAATTCCTTTTTAGCTCAAAATTTTCATTAATAATGTTTAGAGCAGCTGAAATCAATATCGCCAGTTTCGTAATATCAGATGCTTTGCCTGATTGTTGACTTTCAATCCTCGCTACCTCTTTTACCAGTGATTCAGCGACCTCTTTTGCCTCTATTTCTGATTCAGCTTTAAATGTATAAGGCTGCCCAAATAGCTCTATTGTAACGAGTTGTTCCAATGAATAAGTATTCTTTCTTTCCAATAATCATATCTTGTCGGCCGCTGGTGTTAAGATTCTATGATATTATTTAATCTGACCAACAAACCATCAACCTTTGATCGCACCAAATCTCTTTCTTCTGAATAACTTTTTTCCGCCTCAACCTTAGCTTGAATCTCCTGTTCTAACTTTTCAATCCTTTTTCTAAGTTCTGCATTATTCGCTTCATGTGACTTGCAGACATCAATCAACCTTACAACTTTTTCTTCAATTTCTTCAAACTGTCGCAAAATTAACTCGTTATTCAATCTTACACCTCATTATTTATATTTAATCTTTTTTATAAACTAAAGTCAAGATATTTTACCTAACCTTTTATGCATGATAGCCTCAACCGTTATTAGATCCTGATAGGTATTAACACCTATAACCTCTTCATAATCTCTACCCACCAATACGCCGACAACCTTTTTTTCTTTATGTCCTATTTCGACTATATCTGTAAGATAAAGCTCGGATTGAGCATTATCCGATTTTATTTTCCGCAAAGAATTTAATAAAAACTCCTTTTTTGCGCAATAGATACCTGTATTTATAGTCTTTATCCTTTTTTGTTCATCTGTTGTATCCGCTTCTTCAATTATTTGTGAAACATGCAAGTCTTCATCCAAAATAACCCTGCCGTATCCTGTAGGATTATCGACTTCAACCGCTAAAAAGGATATATCCCGCTTTGCCTTAATATGATCATCTATAAGCCGTATAACGGTATCTGAACTAAGCAGCGGTACATCACCGCATAATATAACCACATGTTCTATATGTTCAGGGATATAAGGCAGCGCACACAAAACAGCATGACCTGTTCCAAGCTGATCTTTCTGTGTAACATAAATCAACTCATTATTTTCCGCTACTATTTCACGTACCTTATCAGCCTGGTTGCCTACAACCAGTATCACATTGTTTCCGACAACCCTCTTTGCTGTTTCGACAACATACATCACCATGGGTTTGCCAAGAATTTCGTGCAGCACCTTGGCCTTGCCGGACTTCATACGTGTACCCATTCCAGCGGCCAGAATAATAACAGCAATATTTCCCGCAATATTTTGCATCTATCATTAACTTTGACAAACTCGTAAAAACTTACATTATGCCGCTTTACGGCACTGCGGACCAAAATAACTTTGAGCAATCAGCTTCAGTTGTGATTAAATTTAAATCAGGACACGAAGTGAAGCATTAGCGCTAATCTGTTTGAATGTATTAAAAATCGTTAACAAAGAACCTATCGCCATATTGTTATAAATAAAAGATCGCTGGATTGGCACAATTGTTATTTTTATTATGGCCGGTTCTTTGTTTACGATTTGTTATACATGAGTTTTTTCTGGTTTAAATTTAATTATAACTGAAGCGATAACCGGCAAAAACCCCTGCTTTTTGTTCGAGCATAAGTTAAGTTGTTTGAAAGTCACAAGGTTATCTATAGATGGGACTTTTTACCACGCCATCAACTTAAGTTTAATTAATAAAAAAAGGGCAAACCATATTATATGGTCCGCCCTTTTTGCAATATTTATAAAAGAATTTACCTGCTATTTCAGGGCAAAAACAGGTTTTATGCCAATTATTACACCCCTACCTTCTTGTTTCAGCAAGCTTAAGTCGATGCAATGCTCTTGCCAGAGCTGCCCTGGCTCTCTCATAATTAATATCCGGTTTCTTTGAGGCCAAACGCTCCTGAGCACGTTTTATTGCCTGTTTAACCCGTTCAACATCAATATCGCGTCTTCTTTCAGCAGACTCGGCTAATACAGTAACCTTGTCAGGAAGCGCCTCCGCAAACCCGGAACTAATAAAAACTTGTTTTTCAACTCCATCTGCAGTCTTATAACGAATTGCGCCCAGCTTAAGGGTTGTCAAAAAAGGGGTATGGCCGATTAAAACGCCAAACTCTCCAAGGATACCGGGGGCCACCACAATCTGAGCATCTTCACTCACAACAGATGCTTCAGGCGTAACAACTTCTAAACGGATATTTCCAGCCATAATTTTCCCTCTATATTTTTATGCAGCCGCCATCTTTTTGGCCTTTTCAACCACTTCTTCAATCGTTCCTACCATGTAGAATGCCTGCTCAGGGAGTTCATCGTGTTTACCTTCGCAAATTTCTTTAAAGCCTTTTACGGTATCTTCTATCTTTACATAAGCGCCGGGTTGATTCGTAAATACTTCAGCTACATAGAACGGCTGTGAAAGAAATCTCTGGAGCCTCCTCGCTCGTGAAACGGTAATTTTATCCTCATCAGAGAGTTCATCAATTCCGAGAATTGCGATAATATCCTGAAGCTCTTTATATTTTTGCAGCATAACCTGAACCGTACGCGCAACCTGATAATGTTCTTCGCCGATATAAGCTGCATCAAGGATCCTTGATGTCGAATCGAGCGGATCCACAGCGGGATATATACCAAGCTCAACCAAAGGACGCGACAAAACAACAGTGCCATCAAGATGGGCAAATGTTGTCGCAGGCGCGGGATCTGTCAAATCGTCTGCAGGAACGTAAACACACTGAACAGCGGTAATAGAGCCTTTATTGGTCGATGTAATCCGCTCCTGAAGCTCGCCAAGGTCAACAGCCAGTGTCGGTTGATATCCAACAGCAGACGGCATCCGTCCAAGAAGGGCTGAAACTTCAGATCCGGCCTGAGTAAAACGGAATATATTATCGATAAACATCAAAACATCCTGACCTTCTTCATCCCGGTAATATTCTGCGGCAGTCAAAGCAGAAAGAGCAACACGAGCCCTTGCTCCTGGGGGTTCGGTCATCTGCCCGTAAATAAGAGCAGCCTTGGGAAGAACCCCTGAATTCTTCATTTCATGATAAAGATCATTCCCTTCACGTGTCCGTTCGCCAACACCGGCAAATACAGATATACCGCCATGCTCCATTGCAATGTTATGAACCATCTCCATCATAACAACTGTTTTCCCAACTCCGGCGCCGCCAAACATGCCCATCTTGCCGCCACGTGGGAACGGCACAAGCAGGTCAATTACCTTAACACCTGTTTCAAGAACACGTACGGTGGTGTCCTGCTCGGTAAATGTCGGCGCTTCGCGATGAATGGGCAACATCTTTTCATGGCTTACCGGCCCTAAACCATCAACCGGTCTACCAACCACGTTGAGAATACGACCAAGCCCGGCTGCACCAACCGGCATCATTATCGGTATGCCCGTATCCTTAACAGGCATACCACGCACGAGACCGTCGGTAACATCCATAGCAATAGTACGAACAACATTATCACCCAGATGCTGAGCGACCTCAATAACAAGATTGTCCGGTTCATCGCTGATAGTTTCGTTGGTAATCAGAAGCGCTGTATAAATTGTAGGCAATTTACCCTGCTCAAACTCAACATCAACAACAGGCCCCATAACCTGCGTAATTTTACCTATGTTTTCTCCCATCTATAGACCTCCAAATCTGTTATTGATTACTCGTTATTCGATTAACGATTAATTTAGTTCCAGGTTTACCCTTTAAGCGCTTCAGCGCCACCGACAATATCCATCAAGGCAGCAGTAATGCCTGCCTGACGCGCCTTATTGTAAGCCAGTGAGAGACTTTCAACCATATCATCACAGGCTTTTGTAGCATTATCCATGGCGGTCATGCGCGCAGCATGTTCGCTTGTGGATGTCTCTAAAAGTGCGCCGTATAATTGAACATAAACATGCCTTGGAAGCATATCGCCAAGCAGTTCATTTGTTGAAGGCTCGCAGATATGTTCTGCCAGATAGGGCGTTTCCTCATCTTCAGCCTTTTTTTCACCCGATTCAATAGGCAGTATCGGCAAAAGCTGCTGCATTTCCGGGGTCTGTCGTGCCATACTAATAAATTCTGAATATATAATATAAACTTCATCATATTCTTCATCTAAAAATCCATCGACAGCCTTCTGCCCGGAAACAGATGCGATGTTAAATCCAAATTTTGCCCCCACGATCCCAAGATGTTCGCCTAAAATAGGAAAACCGTTTTTACGGCACCAGTTACGCCCCTTCTTGCCAAAAGCAGTAAATACTACCTCAATGTTTTGCTCAGATTTTTCCTTTGCAAATTTTTGGGCCATTGAAGTAAGATGTGTATTGAAGCCGGCGCATAATCCCCTGTCTGAAGTACACAAAATAACATGTATCTTCTTAACTTCCTCTCGGGGTATCAACAACGGGCTTGCTTCCTCCCCGGCCTTTTCTGCAAGGCTCCCAAGAACCTCAGCAAATTTTAAGGCATATGGCCTAAAAGCATCCATCTTCTGTTGAGCGCCACGTAGTTTAGAAGTGGCCACCATATTCATGGCCTTTGTTATCTGCTTTGTCTTTTTTACCGCACCTATCTTTGTTTCGACTTCTTTTAACGTTGCCATAGAGCCCAGCCTTTATTATTTTATCGTATCTTTAAACTCTTCGCCGTAAGCCTTAAATGCCTCTGCCATTGTCTTGTCCAGATCGTCTGAAATTGCCTGTTTCTCTGCAAGCTCGGTAAATATTTTGGGGTATCTTTCCTCTAAGAATGGGTAAAGACCGGCCTCATATTTTGCCATAACATCAAGAGGAAATGTGTCAAGGAAACCTTTTGTGCCTGCATAAAGTATGGACACCTGCTTTTCCATCGATAATGGTTGAAATTGCCCCTGCTTCAAAATCTCGACAAGTCTTGCACCCCGTGCAAGCTGGGCCTGAGTTGCTTTATCCAGATCACTGCCAAAAGCGGCAAACGCTTCCAGCTCGCGATACTGCGCCAGATCGAGCCGAAGAGTACCTGCCACCTGTTTCATGGCTTTGACCTGGGCAGCCCCACCCACACGCGATACGGAAAGGCCGACATTGATTGAAGGTCTTACACCGGCAAAGAACAGACCCGGCTCAAGAAATATCTGGCCGTCGGTAATGGATATAACATTTGTCGGAATATACGCCGAAATGTCGCCGGCCTGGGTTTCAATAATCGGAAGGGCTGTCAGAGAACCGGCACCAAGCTCATCGTTCAGTTTGGCGGCGCGCTCGAGAAGCCGAGAATGGTTATAAAAAATATCACCCGGAAATGCTTCACGGCCCGGAGGTCGTCTCAAAAGAAGAGAAACCTGACGATATGCCGCTGCCTGTTTTGAAAGGTCATCATAAATTATCAGCGCATGCTGCCCTTTATCACGGAAATATTCTCCCATGGCGCATCCTGAATAGGGGGATATAAACTGCAGAGTTGCAGGGTCACTGGCGCATGCCGCCACTACTGTAGTATATTCCATAGACCCATGTTTTTCAAGAGCCGCAACTATCTGGGCAACCGTCGATTTTTTCTGACCGCATGCAACATAAATGCAATATACATCTTTACCCTTTTGATTAATGATGGCATCGACTCCGACCGCTGTCTTGCCGATCTGCCGGTCGCCGATTATAAGTTCGCGCTGACCACGACCGACCGGTGTCATAGAATCGATAGCTTTAAGACCGGTGTACATCGGTTCATGCACGCCTTTTCTCGCAATAACACCCGGCGCAACCATCTCGACCCTTCTGAACTCTTTTGCGTCAATTGGGCCTTTGCCGTCAATGGGTTCACCAACAGCCGAAAGAACACGTCCCAGAACTGCTTCACCCACAGGAACCTGGGCAATGCGTCCTGTACGCTTGACCATATCACCTTCTTTAATGTGGATATCTTCGCCCATAATGGCAACACCCACATTATCCTCTTCGAGATTCAACACAAGGCCCAGAATATTGCCCGGAAATTCAACAAGCTCCAAAGCCATTGCCTTTTCAAGACCATATATCCTGGCGATACCATCACCTACCGACAACACGACTCCTGTCTCACTTAATTCAACCTTCTTGTCGTAATCTGTGATCTGCTCCCTAATTATTTGACTTATTTCTTCAGCTTTTAGTTCCATTATACACTCTCACCCCTTTTTAAAAAGATTCTCTCATGTTGAGTAATTGTGTTTTAACACTGCCATCTAACACAAGATCTCCAATTCTGGTAACAATTCCCCCTATAAGCTCAGGATCCTGTTTTACCTCAAGAATAACATCCTTGCCCGTCCTTTTTGACAAAGCATTGCTTATCTTTTCAACGGCTTCGGATGAAAGCGAAGTGGCCGAAACCAGGCTGGCACGAGCAATCCCTTTTAATTCATCAGCAAGCTTGTCATAAAGCTCATTGATACTTTGCAGGAATCTAATCCTTCCTTTATCAAAAAGCAACAAAAGGTATGATGCCATAATTTTAGAAGGATTCAATTTGCCGATAATTACAAGCAATACCTGTTTCCGGCTTGAAAGATCATAAAGAGGATTGCAAATTGCCTGCTCAAGCTCCGGCTCTTTATCAATTAAACCTGCGATCTCATTCAGCTCCTCCCTATAGGTTTCAGCCTGACCGTCATCTTTACCTATAAGTAGAAGCGCCTTGGCATAACGCCGTGCTATAGTCAAATTTTTCATTATGCCACCACCTTCTCTAAGTATTCATTTATAAGTTTGTCCTGATCTTCGTTATTAATTTCACTTTTTATAATCTCTTCGGCCTTTATAAGGGCTTTTTCAAATATCTCTTCCTGCAACTTTGATTTCGCTTGTTTAAATTCACTGTCAATATTTCTACGGGCTTGTGCTTCAAGTTTCTCAGCTTCTGATTCAGCCTCCTCAAGTATTCTCGCCTTGGCCTCATTCCCCTGTTTAATGTATTCTGCGACTATCTTCTCGGCCTCTTTATCTAACAGGGAAAGCTTTTCGTTATATTCGGCCAGCTTCTTCTCAGCCTCCTTTTTCTTAACTTCCAACTCATCTAACTGATCCTGTATCCCTTTAATACGCGAACTTAGCGCCTGAGCCACAGGTTTCCGTAAAAGAAAAAAGAGGGCCACGACTAAAACAGTAAAATTCATGACCTTGTAAGTATCTGTAGCTACCCAACCTTTTGGCCCATGCTCCCCTTCGGATGAACTCCAGGCAACTCCGGAAAATATCAAAACTGCAACGACAATTGTCATAACTGCAATTAAATTACGCTTCCGGCTAATACCAGGCTCTTTTTTATTAAACAGCTTCATTATTCAAAAGCCCTCCCCAGAATTTTTTGACCAATAGCGTTTGCAAATGAATCAAGTTCTTGCCGCAATGACTCACTGACGTTCTCTACATCCTTTGCAATTTTTGCGCGTATCTCCGCCAGGGTTGCCTGAGCCTTTTTATTTATTTTTTCAATTATCTCTCTTTCTTCATCAGCGGCTTCCTGCAACAAAACCCCTTTTTCATTAAATCCATTAGCCTTTGCCTCCTTAATTCCCAGGCTAAAGGCATCATCCTTCTCCTTAACATCCTTCCCGATCGTATCGATTCTCTGCTCTAAACCGGTAATTTTTTCCTTTCTTTGGGTCAGAACCTTCCGGATCGGTTTATATAAAACGACATTTAAAATCCATATTAAAAAGATGAAATTGGCGATTTGTATAAAAAGTGATCCATCAACACTAACCATAAGAAATCCTCCGTCGCATTATTCCGTCCCATTATAGAAATTATAGAGCTATATTTAATAAAAAATCGTTTCTATGACTCCGGTATCCCATAGCACTTACGACAGCATATTGTCAAAGGTTTTTTTTAGTTTTTCTTTGCCGCCTTGCATTGATAAAAATCAAGGGTGGAGGCGAAACTTGAAATTATTCTATCAAAAACCGCCTCATGCTTATATTCATTAAGATACCAATACAGATCATTACAGTTATTATTGATGAACCACCATAACTGATAAACGGCAGAGGGACTCCTACAACCGGCATTAATCCCATAACCATGCCGATATTTATAAAAATCTGCCAAAATAGCAATATAGTAATTCCGCTGGCAAGTATGGTGCCAAAAGTATCTCTGCACCCGTAGGCAATGCTCAAACCCCGAACAACAAGCATCAGAAAGAAAAGAAGCACAACTAAAGAACCAATAAAACCCCACTCCTCAGCCAATACTGAAAATATAAAATCGGTATGCTGTTCAGGCAAAAAAGCAAGTATGTTTTGAGTTCCCTGCAAAAAACCCTTTCCGGAAATCATGCCGGAACCTACGGCGATTTTGGATTGAATAATATGATAACCGGCGCCAAGCGGGTCGCGGTCAGGGTTCAAAAATGTTAATATTCGTTGCTTTTGGTATCCTTTCAATAAAAACAATATAAGGGGGACAGAAATAAAGCAAAAAGCGGTTATATATATATACGAACGCTTTTCAATTTTTACAAAAACGGTCATTGAGCCGGCAATCAATATAACCAGAATGGCCGTCCCTAAATCGGGCTGATTAACTATCAAGACAAAAGGGATTAATGTAAATATTAGCGGCTTTATTAGTTCACGCAATGTTAAACCACCGATATACGCATGCTCAGAATAATAACGTGCCAAAATAATTATTACAGCTATTTTAACTATCTCGGACGGTTGAATCGAAACCGGCCCCAATATCAGCCAGCGCCTTGCCCCTCCTGCATAACTTCCGAAAAATAAGACCGCAATCAAAAGTATAATGCATATCACATAAATTGCGTGAGCCCATCGTTCCAGCATTTTATAATTAAACAAAAAGGAAACTGCCATTACAACCAATCCGATAGAATACCAGACCAACTGCCTTATACACAGCATCTTTTGCGGCCCGGGAGCTCCTGCCGTTACAGCGCTGTATAGAATCACAATGCCCACAAATCCAAACAAAATGGTCAGCCCTAATAAGCCCCAATCAAAGTACTGTATAAGCCGCCGATCAAACATACATCATCCTTTGGTCGAGTTGTCGAGTTGTCGAGTTGTCGAGTTGTCGAGTTGTCGAGTTGTCGACAAGTCGAGATGTCTACAAGTATACAAATAGAGAA
>JAUWQO010000025.1 GCA_030610995.1 Desulfobacterales bacterium
CCAGCTTAAACGGTCCTGCATAGTTAATCAGAAGTCCTGTCTCATTGACCAACCCCAGGTCCACAAAGACCGATCCATATTCCTGTTGAAGCCTGAAAAGGAGCTGCTGAAGAAAAAATTCATCGCTTAATTTCTCAAAACTAAAGGTCGCTGCCAGAAACTTAATGTCATTCAACTTTTCATTTAAGAACATATCAATATTCTGTTTATGCTGCTGAACCAACGCTCTCAGATGGGCGTATGTCTTTTCATGGTATGATTTGTTGAATTGATTAAGAATAATGCCGCCAATCAGAACCATGGGCAAAAAGGATACAATAATAACAATAGAAATCATCTTTCTGGTCAAAGACTTGTAGTATGAACTCTCATGATGCTTGCCATTGCTCATATTAAATCTCCGATGAATTTGATTCATCCTCTTTCGCTGTTTTAATTCCCTGGAAACCGGGTTTGTGCAAAATATCGAAGATAACCCTTTTCAACCGTTCAACACTGCTTCCCTTTTTTTCAACAAAAACAGCCGTACTCCAAACAGTGGAACTAACGTCGTAATCTGATAAATAGGTGTGCACAACTACCGGCAAAGCGGGAATCCGATCCTGCAACCCTTTTGACAATGACAATTCATCCACATCCGGCAAGTCAATATCTAAAATCAATAGATCAAGAGGCTCATGATGATACACCCATTTAAGGACATCGCGACCGTTTTCCGCCAGCCGAACCTTGTAGCCTTCCTCCATCATCTCCCGCTTCAGAAACTTCCGTACACGCGAATTCCGATCAGCTATAAGTATGGTGAATTCCTCTTCCACTTAATCACCTTATTTTTGAAAAGCCGATTTACTCTCAAATCTGAACTTAGCTCCACTTCGTTCCGCAACTGGTCGAGTGGTCAAATGGTTGATTAGTCGAGTGGTTAACAACTTGACAACTCGACCATTTTCCCACTCGACAACTCGACCATTTTCCCACTCGACTAATTATGAAACTTTATAAGGATTTACAAGAAGAACCGGCACAGGAGATGCCTTTGCTACACGTTCCGCCACAGAGCCGAAAACCACCTTTTCCAGCCCCTTTCTGCCATGGGTTCCCAGGATAAGCAAGTCAATGCCCTTAGATCCGGTATACTTTAAAATTTCTTCCGAGATATCTCCTGCCACCACTTCCGCTCTGGTCTCAGGAAAATCGGAAAAATATTCTTCCGTAAATTCTTTAAGCCGTTTCTTCGCTCCTTCTACTATCTCATCTTCAAACTTGTCTATAGAAGGGTGAGGAACGTAAATGCCGGAGAAATGTCCAAAAACACGGGCCACAAATAAAAGATGAATTTCCGATCCAAATTTCTGTGCCATTGTTGTCACAAAGGGAATGATTTTTGGTGATGCTTCTGAAAGATCAAGGGGAAATAAAATTTTGTTAAATTCCTTCATGTTAAACCTCCTTTAGTTAATTTATTAGTTTTAAATTTGGTTGTTATCTCTAATAAACGATTCTTGCAACTATTCAGCCACAGATCTACGCTGATCATCACTGATATTTTTTCTTTTATTGTAATAGTTCAGCCACAAAGTCACCAAGATATATAATATAATTCTGTAACCGTTCACCGTTCACGGTTCACGGTTCACGGTTCAGAGGTTAATCGCTTTGCGATTTTCTTCATCTTTTTGCTTTTAAGTTCAGTACAATCTTGCTTCCTGCCCGCTCGTGCCTCGCAGTGGCTAATTCAGTTTAACCTTAAACTTTGAACCTCTGAACCGTGAACGGTTACTTGTATTTAAACCTATCTGCGTTCATCTGTGCCTGCCCCGTAGGTCAGAATGATCATACTGGGGTGAATCTGTGGCTAAACAACTATAATTATTTTATAAGATAGCCGGTAAAATGTCAACGGCTTTATCACCTCTATTGAGCAGGAGATGTATCAGTGGCACAGGAAAGGCTTACAACCTTCTCCAGAACAATGGCCGTGCGTGTGGGAAGATAGAGACTGATCAGATGCCACTTCCCGCCTCCTGAAACATCACCTGAAATATCAAGGGATGTCTCATGGTGTTGATCCGGAAGCAACCGTCCATGTCCGCCGTATTCCTCGGCATCGCTGTTAAAGACCATACGGTATTTTCCAGGCAGTGTCTTGAATCGATAGTCGACATAAGATTCGGATGGATGAAAATTGAACACGAATAATAGCCCTGCTCGTTTAAAAGCTATTACCTTATCACCGAAATGTTCAAACAAAAGAGCCGGTCCTGGAATCTCTAAAAGCCGGTAATGTTGTGCCAAAGAGATCATATCGCGGTCAAAATTGGCAAGAAGAGGATACTTCAGCCCAGGATCATCAACAAGATGCCATTGCCGACGCGCATAGCGATATGACCATGAGTTTTCTTTGCGGGGAAAATCGATCCATTCAGGATGACCGAATTCATTGCCCATAAAGTTGAGATAACCGTTCCCTGCGGTAGCAAGGGTTATTAGACGAATGAGCTTGTGCAGAGCCATGCCCCTGTCCACCCTGATATTTCTGTCATGAATACTCATGTGATCGTATATGTCTGAACCGATAAGCCTGAATATAAGGGTCTGGTCCCCCACGAGAGCCTGGTCGTGGGATTCCGCATAGCTGATGGTTTTTTCATTCTCTCTCCGGTTGATCAGCTCATGCCAGAGATTCCCCATATCCCAGTTTTCATCCATTGTATCCTTGGTCAGCCGTATCCAGTAATCAGGAACCCCCATTGCAAATCTGTAGTCAAAACCGACTCCACTAACTGAAAGCGGCGCAGCCAGCCCGGGCATGCCGCTTATATCTTCCGCAATTGTAATTGCACCAGGACGCACATTATGAATGAGTTGGTTGGCAAGGGTTAGATAAACCAGGGCTTCCTCGTCAACGCTGTCGTCAAAATAATCGGCATACGAAGTAAAGGCCTTGCCCAGACCGTGGTGAAAATAAAGCATACTGGTTATTCCGTCAAAACGAAACCCGTCAACACGGTATTCATCAAGCCAGAATTTACAGTTGGAAAGGAGAAAATGAAGAACCTGGTATTTACCGTAATCAAAGCATCTGGAATCCCAGGCTTCGTGAAACCCGCGGGGGCCTTCGTGGAAATATTGATAGTAAGTACCGTCAAAGCGGCTGAGGCCTTCCACTTCATTGGATACAGCATGGGAATGGACTACATCCATTATCACTGCGAGGCCTGCTGTGTGGGCTGCGTCGATCAACTCCTTTAGTTCCTCCGGTGTCCCGAACCGAGAGGAAGCGGCAAAAAAGCTTGAAACATGGTACCCAAAGGACCCGTAGTAAGGATGCTCAGGAATCGCCATCAACTGTAATGTATTATATCCGGCCTTAATTATCCGCTTAAGGATTCGGTTGGTGAACTCACGATAGGAACCTACCTTTTGCTTTTCCTGCGCGATACCCACGTGGGCTTCGTAAATAAACAGAGGTGTTTGTACGGGCTGAAAATCGTTGCATTTCCACTGATATGGTGAAGGAGGCAGCCAGACCTGAGCATTAAAAATCAATGTTTCCGGATCCTGAACCACACGTCTTGCATATGCAGGTATCCGATCCCCCTCTCCGCCTGGCCAGTGTATGCGAAGCCGGTAAAGATCACCATGTTTCAACGTCCCTTCAGGCATACGGATTTCCCATACACCATCACTTTTGATCCGATCCAGGGCAAATGCCTCTTTTTCCAGCCAGCCTGTCATATCTCCAACCATATATACTGCGTCGGCGTTAGGCGCCCATTCCCTGAATATCCACTCATTGTCGGAGAAATGCAGTCCAAAGTATTCATGGCCTGCGGCAAACTCAGCCAGGCTTATTTTCCCCTGAGTAAGCCTTCTTTCCGTCTCGTGGATATGCTCTATGCGCCGCTTAAGGGCTTCCTCATACGGCCGCAGAAATGGATCGCTCTCCAGAAGATACTTTAATAGATCATCTGCTTTGCCAAAGACGGATTCATTGTCAATTGTCACGCTGTTTGAAATCCTCCACTCGACTAATTCCCCATCCACAGATTACGCAGATTTTCGCAGATTATCAAAAACAGCCGCCACGTAGGACGGCCCTACCATCTTTCCCCGTTCCACGTTCCCCCACTCGACCACTCGACTATTTTTCCACTCGACCATTTCCCCACTCGACCACGCGCCTAATTTCCCACTCGACTCCTCGACTACTCGACTAATTCCCCACTCGACTAAATCAAGGGACGCGTTAACATCTTTTCGTAAAGATCAATATACCTACGCGCTGTAACAGCATGATTGAAGGTAGCAGCGCTCTGCATCATTATCCGCTCAACCTGCAGTTTCTTTACTTTTTGGGGCAGATCGTAAAAACGCATGGCCTCTTTGATGGCCCGGAACAAACCGTTTGAGTCAAAAGTCTCGAAAAGGAAGCCGTTACCCCTATTGGCGTCTACATCCATGTGAACGATTGTATCGTGTATCCCTCCTGTATCGTGAGCCACAGGAAGTGACCCGTAGATTGGACCTGTCATTTGTGGAAGACCGCACGGTTCAAAACGTGAAGGCATCAATATAAAATCTGAAGCTGCATATACCAGACGGGCTAATTCTTCATCGAAATCGCATATTGCCACACGGCTGTATAACTTATGAAACTGCGCTATCTGTTTGAAATGCTCTTGAAAATTTCCATTGGCCACAAATACGATCTCCAGATTCCGCTCCCAGTAGCCGGAGACAACATTATAGAGGATCTCGGCTAACAACTGGCATCCCTTTTGAATCGTATCGAGACGGGAAGGCCAGAAGAAGACCGGAGCGCTTGTATCCTGGATAAGCCCTAATCTCTTCTGGAGAATTCGCTTGTTCTCCAGTTTTCCTTCAACATGATCTTTTGCACCGTACCGCCGAACCAGAGCCCTGTCAGAGGCAGGATCAAAAGAGGGGTCAGGAGCATTGAGTATTCCAACAGCACATCCGGCATTCCATTTGTTGGCCAGTTCCTGTTGCAGGGGCCTCTCCACAAAATCGTGCCGGTTTTCAACTACTTCCGCCAGAAAGGTTGGACTTACGGTATTGACAAAGTGGGCGGCAAATATCCCGCTTGCAAGGAAATCTACCGGGTCTGAGTCTCTGATTTCTTCATAGGAGGATGGAGGGTACTCGAAAAAAAGATGCCGCCAGAATGATGCAGCATCAATACCTTCGTATTCGATGTGAGACATGGGGCTTTTCACAGTATGGATGTTATGGACCGTGAAAAGACAGGGGATGCCCAACTGTCTTGCCATTGCCGGAATCAGACCGGTCATCCAATCGTTGCAATGGATGAGATCCGGCCACACATGCGGGATGATGTTGTTGATAACCTCCCGCTGAAAAGCAAGGGAAATCTTAATGTTTTCTATCCCATAATTGGAGTAAATATGGTTCATATAGAAAAAGGCTCTGTCTTCGGCAAGGTGGATCCTTTCGTCAGGCATTCTGCTCCTGATGCTGTTCAGCTCCCTTATGATAAGGGGAGGGAGGGACGCTGGAACGCCTCTGCTAAATATGGTACGGTAATCCGGAAGAGCCACGTGAACGTCGGCCCCCTGCTCGAACAGAGCGCTGACCAGCGCCGCTGAAACATCGGCAAGCCCTCCTGCCTTGGCGGAAAGAAGATTGGCGATATTACCCATTCCATTTGGCAGATATGTGACTTCAGGAGTCACAATAAGAATACGAGGGGTCTTTGAAGGGCCTGCCATGGCCTGCTCCTTATATAATTATTGAAGATTGTCGATTGATGATTGAAGGTCCCAGTGAAATGGACTGCCGTATTTCACGGGATAAATATTCTATTAATTTTATAACAAAAAGACAGAGCGAAGCGATTCCACAAATCGACAATCATCAATCGACAATAGTCAATCCATTGTCTTACGGTGCCCAGGTAATAAGTCCCGGAGTAAATTTGATTCTGTCATCTCCGCTTGGTATTGCCCGGACAGTGAAACCATACCTGCCTGAAGCGTTGCAGGTAATGGCGCAAGCGTAAAGGTACTTTCCACTTCCCCTCTCTTCCTCTATAGTCATCTGCCTGGTATGGCTCTCCGACAATTTGTCTATAGCTTTCAGCTTTCCGTAAAAGAGCTGAACTTCCACCTCTTCCGGCCTAAGTTTTCCGAGATGTACGCTAACATTTACGCGAAAGGCCTCTCCGGCTCGAAAAGGACCATCTCCCTCCCTCACCGGAGGCTCAATCCGGATACTATCCCAGTTAGCGCGGAGCCGTTCGTGCTGGGCAGCCAGATTTCTGGCTTCTTCGGCATTGTTTTTAAGCAGGGGCTTTAACCGTTTTGCGGCTGGAATATAAAAACGTTCATTGTATTCGCTCACCATCCGAAGGCTGCAAAAACCCAGCATAGCCATCTTCATCGACTCTTTCATCATCTTAACCCACCTGACAGGATAGGATACGTTCTTTCTTTCATAAAAAGATGGGATCACATCATTTTCCAGTATATTATAAAGAGCCTGGCTTTCTACAGAGTCCTGATACTGCGGATCAGCGTACTCTTCACCTTTGCCGATGCGCCACCCACTGCCCTCGGAGTATGCCTCATCCCACCATCCGTCGAGGATGCTCACGTTGAGAACGCCGTTTATAGCGGCCTTCATGCCGGACGTGCCGCATGCTTCAAAAGGACGTCTTGGGGTGTTGAGCCATACATCCGCCCCCTGCACCAGGTGCCGTGCAATATGCATATTGTAGTTTTCGAGAAAGACGATTCTGTGGCGCACGTTCAGTCTTTGGGAAAACTCAATAAGCCGTTTGATCAGTTCCTTTCCTTCATGGTCTTTGGGATGGGCTTTTCCTGCAAAGATAAACTGCACAGGATGTGTCTTGGAATTAAGGATCGCTTCGAATCGTTCCGGATCATTTAGCAGGAGGTTGGCGCGCTTGTAGGCAGTAAAGCGGCGGGCAAAAGCAATGGTCAATATATCATGATCCAGTACCGATTCTACCTCTTCCATAACCGCTTTTGGAGCATTTCGCCGTCCGTACTGCCCTGCCATCAGTTTGCGACAGGCGCCAATGAGGCGGGAACGATTCATTTCATGGGCTCGCCACAGCTCTTCATCATACATTTCATCGATCCGTTTGATATTATCTGTCGTTCGCAAACTCATGAACCAGTCAGGCCCGAGGTAGCGTTCAAAAAGCATGGTATATTCATTTGAAAGAAACGACTGGAGATGCACCCCGTTTGTAATATGGGAGATTGGAGTCTCATCTTCGGGTCTCTCAGGCCAGACATGCGACCACATCCTTCGTGCAACTTTTCCGTGCAGCCGGCTGACCCCGTTGCAGTACTGGGACATACGAAGCCCCAGAACAAACATGGAAAGATGCCCGTTCGGATCAGACCCCACAGGTTGCCCCCATGATAAAATTTCGTCCTCTGTAGTCCCCAAACGTTCCTGCAAGGGGCGAAGATACGGTTTTACGAGATCAGCAGGAAACTTATCGTAACCGGCGTTCACCGGTGTGTGTGTGGTAAAGATATTGGTTCTTGGAACGATCTCAAGAGCTGTCTTTAGATCTATGTTATACTTCGACATGATTTGAGCGAGCCGTTCCAGGCTGGAAAAAGCGGAATGCCCTTCGTTCATATGGCATATCGCCGGATTGATCCCTATAGCCGCAAGGGCGCGCATCCCACCGATTCCAAGCAGCACCTCCTGAGCCAGCCGCATCTCAGGATCGCCGGCATACAGCCTGGAGGTGATGTCCCGGATTTTGCGGGAATTTTCCGCCAGATTGGTGTCGAGCAGATAAAGGGGAATACAGCCGACCCTGATCATCCAGACAACCGCATGGATTTCACCATCCGGCCCTGTCACAGAAACATGTATCTCTTTTCCAGAATGATCCATGGCCCTTTCTATAGGAAGATTATAAAGATCGATTTCCGGATACTCCTGCTGCTGCCATCCCTCCTGATCAAGAAACTGGCGAAAGTAGCCCTGTCGATAGAGAAGGCCTACCCCTACCAGAGGAAGAGCCATGTTGGATGAGGCTTTCAAATGGTCACCGCTAAGGATGCCAAGCCCCCCGGCAAATAAAGGAAGGCTCTCATGAATTCCGAACTCCATGGAAAAATAGGCAATTACTCCCTCTTTTCCTGATAAACATTCAGACCAGTCCGCAGCAGCACAGGCCCGTTTTTCAAAGCGCTCTTTCACCCGCTCCTGGTGTGCAAGAAAACTGTCATCCTTTGCCAGTTCCTCAAAGCGAGCTTGAGAAATACGCGTTAAAAAAACAATGGGATTCCGTTCCGACTCTTCCCAGAGCCGTGGATCGATCCGGCGGAAGAGCTCCACGGCACCTTGCTTCCATGACCACCAAAGGTTTCGGGAGAGCGCTTCGAGAAAAGAGAGCTGCTCGGGGATATTTGGGACTACCTGATATGTTTGAAAGTGATCCATTGTTTCATATCCTCTTTAAACGTAACTACTCGGGCGCCTTGCCACGAAGACACAAAGACACCAAAATTATACCTAAAATGAGCGATTAGCCATTAGCTTTTAGCTATTAGTCAAACTATATCAAGATGTTATTACCTCAATTGAGCTTTTAGCGGTTAGCTTTTAGCAGTTAGCACAATAATTTCAATATATTGCTAAAGGTCAACATTTCACCCGATGGGTGAAAATCGAATCGCTGGTAAACACCCGAAATAATAAGATCTAACCGCTAATTGCTAAGAGCTTATCTTAGGTACGAATGCATATTTCATAAGAGCCAAGGGCTAATTGCTAACAGCTAACAGCTAATCGCTTAACGTAGCTTATAATATAATTCTCTTAAAATTCATAATTTGAGAATTTAGTCCCGCCTGGCGGGACGAATTAAAGAATGTTATCACTTTTAATCCTTAAATCAACAATCATCAATCAATTCTATCCACACCCGCAGAAGTTCGCTTGCCCCCCAGGCTTGTGCGTCACATCCCCTTTGCTTGTGAGGAAAATCCCCATCCAAAATCTCCGGCACGTGGCCGGCGCACCCCAGATCTATGAGCCTGGTACTGCCGCCAAGCCATGCCAAGGCGGTCTCTTTTCCATTCTCCCCATATGCCTTGACCCATGCCTCGCAAAATGTGGGAAAGAGCCAGGTCCAGGCAGTACCGTTGTGGTATGCCGGCTTCCGTTTTGTATGCTCATCTCCGGTATATTCCCCATAGTATGGATTATACGGATCATTAATTATAGCTCCATTATAAACTATTTCAAGAGGATAGTGCACAGGCCTGTCAGCCAGGCTCCGAATAGCGCCGGGAATCAGAAGTTCTTCACATGCTGCCACAATTTTGCGGACGACTCTTTTATCTGTTACAGCCCCCAGCGTTACCGCCAAAAGCTGATTTGGCCGCAGTGCATCGTCGCGGTCCGCCTGCCTGGCCGGCTTTTTGGAACAGGCGTGAAGACAATCCGACAGATATCCCTCCTCTTCCATCCAGTATAATTCATAAATTGACAAACGAACCTGTACGGCAATCTTCTCCCATTCACCCTCTTTGCCACTGTTATCAACACGCGCCAAAAAGGAAAGGGCAAAAAACCAGAGCGCCTGGATTTCAATCGGATATCCCTCCCGGGGAGTGCCTGCCGGATGGTTGGTGTCCATCCATGTAAAATGGGCAGGACTGAAAATAAGGCCCGATTCCTGGTCCATCCGTATGCCATTGAAAGTGCCGGCGATCATAGAGCGCCCAATGGAAAGAAGTATCTCGCGAATTGTCCGGCCGTTGCACTGCGCATCAAGAAAGGCCTCACTTTTTTCAGCATTTATAAGATCGGAACAGGCCACAAAATACCAGAGAGATGCGTCGGACGTGTCCCTGTTTTCAGGGCTTTCACCCCTGATCATGTTTGGAAGAGTCCCTTGTTTCTCAAACCGTCCGAACTGATGCAAAATGTCCCTGACATCTCCGCTATTACCCGCCGCGATCAAACCCCGTGCAAAAATAAGGGCATCCCGCCCCCAATCCAAAAACCAGGGATATCCGGCAATCACTGTTTTTAAGTTTCCCCGCTTCACCATATAATGATCCAGAGCCCTTTTCAGGGCTTCATTCAACTTCCATGAATCACCGTCATCAATCAGACATTCAGGCAGACATTCAGGATTATTGCTTGTTGCTTTTATTGGTAATCTCTTCTCCTTTTGAGATCCCACAATACCGGCATAAAGCTCCGCAGTCTGACCACCTTTTAGAAAGGCGGTAAAATAACCCGGACTGAACAGATCCGAATCAGGATCGATTCCACGCTCAGCATCCACAGGCCGGCGCACCATGTAATGCCATTCAGGCTCACTGATAAACCTGCCTCTGGAAATCTCAATGCTGAGCGAATGCCCTGTTGCAGGGGAAAAAGTAAACCCTCCGGGGTGTATTGTAACAGCTTTTGGCCAAAGAAGTTCCGGCCCCTGATATGCTTTTGTGCTTTCATGAAAGTTGCGGTCTTCTATATCAGGCCGAAGTATAAGCTTTATCCGCTGACTGTCTGCCAGCTTCCCTTTCTTACCTTCAGACAAATGCCGGAAAAATAGTATTTTTACGGCATTTCCCCCTGGAATCATCTCAATTCTTACAGCAAGCAAAACATGTTCACCCTGGCCTGTTGGAATAAAGTATCTCCACAACCCACTGGAATTATAATCAAAGCAGAATGAATCAATGCAATCGATTGAGATTTCCTGGGAATAACCTTGAAACACCACCCATGCCCTGCACCTGGTAAACATAATTCTCCTGTCTTCCGGAAATTCAGGATTTAAGTTTGCGGCAAGAAGGGCGTCATACCGGCTGCCTAAATTTCCCCAGGTAACATTGGCGCGAAGCATGCCACCACGGCCGTTTGTACCTAACAATAAAAGGGGACTGCGAAGTATTTCAGATCTGCAATATATCCTTTTTACCCTGACATCCTCCGGCCGTGGCAAAAAAAGCAGAGGAGCCTCAAGATGCTCACACCGCCCTTGGTTGTAAACAGACAGCTTCAGAATATTGGAACGAAGGGTCGATGAGGGTAACAGTGGAGTAAAAAGGGTAAAAAAGGACCCGTCAGAACATTGAAGGCTTTTTTCATGTAATATAGTATGATCTTTGTCCACAATCTCTGCGCAAAATGGAGCGCTGGAGCGTACCATCAAAAAATGATCCGGAGGCAGCATTACTTCCCGCCTTGCGTCACGGGGCCATTGCCAGTTTATAACCCGCGGCTCCTTGCTCAGGCAGTTAACACTGCGGCAGTATTCAACAGGATTATCAGCTAATTGCCGCGCTGCATAATCGGGATCAAAGTCTTTCAGAACGCTGACTTCCTGTGAGTCTATTTCATTATAAAAACAGAACACGTCAAGAGCTTTGGCGCGAAGCCGCTGCCTTACTATCCGTTCCGGAATAATAAAGTCCGGAAAAGCCGCATCCTGCAAAAGATCAATATCGTTTTTATTGTCGGTAAGGCAAAGAACCTGGCCAGGTTCAAGGAGATAATTATGCGCCCCACCTGACCCGGTAACGGTAATCTCCTTTTCTGTAAGAAGATCAATATAAACCAAACCTGTCATGCCGGCCTGCAGCGGCTCCCATGCGGCTATGGTTTTGTTTTTATCATCAAGGTTTGCAACTATTATAAGCTTCTTGCCGGAAGGGATATGGCGCCGCAGCAGGGCGATCTGATTTCCACCGCCCTGTTGAATAAATCTCAACTCTGTCATGTCATGAAAAGCAGGATGGGCTTTAAGCAGTTTATTTAGGCGGCGGATATGTTGAACCTGGCTAATCTCCGCTCCCCAGTTAAGGGAAGTGGCGCCATGGATATCGATTTTTTCCGTTGCAAACCATTCCACGCCATTGGCAAAACCAAAGGCCCCGTTATGAGAGCAAAGCGCGCAAAGGGCAGTACGCATCCTGGCAAAGGTATTTGAACGTTCAGTTAGGCGATTGTTATCGTGAGTTTCGGCAAAATGGATCATAATTCCATCTTTTTGGGATATTTCAATAGCCCCCGGAAGATATGCTTCGATCTGGCCGCGGTCATAATTTTGGAACAGTTCTGAGTATGCCTGGTTGAAATTCGCCTTGCTTAATATGTCACGAGCAACAGAAATCTTTCCGCCAAGTCCCTCGAGAATGAAAATCGTGTCAGGATATTGGTCCCGGACAACGGCAACAATATACTTCCAGGCAGCCACAGGAATCATGTAGCCTGCATCGCAACGAAAGCCGTCCACTCCCCGTCCGCACCATAAAAGAAATACTTCCGCCATGTATTTCCACAAATCCTTGCGGGTATAATCCAGCCTTGTCAGGTCTTCCCATATTGTGCCCCATGCTCCCGGAGCTTCAATGCGTCCTTCTTTATCCCTGACAAGCCACTCAGGGTGTGTTTCATGGAGAGCGGCAGCCCAGCCTGTATGGTTGATAGCAATATCTATAACAATTTCCCCGCAGCGTTCATGAATTGCGTCCAGCAGTTCGATGAACTGCTCCATGGGAGTGGCGCACGGGTCAAATTCAGCAAGGGCCGGATCAACAGAAGTAAAATTCAGCGCCGCATAGGGGCTGCCAAACCGCCCCATTTTGGCATATGTGACCGGTGTAGGGTGGATCGGAAGGAGCTGAATAATCCGGCAGCCGAGTTCTCCCATTATAAAATCAAGCTCCTTTATCATGTCACGAAAGGTTCCTGAGGGCGGAATCACGGAATAACCGGAGCTGTCGAGCGATTTGATACAGGTCTCTTTTGCCGGATCAAGGGTTTTGCCGCCTTTCTTGTTCGGCCCAAATTGCCGCACAAAAGCATTGTATATAATGTTTGCGCAACATGTATCTGACGGCTCAACATTAACAACAGTATTTGGTCCATCCGGCCATATGGGATCAGACTCACCTTCGCTTAAAAACATGCACTTTGCCTGAAAATGCCCGACTTCACAAAGAGGTAGAACAACCTGGAATTTCCGGTCGTCAAGCCAGGGCATCGGGATATCGAACCAGTCCTTCCCAAGAGGAGGCTCATCATTTATTACCTCCTTTATTATCTCGTCCCGCGTGATTTCAGCATGACCAATATTGGTGCGAACCCAGGCTCTCCCCTTTTTATTGCAAGGCAGCAAGATGGTAAATGTTATGGTATCGCCCCGAAATAGAAGAAGGTGTGTTCCAGGCGCAGGATTCTGTATGATCCGGTCTGAATTATTCATGGAAGCTTGAGGCTCTTTGCTGCCGCTGAGCGACCGATCCGGCCCTTGATCTTGGCCTCGGTCTTTTCCGGATATTTTTGCAGGTGCTTGTACCGGTGCATAGCCGA
This sequence comes from Desulfobacterales bacterium, assembly GCA_030610995.1. Lineage (GTDB taxonomy): Bacteria > Desulfobacterota > Desulfobacteria > Desulfobacterales > ETH-SRB1 > Desulfaltia. The sequence goes on from JAUWQO010000025.1 coordinate 13,372, forward strand.
TTCCGCCAGGTGCTTAATTATGACCGGCAGGTCGGAATCATTCCAGGCGGAAGCAAAATCTTCCAAAGAAAGAAGCCGCTTGCTTACCTTGTAATGAGGGTCGCTGTCCGGCATAAGAGCGATATCCTCATACTCAAAATCCATTTTTCCTTCAAAAATATCTTCGAACAGTTCGATGGCAGTATAGACGAAAAACTTTTTCACATCCTCGGTAGATTCTGCCTTGCTGATCATCTCTCTGAAATTCGGAAGGATTTTGCGCTCGTACTTGGTAAAGGAAAGTTGTTTTATCATGGCAATCTTCCTTTCTTTTGTTTGAGAGTAAGTTCTCAAAAAGTTCAACCTGTGCGGTTAGTTGATTCCTGAGCCCTTGCGAATGATCTAATCCTCATCGGCGGGTTCCCGTAGGGGCGGGTTTACCCCGCCCGAATCGATTTGGCGGGCGGCATAAAGCCGCCCCTACGACGTTTCCTTCATAACCATCAACTCATTGACAAAAACACGGTAAATCCTAACCGCACAGGTCGAAAAAGTTCGTGTGAAATTATTATGGAATCGCCCGAACGATTCTTAGTTTACCTGAACTTATTGCGATGCTTAAGGCTTGGAAATAAAAAGAAAAGGGTGGTTCAATGCAGCGATGTAACAAGAAGCGAAAGAACCACCCTTTCAAAGCACATGTTGTGTATGGTGTAGCCTCCCATGTGCTGTGCTCAACAAATAAAGAATTATACCAGACTTTTTTGTCAAAGACTTTTTTGTTTATTCGCAGTCGCAAACTCCAAAGCCGTCGAAGCATCTTTAAAGCTTTTAGTCCCCACCGGCAGTATCTGGATCTCAGACTCGGGAAACAGCATCCTGATACATCCAATTAACACATTATCAGCTTCAGGGCAATCTGTTTTGATCACTATTTTCTTCATCTTAAACCTCCTGGTAACCGTTCACGGTTGTCGGTTCACAGTTCACAGTTTTTCGACCTGTGCGGTTAGATAGTTTTCAAGTCCCCTCTAATAAGAGGGGATTTAGGGGTGTGTTCTTATGATATGCTGCTACATCCTTTTACACACACCCCGTCCGCTTCGCGTCCACCCCTCTTGTTAGAGGGGATTTGAGAGGATTAACCGTGAACGGTTACCCTCCCTCTTCGATCAAACCGAAAAAACTACCGGATAGAAAAGCCTTGTGCCCAGAAAAAATTCAGCGTATTCCTTAAACCCTTTCTGCCTGTCCTGCATGCGCATATTCTTAATTGCAAGTGGCGTTGTTGCAGGAGACTTCCATGCTTTTATTGGTTTTAATACTTTTCTTCTGAAGAATTCAGTGCTTACAAAGAAATTAATGTCACCCTGAACAGGCTGGAAATAGATATAGCCATTCTTAACGGATAGAGGCATGTTTAAACCATATTCCTTTAATATTGACCATGATTCATAAGGCTCCGGATAATGGTTAAAGTTCTTGTTGAGATATTTTATTTCATGGTTTTTTAGACCCTTAAGCTGGAAAGCCTCTATCATCACATTTTTTCCAAGAAGACTGTCAAAAGCCGTCATTCCGCCTTTTTGAGGGTTTTCCTGATCGTTATTGACAACTTCCATTATCATCCTGCAGCCGTCTTCGCCTTTTTTTAATGCAAATGCCAGACTCTCATAATCAATTGAACCTGTAAGATACCCCAGGTCCTCAATATTATAGGAGATCTTGTCGTCCATCTCTTTTAAGATTTCTCCGAATTCCCAGCTTGCAAGATATGCCTTGCGACCTTTCATATCAACTCTGAAAATCTGGTCGTCCATTGTTTGCTGTATAACCATCTGGCCATGATTATGGAGGCGTTTTGGCGCATTTTTATCATAAATAAACCTGCCATTAACCGGATTTATGCCGCGGTATGCTTTCTGGGCCATGAACAAGACATTTTCCCTCTTAAAGCCAAAGAAGTTATTGATCATAAACTCCATGATGATCTTATCAATAGTAGCTTCATTAAGCACAACAAGCATTTTTTGCCTTAAAAGAACCTCTTTCGGATTATATCCATAAGTTTTCGCAAGTTTATAAATATCAAATGAAAACTGTAGCATATGTCTTGTGCCAAGGGATAGCGGCAATAATTTTTCCGGATGGCAGCCTGCTTTTTTCAAAACCTCATCCAGAAAAACACGGGAACCTCTTTCTCTGATCATGATTTCCGCAATTTTCTCGACCGGAAGTTCTCTGGCAATATTGATCAAGTATTTAGCGCCAAGGCCGAGCCGTGTTGCCTCGCCTGCAGCAGCATGCTCTGAAAATAACCTGCCTTCAAGAATACATTTATACGCTCTAACATAATCCGAATTTGTCAGGCAATTTTCATCCAGTATGCTGATGTTTCTTGGTTCCTCCAAAAAATCTATGTTTTCATAGATATTGATATCTGCTTCATGCTTTTTGATGCTGGAAATGGTCTTATAAGAAAAAAGCTTATCCTGTGCGAGTTCGAGGCAATAATCTATATAACTTTCATGGTCGTAAAATAACGATAAATCCTTTTCTATTGCACTTAATGCTGTTTGTATCATTGTCTTTACCCCATAACCCGAAAGAATCTGTTGTTTTCCGGAGCCAGTTGCGGCGCCTCTTCTCCTGTAAATAAGACTGAAACAGACCGCTTGTTTAAGGCTTCAAGCTTTTTATGTAATATTTCCCGGCCAAAAGGATATATGCGTTTCAGGCAGCTTGTATGTATGAAGACTTTTGAAGCGCCGATGCAGTTGCTTTTTAAAACATTGAGCAGTTCGTGTGCCGAACTCCCATCGAAATCACCTATTAATTTTAGGTGCAGATTTTCGCTGTTTTTGTGAACGAAGATCTTAAAATTTGCCGCCATGATACATCCTCCTTTCAACATTCCTCCTCATCCTATCCGTTTTTCTCAAAGAAAACCGGTTGTTGCGTTTCAAGGCAGTACCTGCGCCATGCGCAGTCCAACCGGTCACAAAATCCCTGTGACCTGCGGAAACAATCAACATTTCCTTCAGCGCGCTGAATACTTCTGATCAGCTCTGTTATATCCAGAAAATTCTTTTTCATTGGTTCGCTTTGCTCATCCGCCTGAGGCGGAGTTGAGTGGTCGAGTAGAGAATTGGTCGAGTTGTCGAGTTGTCGAGTGGTCGAGTGGTCGAGTGGTCGAGTGGTCGAGTTGTCGAGTGGTCGAGTGGTTGAGTGGTCGACGACTTGATTATTTAACTACTCGACTAAATCTGACTTGTAAATAGAGGGAGGGGCTCATTTTTATGAGGGAATTTCCCAGGAGGTGGGATTTTGTCCTAGCCTTTCCAGAGGTCTACGTCGATCAGGCCAAGCCTTGCCGCATACCGGACCAGTTCCATGGCGCTGTGAAGGTCAAGCTTATTCATGATATTTGTTCTGTGATTTTCAACGGTCTTAGGGCTGATAAAAAGCTCTTTGGCGATATCTTTGGCGGAAAGCCCATCGGCCAGCAGGCGCATGACCTGCTGCTCGCGGGGAGTCAGGGTATCGTAGCCTGCATCCGTGATCTTTGCTTCTTTTTTATCTGATTCCATAAGGCTTTTGACCACCTTATGAGAAATAGAGGTGTCTAAAAAATACTCACCTTTTGATATGGCCTCCAGGCACTCAACAAGCCTTTCAGAAGCTGATTCCTTGACCACGTATCCTGTTGCACCGGCTCGAAATGCCTCGGTAATATAATCGATTTTGGAGTGCATGCTCAACATCATAATGCGTGTCTCGGACAGAATGCTCCTTATCTTGCGGGTAACGTCGATGCCGCTTTGATCCGGCAAAGAAAGATCCATCACCACCAGGTCGGGCTTGAGTTTCTTTGCCTTTCTTACCCCTTCACGACCGTTTGCCGCTTCTCCGATCACCTCAAACCCGGAGCAGTTTGCCAGAATTGACTTAAGACCCTCTCTGAAAAGAGGATGATCATCAACAATCAAGACGGTTTTCTTTTTACCCAATCTCTTTCTCCATGCGAAACTTGAGTTATTGAGTTACCTCCATGCAAGGTATCTCTATCAGAACTTTCGTGCCCTGCATCACGCGGGACTCGATTTTGATTTTTCCATTAAGAAAGCCCACCCTTTCTTCCATGATCCGGAGTCCCATCTTTTTTTCATCAAATGTGTCCGCCAATTGCTTCTTAACGTCAAATCCCTTGCCATTGTCTTCTATGCGAAGAATAATGTCAGGAAAGGACCTGATTAATCTGATAACGGCGCTGCCGGCACAGGCGTGTTTTTTGATGTTGTTCAGCCCTTCCTGAATCAGACGGTAAAGCATGATCTTTGTATCAATATCCAGTTTTGATTCATCTATGCCGGCTGAAAAAAAATCAACCTTTGTTCTGTTTTTCGCTGAGAAATCTTCGCAATATTGAGCAATGGTCTGAACCAGTCCCAGGTGATTCAATCCAACAGGACGCAGGCCATAAGCCATTTCCCGCACATTCATAATGATTCTGTGTGCCATTTTGGATAAATCGGAAACTACTTGCCTTGTTTCGATCGAAGCTTCTTGTCTGTCGTCAAAAAGGGTGTCAAGGCTGATTTTTAAGGCAGAGAGCTCTTGAGCCAGATGGTCATGCAGATCACAGGAAAGCCGTTGCCGTTCGATTTCCTGCGTCCTCATCAGTTGTTGCGAGAGACTCCGAACACGTTCTTCGGCCCGCTTGCGAGCGCTAATGTCCCGATCAATGCCACGATAGCCTAAAAGGTTTCCTGCTTTGTCAAAGAATGGAACGCCACTGGTTTCCACAATGACTTCATGCCCATCTCTGTGTATAAGGAAATTTTCAAAGGCGGAGAACGGCCTTCTTTTGGCTATGATTTGAAAGGCATTATGTCTTAAGGCATCTTTCTCTTTTTCAAAAAAGAAATCATAAAAGCGCCTGCCGATTACCTCATCAGGACGATATCCTAAAATGCGTTGAACTACGGGGTTGGAATAGGTATACATGCCTTGTGCATCCATTTCCCATATCCAATCCGATGTTCTCTCAGCCAGATCCTGGAATCGCCTTTCAGATTTGCGCAGTGATTCCTTAAGCTTGAATTCTCGAACAACCTTTTCAATAACACTTGGGAGCAGGGTAAAGAAATCGGCAGACTTTACCAGATAATCCCATGCCCCAAGTTTCATGGCCTTTACGGCAATATCTTCATCACCCTGACCTGTGGTCATTATGACAGGAATTTGTTTGTTGCTGCGATTTAAAGCTTCCAAAAACTCGATTCCATTCATGCCCGGCATAAGATAATCGCTGATAATTATGTCGGGCATGATCTCATCAAGTTTTTCAAGACAGGCGCCGGCCTCCGAGAAATGATATATTGATACATTTGGCAGGTTATTGGCAATCGCCCGTTTCATGAGGCTGAAATGCGCTTCTTCGTCTTCAATGATGATAAGCCTTAAAGTTTCCATAAGCGTGGGCCGTTTAAAAAATCTTTACTCTTCCAACACAGGGGGTTTGTTGAGAATCATCCAGTAAAAATCGATCTGCCCGATTTTTTCCTCAAACTCCTTGAATCCCACCGGCTTGGTCAGGTAGCTGTTGGCATGATAATCATAAGACCGGGCAATATCTTCTTCCCGCTCCGACGTGGTGAGCATGATCACAGGGATCTTCTTCAGATTCGGATGCTGCTTGATCTTTTGCAAAACCTCTATTCCATCAATGCCCGGCAGCTTGATGTCCAGCAGGATCAAGCCAGGGCACGGGTACTTAGACTTATCAGCGTATTTTCCGCCGTTGAAGAGATAATCAAGCGCCTCTTCTCCATCGCATACAACATCGATCCGGTTTGCATTGCCGGCCTTTCTAATTGCACGTTTGGTTAGTTGCGCATGAGCTTCCTCGTCTTCTACAAGCAGGATGTTTGAAGGTTGATAATCCATGTTTAAGTCTCCTTATCATTAATGGTAAAGAAAAAAGTGCTTCCCTCTCCAGGCTTTGATGTAACCCAGATACTCCCCCCGTGGTGTTCGATAATCCGCTTTACGATCGCAAGGCCGATGCCGGTTCCTTCTCCAACCCTTTTTGCGGACGGCAGCCGCTGGAAGACCTGAAAAATTTTTTCAAAATAGCTCTCCTCAATACCGATGCCGTTGTCGCTGACAAAAAACAGCTTTTGGCTGTCGCGATACTGAACTCCGATATCAATACGCGGACAGGGGTTCTCTTTTCCGATATATTTAACAGCATTTGTCAACAGGTTCTCCATGACCTGTATAAACCGCTTTTTCTCACCGTAGATATCCGGAAGATCTTCCTGAATGTCCACCTCAATACCCCTTGCCTTGATCTGAGGTTGAAGCGTTTTCAAGACCTCTTTTACAATACCGGCAAAAGAGAACTTGCTCTTTTTTTCAGTCATACGTCCGATACGGGAGAATTCCAGCAGGTCATTGATCAGGGCCTCCATTTTCAGGGCTGCATCGCTCATATACTTGATATACTTTTCTTGCTCCTCTGATATCTGATCCCCAAAATCTTCACGCATGGCGCCGATAAAACCCTCAATGGTAACAATGGGGGTTTTTAGATCATGAGAGACAGAATATACAAAGGTTTCGAGTTCTTCGTTTTTATCGGACAGCTCATTGAGCAAGACTTCACGTTCCTGTTCGAGTCTCCTTTGATCGGTGATGTCGCGGGCTGCGGCAAAAGCGCCAACTACCTGTCCCGTCTGATCTTCATACACCGAAGCATTGTAGGAAACAATGGTCTCGCTTCCATCCACCTTCATAACCAGCTCGTAATCCCGGACACCTCCGGTTTCAAAGACCAACATCGCCCCTTTGTGTGACTTTTCAGGATCTGTAAAATAATCAGCAAATAGGGTTCCTATCAGCTCTTCTCGAGTTCTGCCGGTTGCTTTAATTGTAGCCTCGTTCACATCCAGTATGATCCCTTTCTGATCGAAGGTTACCAAAGGATCAGGACTTGTTTCAATCAATCCACGATTGTAGAGCTGAAGATTCTGTATTTCCTGCTCTGCACGCTTTCGCTCGGTGATGTCTATACCCTGGGCAATAGTGGCCATAAGGGTCGTGTTGTCCTCCGCATAAACATTTGCTGAATTCCAGAGGGCCAACCGGACCTCTCCATCCTTACGAAGAATAGGGATTTCCACCGACTCCCAGTGTTCACCGCGTGAGGTGCGGACGATTTTTTGCAGCGATCTGTCACGACTTGTTTCAGGGAAAAGCAGGCTCAGTTCATTGCCCATGACTTCCTCGGCTCTATAACCCGTAAGATGCTCGAACGCCCTGTTGAAGCGTGTGATTTTCAGGTCAGGGTCCCAGACGATAATAGGGGCATTGGCATACTGGATCAGTTTGTCCAGATAGTCACGCGTCTTCCGCAGCTCCTCTTCGGCAAGTTTTCGCTGGCTGACTTCACGAACAGCGTTGTCTCTCGCCTCTCTGTACATTTCCATCCGCCGCAAGAGAAGATGAAGCAGAAAGGAGAAAACTGCCGAGATGACAAGGCCAAAAATCAGGAACGGAAGATTCCGGATAGCTAATGATTTGTAATCGGCTGTTTTGGGTTCGAGCTCCAGTTGCCACGTCTTTCCGGAAAAATGAATCTCTTGAAGCACATGCAGCCTCTTATCTTTAGGGTTTATTTCGCCTCGTCTCCCGTTTATGTAAATCAACTGCCCGTCTTCATAGAGCCTTACACAAAAATCCTTAAAAATGTTTTTGGCCAGGCAGATATCCATGATCTTCTTAACCTGGAAAACCCCGTTCAGATATCCTTGAATCCTGCCGTCATAGATCAAAGGCCGGAATGCTTCAAAGCCCAACCAGCCCTGATAAAGCTCGATACAAGGTGTGAGAGAGCATTCAAGGTCTTGCCCGGCCTTTTCAAAAGTGTTCCGGTAACGGGAATCGCTGTGCTTGTGAACAACCTTGCCCTTTAAAACCGCATTTTCCTTCTCCGGGAAGACCCATTGAATCACACCCTCAGGATCGATCCAGTTTATTCCACTAAATCCAGGAAAATGGGTGTAAAAGGCTTTGGCAAACTGAAGAAAACGCTTTTGGCTAAAATCGGGGGGCTTCCTTTCGACCCATCTCCCGGCCAGTAGTTCAAGAGAAGCCATACGGGTGTTCATCAGGTCTTCCACACGAATCCGTATCTGCTGCGCAGAGGTTTCCGTATGCCGAAAAATCAGTTCGCGCCTGTGGCTGTTTTGATTTTGCCATAAGGCAACTGTAATGCCTCCAAACAACAAGAATGCGACAATGGGAAATAATTTCTTGAAATGAAAAATTAACATTTTTGCAACCGTTCACGGAACGTTGAAATTAGAAAATAGAAATTGGAAATTGGAAATTTGGCCTGAACCTTTTTGTTCCACTTATCAAAGTTGTGCCAAACCATATCTGATAACTCTTTCGCCAGTTTGTAGACATCCAACTCGTAAACTCGTTTCATCTCTCCCTAATTTCTACTTGCCAATATCAAGTTTCAAGCCGTGAACGGCTACACATTTTTAACGAGGTCTGTAATATTATATTTTACCAGCAAAATTGTATTTAGTCAAATTACACGCCGCAAGAAATTGTGTTGTATCATGGAAGACTTGAAGCTTTTTAGCTCGCTTTATTAAGACAGATCTTCTTCAACAGATGTTTTGAGTTTAATATTGTATTTTTCAATCTTTGAATGCAAGGTAGGCCTGGAAATACCCAGGAGTTTGGCTGCGCGGGAGCGGTTGCCTCCGGTGAGAGTGAGAGCTTCGCTGATGAGAATTGAGGCAAAATTATCCATACATGATTCAAATATATTTTCCCTGTCCTTTACGCTTAGTTCCCTGCCTACCCATTGCCGCAAAATTTGTTCCCTGTTATTCTCATCGAGCTCATTGCCAAAATGATCTGCGCCGATAGCATTTATAATATCCTCAGAATTAAGAGGCGCACCATGGTTAAATATCAATGCTGTTTGAATTGTATTGGCAAGCTCACGAACATTGCCCGGCCAGGGATAATTTGCAAGCAATGTTTTTGCCCCGCTTGTAATTCCGGGATTGTCAATACTAACCTTTGCCGCATACTGCGACAGGAAATACTCTACGAGAAGTGGTATATCCTCCCGCCGTTCACGGAGCGGGGGAATCCAGATAGTTACCACCTTTATACGGTAGTAAATGTCCTTACGAAACCGGCCCTCGGCAATTGCAGCTTCAAGGTCATGGTTAGTAGCAGCTATAATGCGCACATCCACAGGAATAGTTTCACATCCTCCAAGTCGTTCTATGCTTTTTTCCTGAAGCAATCTCAGTATCTTTGCCTGAAGGCTCAATGGCATGTCGCCGATTTCGTCAAGAAAAATCGTTCCTTTGTCGGCTTGTTCGATTTTGCCCACATGACAATGGTCAGCGCCGGTAAAGGCCCCTTTTTCATACCCGAACAATTCGCTTTCGAGCAGGGTTTCCGGAATCGCCACGCAGTTAATCACGAGAAAGGGTTTGTTCTCTCTAAGGCCGTGCTGATAGATAGCGCGAGCAACAAGTTCCTTCCCTGTTCCGGACTCACCCCTGATAAGTACAGTAGCATCGGTTGAGGACACCCGCCCGATGGCCTTGTAAACTTTCTGCATAGGCTCGCTCTGGCCGATAATAGCTCCCTGTAATAATTGTTCAGGAGTCGCATTAATGCCGACCTGAGATTGCATAAGACTACCTGCTTTCAGGGCTCGTTCTATTATGGCCAGCACGTCATAAACATCGAACGGTTTGAGTATATAGTCGAATGCCCCTATCCTGGTTGCTTCGATAGCTGTATCTGTTGTGCTGTAAGCGGTCATGATAATAACAGGGACTTTTGCTTCAATTTTGTGTATGGCCTGAAATGTTTCCAGGCCGTTCATTCCGGGCAAGCGAATATCCAGCATAACCAGATCAGGAATCTCATTTTGGATCATATTGATGCCTTCTTCTCCGGAAGCTGCGCTATCCACACTATAGCTCTCTTCGGTCAAAAGTTTTTTAAAACTCTTCCGCAACTGGTCATCGTCATCAATAATGAGAATTCTGCTCAAGATCCGGCCTCTTTATCGGTAAAGTAATGATGAAAGTTGTTCCCTCTAGTTCGTTTGATATTACATCCAGCCAGCCCCGATGCTCTTCAATAATTCTGGAAGCAATGCTAAGCCCCAGACCTGTTCCCTCCTCTTTTGTGGTAAAAAAGGGTTGGAAAATTTTGCCCTTTATGGACTCGGGGATACCATGGCCGTTGTCGCTTAATCGAATTACTGCCGCTCTCTTCAATGGTTCTACATAAGCCTCTTCCTCATGGATGGTAATTAAGCCGCCTTTATCCATGGCTTCACATGCGTTCACAATAAGGTTGACAAGCACTTCCTTTAATTGTTCAGGATCGGCTTTAATCTCCGGAAGGGGCCGCTTGCGAATGATTTTTACACTTACATCGTATGATTTCAGGCGGTGCTCTAATAACTGGATAACCAGATCCACAACAACTGATGGACTGATCCTCTGCATTTTAAGCTTTGGCGGCCTGGAAAACTCGAGAAAATTTTGCACAATAGTATCTATGTGGCGGATCTCTTCGGAAATAACCTCAAAATCCTCTTTCTGGGTAGAAGTCAATTCAAGGCTGCGGTCTAAAGAAAAGAGTCGCATGTTTACCGATGTAAGAGGATTACGAATGCTGTGCGCCATGCCTGCCGCCAGTTTTCCCACAAGCACCATCTTTTCCGCCTGCAAAAGGTTTTCGCGACTTTGCTTAAGCTCAACCTGAACACGATCAGCTTCATTAATTAACCCGTGAACGCTTCGACTCAGCGCTTTGATTTCATTTCCCGATTTATGAAAACCGCCTTCTCTGTCTGCCTCTTGGGTTAGTTTTCGTACAGGACTAAAAATTCGGTTCGCAAAAATAGAAAGCAGAAACAAACCCAGAAAAAGGCTGCCAAGCATAGCAACCCATGTGATTATCCTGAGTTTTCTAGCCTGGGTATGGCCTTCCTTATTTGCCTGTATGATTCTTGCGAGGTGGATGTTTTTATATTCTTCGCAAAGTTTCAGGATTTTGAAGAAACGCTTACGCACTTTCTGGTGGAGTTTTGCGCCGGCCTCTCGCTCTCCATTTTTATAGTGCTCAATAACCCGGTCATGGGAGGTAACATATGCGGTATATTCTGAATCAATCAGATCAACGGTGCCTTCTTGCAGCTCGGTTTCAACCTGGAACTGTGCCTCTTTGAGACGCTCCTTGAAAATCTGACGATACTCACCCAATCGCCTTAGCCAGTCTGCATTACCATCCAGACAATAGTAGGAAACAAATCCTTTTTGATTCACAAGTGCGGTCTCAAGGGTTTCGGCCGTCTTGTAAGCAATCAAATCCTTATCAACAATAGCAGACAAACGCCGTTCAATTCGATATGTATACCAACCCATAACCAGACCGCCGGCAATAGAGATACAAACAAGAACAATTAAAATCGCGTAAATTTGTATGCTCAGTCCGATTCGGTTAAACATATCCGGTATCCTCAATTTCAGGAATGAATGGCTATCGTGGGATAAAGGCCCTCAAGCGGTCCGCGTGGATATGGCTGTATAAGGTGAATTCAACTTCAAAGTGCACCAAGAGCGTCTATGCGGATTTTTACGTGGTATATCCTACCTTCCGCAAAAAATAAATTGTAAACCAATAATCCAATGGACGTTATATCCTCTAAAATCCTGCAGGTGACGAATAACGAATTCTCCTAAACTACCGCTTCATCATCCAACACCGCATACTCAGGTACAATCCCCTTCAATTTGGCTTTAATCCCCTTTGCATCATGCATGTCTGCCAGATGGGTCAATTCTCTTATCTGTTCATCAAGCCTATCTAATTTATTATAATGCTCTATGTCACCGCTTAGACTCTCATCTCGTAATACAAGAATTTTTTCATGGTCGGTCTTTACAATGCCCTCTCCCTCTGTAATCAACTCCTCGTAAAGTTTTTCACCCGGCCTGAGGCCTATAAATTTTATCTCAATATCCGTATCAGGTTCTTTGCCGGAAAGACGAATCAGGTCTCTGGCCATATCTACTATTTTGACTGGAGTTCCCATTTCAAGGATAAAAATTTCACCGCCGTCGCCCATGGTAAATGCCTGAAGAATAAGTTGTGCAGACTCCTCTATGGTCATAAAAAACCTAGTTATCTCTGGATGCGTAACGGTCACAGGACCACCCTTTTCGATTTGATGGCGGAAAAGGGGAATAACCGACCCTGAAGAACCGATCACATTTCCAAAACGGACCGCCATGAACTTGGTTGAGCCGGACTGATGAGCCCGGACAATCTTTTCAGTAACCCGCTTTGACGCCCCCATTACACTGGTCGGCCGCACCGCTTTATCCGTGGACACCAAGACAAACCGGTCAACTTTGTGAGCAATCGCAGCTTTGACAATGATATCCGTTCCGATGATATTAGAATATACCGCTTCCCACGGATTCCTTTCCACCAGCGGAACATGCTTATAGGCAGCCGCGTGAAAAACTACATCCGGCTTGTATTTTCGGAAAACATCATCGACCAATCTTTTGTCCTGTATCCGGCCGAGCACAGCCCGATATTTTAAGTAGGTAACCACGTGCTTGAGTTCCATCTGAATCGAATATAGATTACTTTCACCTACATCGAACAAAATTACTAGAGACGGCCCATACTTGCAGATCTGCCGGCACAGTTCAGAACCTATCGAACCGCCCGCTCCTGTGATCAACACACATTTGTTTTTCAGGAATTCCGAAATCTTGACATTTTCTAACCGAACAGGAGGCCTGCCAAGGAGATCTCTGTATGAGATGTCCCGAATTGTTTTGATGCTGACCTTGCCGTCGATAATTTCCCCCATACCCGGCAGTGTCTTATAGGGAATCTTTGTCGAATCACAAATCTCCACAATACGCCGCATGTCTTTTCCCACCGCAGACGGCGCGGCGATCAGAATTTCATCAACACCTTCATTTTTTACAATCTCTTTGAGATCATCAACCATGCCGCAAACCTTTATTCCGTGGATATGTTTACCAATCTTATTTTTATCGTCATCAACAAAGCCAACGATTTTATATCGCATACTTGGATTATCATAAATCTCACGGGCCACCTTTTCGCCTGCGTCACCAGCGCCGATTATGATCATTTTCTTATGTTCGTTGGTGTTAATGCCATTCTTATTAAGAGAGAACGTAGTAGTAGATAAAAGGAGTCGGATGACAAGCCTGATTCCGGCTATCAATATCAGGGAAAAAACAGCGTCAATGATAAATACAGACCGCGAAAACCCCTGAAATCTGCTAAGCATTAGGAGCACTGTAATAATAATCGCTGAACTCACCAATACCGCCTTGATTACATTAAGGAGGTCAACGATACCGGTGTAACGCCACATACCGCGGTAGAGGTTAAAGAAATAAAACACCGCTAATTTGCACAGGAGGATTGGGACAATGGTCTGCTTTATAACCAGAAGTTCACTTGCCCCAATATGAGCTTCAAACCGCACAACGTAAGCCGAAAAGTAAGAAATGGCCAACAGAACCACATCGGCCAGAATCAAAACAAACAAATTTTTAGTTATCAGTATCTTTTTCATCTATTTTAATAAACTTCCAAATATCATATATGCCCCACTATCTTTGCCCATGCCAATCCCAAATATTCGTGAAAACCGCTCTCCAGCATGACAAACTCACCAGCGTCTGGAAAGAAGGAATTTAAACTGATTTTATTTTGACCCTTTAAATAATGATCCATAGGTGCAGGTATGGGCTGAGAACCCAATTTTCGAAAAAGAACTATTAAGCATAACATATGGCAAGCAGAGGTTACAAGAATAAATCTTTCGCCTTCTACTATTTTCTTTATGTGCATGGCTTGATCCTTTGTATCTTTTGACATGGACTCCTGAATCAAGTCACTTGCATCTACGCCAAGCGAAACAGCCGCCTTTGCCATAGTATAAGCTTCCGGGACCGAATCAAATACCCTGCCTCCGGACAAGATTAATTTACTATTTTTTAATTTTTTATGAATCCGAATACCCTCTACCAGGCGAGCAAGGGGAAGGGGAACACCAAGCTTTACCAGCTTGACAAGGCGTAAGAAATTGGCCCTGACACCAGGCCCATAAACAAGCAAAGGCCTTAAGGTAACGACCTCAAGACCTCTCTTCACGGCAATATCGTTTAAAACCTGTTCCGCCTCCCATTTGGAAACAATGAACAACCGTATCAATGTCCCCAAGTGCCTCTCCCCAGTCTGTATCCGAACCGACCGACCCGATTGAAACAGCCTCGATCCCGGCAGGGAGGACAACCCCGCTCACTTTCGACCTGACAGCGCCGCAAACCTGCCAGCCTTCCGGCCAGCAGCTTTCTACACAGGGCTCTTCAGATAAAGCCGTTTGCGCCGGTTGCAAGGACTTTCATTGCACAATTCCTATCCACAGATTAAACTTCAAATGTAGACCACCAGGCCAAAGGGGAAATTTTCAAAAATAGTGGGCTGGGATCTGCATAATATTAGTGGCCAGGAATTCAATTTTATCTGAGTTATTTACCAATATCCCTAAAGGAGCATTGGTATCCTTTAAAAAATTCTTCAATGACATCAACATCCATTTTTTAATTTTATGGCCCAGTTTGATCTCAATTGGAATAACGCCAAAAGGAGCGTCTATAATAAGATCTATTTCTGATTTGTCCCTGGTTCTGTAAAAATGGAAATCGATTCCTGCGGTTAAGGTGCACTGAAACCCTCTTATAATTTCCTCTACAACAAAAGATTCAAATGAAAAACCAGCCACAGGGTGAATTAACAAATTATCAAGACTATTAATTTTCAAGAGATGATGCAGTATCCCCTGGTCCCTGAAAAAACCTTTGGGCATCTTTTGCACTTTCTTTAATTTATTTTTCTCATAACTTCTTAAATTGCGCCATATAAATGTATTATGAATTATCTCTAAATATTCTTTTGAAGTAACAGAGCTAACTTCTACGGCCCTGGCTATGTCTGACTGATTAATAATTTTGCCGGAGTGAAAGGACAGAGTTTGGATGAAAAGACGAAAATTACGAGGGTTGATTCTGGGGAAAAGGCGTTGAATATCTCTCCTGATGTAATCCGAAAAATATTCATCCATCCATAAACCGTGGAACTCCGGAGTATCACAGCCTTTTATTCTAGGTTCAGGGTAACCGCCTAACTGCCAATGGTCGTATATTTGCTTGACATCCAACTCTGACTTTAGATTTGAAATCCGGTCTAAATCCGGTTTGTCTTGAGAAAGCAGGGAGTAAATTTGAGGGAGAGGTTTGTCATAAAATTCTGCTGCCTTAAATGGCCAAAGTTCAATAGTTGCAATTCGCCCAGCCATACTTTCGGACAACCCTTTGACTATATCAGGAGAACTTGATCCAGTAAGGAGAAACCTGCCGACTGCTTTTCTATCCCGGTCAATGACACCTCTTAATACTTTGAATAATTCCGGGTATTGCTGGGCCTCATCAATAATTGTCTTTTCACTTTGCCTGACAAAAAAACCTAATGGATCACTGGTTATGAGTTGATAGTCATCGGGTCTTTCCAGATCATAGTATTTCCAATCCGGGCGGATATTTTTAACCAGTGTCGATTTTCCACATTGCCGTGAACCAATAATGGCAACAACTGGAAACATGTCCAAAAGCCGGTCTATCTTTTGCTCGATCAATCTCTTTTTATACGTCATTTTTAAATGCTACCTTTAAAAGTAACGCATGTCAAGCATTTGTACGTTTTTTTTATCTTCCACTTACCAGCCTTCTTTACGCCCCAATCCAAAATTCTTGATCCAAATCACCCTAAGCCCATCATTTCATTCGAGACCTTTGAACCGCAATAGCGAGCGCATTCCCCACAGCTTGTCGAAGCGGAAGCGAAGATCCCGCTTATGCGGGGCTGCGGGGTTAGCGAGCGAATCTAAAAATGGCTAACTTCCTTACGGTCGAAGATTCCCTGTAGCTTGCTACAGGGTTCTTCAAAAATGCTCAATTTGTATTTTAAAAATTACCCAAAACAGCCTTAGGCGAAAATGGGTAAAAGTTAGGCGAAATTTACCCAAAATAGCCTTGAGCGGAAATGGGTAAGACAGTTTGATTATTATTGGTTGTAGGATTTTTCATGAGATGGGTTGCGACAACCCATTTTTAATTTGACATGGTGTATCACCACTGTTACACTTAAATTTAATTTAATCTGGAGGAAAAGACTATGCCGGCTCAAAATCCACGTATAAATGTAGTCCTGAACAATTTGCTTTACCAGGATGTCCGACTTCTGGCAGAAAAGGATAATGTCTCATTATCAGCCAAAGTCAGGGATTTGCTCAAAGAGG
>JAUWQO010000036.1 GCA_030610995.1 Desulfobacterales bacterium
TCGGGCAATAGCATCTACCCTGTTTTGTCAATTAGTTGGTCGTGTGATGAGAAATCTCTCGTAGGGGCGGCTTTACGCCGCCTGCCGAGTCGATTCGGGCGGGGTAAACCCGCCCCTACGGCTGTAATTCCGAATATTGCCAGAGGTTATTGAGAAGTTACCTAACACCTAACACCTTTCGTAAAAAATAGTTTTTTGACTTTTTACGAATGTATCATATATATTACTCAAAAAAAGGAAAGCGAAAAATCGTTATATGGCTTTTTACAAAACAAAATATGATGTTATCGTTGTAGGCGCCGGTCATGCCGGATGTGAGGCCGCTCTTGCATCAGCAAGAATGGGATGCAGTGTTCTTATGATGGCAATCGATCTTGACAAGATTGCCGCAATGCCGTGCAGCCCGTCAATAGGAGGCATGGCAAAGGGGCAGCTTGTAAAAGAGATAGACGCTCTTGGCGGCGAAATGGCAAAAACGGCAGACAAAACCGCAATACAGTACAGAACACTGAATACAAAAAAAGGACCGGCAGTGCATGCAACCAGGACACAGAACGATAAAATACGTTATCATATGTGTATGAAGGCTGTAATTGAAAAACAGCCCTGCCTGGAAATCAAGCAGGCAATGGTTGAAAAACTTGTTATAGAGGACGGCAAAATTGCCGGCGTTGAGGATAATACAGGATTCGGGTATCAGGCTAAAGCGGTCGTTCTGGCCACAGGAACATTTTTAAGAGGTTTAATACATATAGGATTTAATTCAATCAAGGCCGGAAGAGCCGGGGAGTTTGCCTCTTATGGTCTTCCCGCACATCTCAAGGACCTGGGGTTTAAACTTGGAAGGATGAAAACCGGCACACCTCCGAGACTCAGGAAAACAAGCATTGATTTTTCGATGTTTACAAAGCAAAACTCAGAGCTCTCCCCCACTCCGTTTTCATTTTTCACAAACGAAATTATTATGCCGCAACTTCCGAGTTATCTCGGACATACAAATCCGAACAGCCACAAGATCGTGCAAGACAATCTAAAACAATCCGCCCTGTACAGTGGAATCATAAAAGGGGTCTCCGCCAGGTACTGCCCTTCTTTTGAAGATAAGATCGTCAGATTCCCGGATAAAGACAGGCACCAGGTTATCCTTGAACCTGAAGGCCTTGACACTGATGAAATTTACGCCAGCGGCCTTGGGAACAGCCTCCCCATGGAAATTCAGGTGCGTTTTGTCAGATCCGTAAAAGGACTGGAAGAGGCTGAAATAATGCGCCCGGCATATGCAATAGAATACGATTATGTCGACCCTTTGCAGCTTAAGCCCACACTTGAGACCAAACCGATTGCAGGGCTGTTTTTGGCCGGTCAGATCAACGGGACATCAGGTTATGAAGAGGCTGCCGCCCAGGGCATATGGGCCGGCATCAATGCGGCATGCAAGGTTCAGGCAAGACCTCCCTTTATTCTTGACAGGTCGCAGGCCTACATGGGTGTTATGGTCGACGATCTTGTCACCAGAGGAACACGTGAGCCTTATCGCATGTTTACTTCAAGGGCAGAATACAGGCTTATGCTGCGAGAAGATAATGCCGATTTAAGGTTAACTGAAACAGGGTATGATCTGGGTCTTATCGACAAAGAAATGCTTCATGATGTTAAGGAGCGAAAAAAACAGATCGATAAAGAGATAAAGAGGATAAAAAAGACACTTATTAAGCCGGCAAAAAAAACAAACGATTATTTGCAAAACAAGGGAACAATGCCATTAAACAGCGGTATATATCTTGACCAGATTCTTAAAAGATCGGAGATTGACTATCATGGCGTTGAAATATTAGCCAAAAGCCCTGACAATATAAGCAAAAGGGTTGCCAGGCAGGTGGAAATAGAAATTAAATATGAAGGCTATATTAAAAGGCAGTTGAGTGAAATCGGAAAATTCAAAAATATGGAATGCATGAAAATACCGGGAGATTTTGATTTTTCCGCAGTGCACGGCCTTTCAAATGAACTAAAAGAAAAGCTTTCTTCCATAAAACCGTCTTCACTTGGCCAGACATCCCGCATAGATGGGATCACCCCTGCAGCGCTTTCTGCGCTGATGATCGGCATTAAAGCCTTAGAGAAAAAAGCTGAAAGTTGACACCTTAAGTCTTGCTACTTATTTTAAATAATTGTAATATTTTATTATTTGATAATAAGGAAATATAAATGCCTGCAACCGATTATTATAAAATACTTGGTGTAAGCAAAAACGCTTCTGATGAGGAAATCAAAAAGGCTTATCGGAAACTTGCCATGAAGTATCATCCCGATCATACTAAAGGAAATAAAACGGCTGAAGAAAAGTTTAAGAAAATAAGCGAGGCTTACGCTGTTCTTAGCGATAAGAAAAAACGCAGTCAATATGATACATTCGGCTCAACCGGATTCCAGCAGCGCTATTCACAGGAAGATATATTTAAAGGGTTTGATTTTTCAGATATTCTAAGAGAGTTCGGCATGGGCGGCGCAAGTTTCTCCACGGGCAAACGCGGCGGTATGCGCTTTGCCTTTGAAAATGATTCCCCTTTTGGCACGCGTGCAAGACGCCAGCAGGCTCAGATTAAAGGATCTGATCTGCTATACGAATTACATCTTACAATACAGGAAGTGGCAACCGGAACAAGCAAAACAGTAAGATTGCAGCATAATGGTCGCAGTGAAAATGTAACAATAAAAATTCCAAAGGGAATGATTTCAGGAAAAAAACTGCGCCTTGCAGGAAAAGGTCAGCAGAGTCCATATGGAGGGCCTCCCGGGGATTTATACATTCAATCCAAAGTGCTTGCCGATCCGGTTTACAGTGTAAAAGGATATAACCTTTATATAAACAGGGAAATAAAATTGAGCGAAGCCCTTCTCGGAACCAGCATATCTGTTCCGACTGTCGAAGGAAAGAAATTGAGTTTAAAAATACCCTCCGGAACAAAGCATAAAACCAAAATGAGATTATCCGGCTACGGACTCCCAAATATGCGCAGTCAAGAGAAAGGGGATCTTTTTGTAATTATCCGTATCTATCTGCCGAAAAGCCTTAGCGATAAGCAAAAATCGCTGATTAAACAGTTAGCAAAGGCTGGTTTGTAGGGCTACCAACTTAAAGCGGGACAATTCGTAGGGTGGGCAATGCCCACCATCAATGGGGGGCTCGCTGCAAACTGCGTAGATTGGTGGGCAGTGCCCACCCTACTATAACTCCTTGAGATTACAAGGTGTTCCGCCTTAAGTCGGTAGCCGTTTGTAATAAACTAAATTTATTGACAAGACTACCGGGCCAATGTAGTTTTGTAAAAATTTGATATTGGTCGAGTGGTCGAGTGGTTGACTACTCGACTATTTACAGGCCTTAGTGGCTGAATTGCTACGTAAAAATCGCATTTATTATGTCTGAACTAATTCCCTTTCTTAAAAAAGATAGTATTGATAAGATAGTAGATGATCTTGCGTACAGAATTTCATCTGACTATAAAAATAGCGAGCCTGTTCTTATCGGTGTTTTAAAAGGAGCCTTTGTTTTTTTATCCGATCTAATGCGACGCCTTACCATTCCTGTTAAGATCGATTTTGTTCGTGTATCGAGCTATGGTTCCGACACCTCTTCGTCAGGCAACATCCGTTTGACCAAAGAAATAGAGATCGATATAAAAAATAAGGATGTGCTGATAATTGAGGATATTGTAGATACTGGTTTGACCTTAACCTATCTTGTTGATTACCTGAAATCTTTTGGCCCAAAGTCTGTAAAGATTTGTTCTCTGCTTGATAAGTATGAACGGCGTGAGGTAAATATTAAGGTCGATTACGTTGGTCATGTATTAAAAGAAGGATTCATTGTTGGATATGGGATTGATTATAATGAAAAGTTTAGGCACTTGGCAGATATTTATCACTTGAAATTATAGCCAGTGAGAGACCTTTGAAAAATGTTTTCAAAGGTCTCAGTGGAGCATGCCATGATTATAACCTGTGAAAAATGCTATGCAAAATTTAATTTAGATGAAAATCTTTTAAAACAAACAGGCTCCAAAGTTCGGTGCTCAAAATGTCAAAATATTTTCCTGGCCTATCCGCCAACTGAGATGGAAAGAGTTGCTGAACCGGCTGAAGAAATGGTTGGATCTGAAACCGTAAGTTCCGATATTGAGGCAGAATCTGTCGAACAGGTTGAAGTTCCTGAAGAAGAGGCAAAGGCGACTCTTGAAACCGAGGAAGAGGAATTCGATCTGACCAATCTGAACTTAGAAAAAGGAATGGAATCAGAACCTGAGGCCGAAAAGGAACTCGAAGAGTTGCTTGAACTTGAGCTGGACACTGAGCCTGTTGCTGAAGAAACGCCGGAAGAATCTGAAGCAGCTCTCGAAATTGAGGAACAGGAACTCGATCTGTCTGATATAGAGGAAATGCTTGACATAGAAGAAAAGCCTGAACCTGAAGCCGAGGCAAAAGAAGAGCCTGTAGAGCTTGAACTTGAGATGGATACAGAACCTGTGGTTGAAGAAACGCCTGGAGAAGCGGAAGCAGCCCTTGAAACCGACGAAGACAAAATAGAACTGTCCAGTTTGAATATAGAAAAAGAGCCTGAACCTGAAGCTGAGGTAAAAGAAGAGCCTGAACCTGAAGCCGAGGTTGAAACAGAAGAAGCTTCAATAACAACTGAACAAGAAACAACGCCTGCTGAGAAAAAACGTATCAGCGCTCCGGTGCTGATCGTCTTGATTATAGCGCTTTTGACCGGTGGGGCCTATGCTACCTATGTGGCGCTAAAAAGCATGAATATCAAGATTCCTTTTATAAGCGATTTGGTTGAGCCCGGTGAGCCCGGTGTTCAGGATGAGGTTGGCAACCTAAAAATAATTGCTTTTGATATTGCTGATAAATTCATCGACAATTCTAAGATCGGAAAACTATTTATTATATCAGGCAAAGTTAAAAATGAATATTCCAGAGCACGCAGTTTTATTAAAATAACCGGGAAACTCTATGCCAAAGAAAGGGTTCTTTCAAAAACAGCAACAGTTTGCTGCGGCAATGTGCTCTCTGACCAGGACCTGTCAAATATGGATATAAATTCAATAAATAAAAGGCTCTCAAACCTTTTGGGCGATAATAAATCGAATGTAAATGTTAAGCCGGGCAAACTGCTCCCGTTTATGATAGTGTTTCCAAATATTCCCGACAACATAGAAGAGTACACAGTTGAAGTTATGGGGTCCTCACCTTCATAAATATAGTTTTCAACTTGACTTGACTATATGAATGTGAGCTGCTACAAAATTTTTTCCAAAATTTATAATGAGTCTCATAATGAGACCTTTGCACAACCCTCATTTTTGGTCAATTCTGGTCATTGCGAGGAGCAAAGCGACGTGGCAATCTTGTGGCTTGTCAATGTGTTATGAGATTGCTTCGCTTCGCTCGCAATGACAATACTGGCGTTTTGCAAAGGTTTCATAATATCCTTATGGCGATGTAGCTCAGTTGGTTAGAGCATACGGCTCATATCCGTAGTGTCCGGGGTTCAACTCCCTGCATCGCCACCATCTAATTGTTGAATTTGTGACCTTTTACGAGTTTATCAATTCCCCGCTCTCTGCTCTCTGCTCCATGCTCTCTGATATGGCACATTAATTGCTTCTTTAATCATTACACTATAACACTTTTTGCTTGATTTATCTGAAATATCGCAGTAATTTTATAAAAATAGAGAAATGTTATAGGCATTCATGATATGAAGAAAATTCCGATCAGACCTGCCCGCTCGTGCCTTGCCATGACAGGCATCATGCTTTTAATTGTGGTGATAGCCATTGCCCTGGGAGTCGGTTTCTCCACAGTTTTTTCTGGCAGGGCAATGGCCAAGCTGATAACAGAAAGTTGTATTGACTGCCACGTCGTTCACAAATGGCAGGATCAAGCAGAAAGAGAGAAGGCTGCGACGAGGGCTAAGGCGAGGCTTTTAGGCGTGTATACATCTGCTCTGGAAGAGGACTGTGAGGGGTGCCATGCAGATGCAAACAGCCATACCCTTGCTACGGCCGGGCTGAACATGGTTCCAATTGTAAAAAATGCAAGAGAACCGGAAATCCCTTTGGCCGGCGGCAATTTTTACTACAGTTCAGGTCAGTCGCACTTTGAGAAAGCAGGCGGTTCTTGCACCTCGTGTCATAAGGATATTAAGCACCATGCTGGCAGTTCCGGGTATCGTTTTCTTGGAAAAGATATCAAAGGGATTGGAGACCCCCTATATGAATATGGGGAGGGTCATAACATATACCAAAGCGGCGACCAGTACTGTATTGCATGTCATGCCAACTTTTGCGGTTCTGAAAACCAGAGATCCGAGGCTGGATGGGTTCGCCATCCTACAAATAGCCCGCTTCCCCTGTCTGGTGAATATGCCGGCTACGAAGCTTACAGAAAAGATGTGCCGGTGAGTTATCCTGATCCGAATAAACCCGAAAGATCTACTGCCCATGTCATGTGCATGTCCTGTCATCGCCCTCACGGAACACCCTATCCCTATCTGCTCAGGTGGAATTATAGCGCCATGGTAGCCGGCGGCGAGGATGATAATGAGACAGGCTGTTTTGCCTGCCATACAACCAAGGATACAGAGAAATAGAATTTGAACCTGTTGATTAGGTGAAAATAACATGCCCTGGGTGAAAATCGCCCATTTTATTGTTTTCGGTTTACTGATCCCTGACCTCTTTGGATTGATGATTTATGACTGTTGATTGATGATTGATGATTGATGATTGTTGGAATCGCTTCGCTTTGAGACCTTTGAAAAATGTTCATATTGTCATTGCGAGCGAAGCGAAGCAATCTCATAATATGTTGATAATCCAGGAGATTGCTTCGCCTGCCTGTGCGTGCCCGCACGCAGACAGGTCGTTTCACTTCTCGCAATGACCAAAATTAAGCAAAAGGGAGCGTTTTGCAAAGGTCTCGCTCTATCTTTTCAATCGACAATCATCAATCGACAATCATCAATCCTTGATATGGCACATTGATTGCATCCTTATATTGCTAAAACGAAAATAACCAGCAGTTCAAAGATCAACTAAAGCGAACAGTTCATGGCTCATAGGTCATGGCTCATAAGCAACGAGCAACCGAAATGTGAAATGAACTTCCACTTTAGTGAAATGAATATTCATTTCAGAGTGGAACTACTTTGCATATATACTTAATAAGTGCTTTCCTACGAAGCGTATTTTTTGATTGACTTGTCCGAAATATTACGATATTTTTAATAAAATTAATCAAAATTCTACTAATGAGAGACCTTAAAATTCAAAGGTCTCATAGCCTAACAAGGAGGTGTGAGAGATGAAGAAAAAAATATTATGGAGCTTGGTAGTGGTGATATCCCTGCTCTTGGTGGGAGGCGCGGGGACAGGCTATGCAGTGGTAACCGGGGCATGTGTAAATTGTCATACCATGCACAACAGCCAGGATGGTGGTGTGATGGCCACTTTTGCAAGTGAGGAAGGGCCGAATAATGCATTGACAAGGGGCAGTTGTCTTGGTTGTCACGGGCAAGATATTTCTGCCGGTGAAGAAATTATAAATGAGACTCCCCAGATTTGGCATAATGGCGCCACTGATCTCGCAGGCGGAAACTTTGCCTATATTGAGGGTGGCAAGGGCATTACAACTGGCACTACAATGACTGTCGGTCATAACGTCAAAGAACTTTCCGTCACAGATACCAATCTGACAGCACCTCCGGGTGACGAACACATAAACACTGGTCTTACTAATTTAACCTTCACGTGTGGTGGTATATATGGCTGCCACGGAGACCGTACAGCGGCGGATAGCTATGCGGCTGTTTCGGGCGGCCACCATGGCGGGGTGGGCGGAATCTGCGATGGATCCGATGTCGCCAACAGTTATCGTTTCTTATTGGGCGTAAAGGGGTATGAGAATATGCATGCCACGCACAAGTATCAGAACGTTGATAGCGTGTATCACAACGAGTATTTCGGCATCGGGGGGGCTTCAGAGACTTCCAGCAGCGCCACAGTCGCTTCCAACGGTACTATCAGCGGGCTCTGTGCTGAATGTCATGGAGACTTCCATGGTACTACTGGCATAGGTGGTGACGCCATCTCGGCATTCGAAAGGCATCCAACAGACATCGTGTTGCCTAATACTGAAGGGAAGGAATATTCAGCATACACATCTTACAGCGTACAGGCTCCTGTGGCAAGGCCATCTGGATCAGGTGCCCTTGATGTTATAAATACTTCTGGGACCAATACCGAAGTTACCCCGGGAGCAGATATCGTGATGTGCCTGTCATGCCACGGTGCGCATGCAACTGCCTATGAAGACATCCTGAGATGGGATTATACCCAGATGCTGGCAGGCGGTGGTGGAAACGATGGTCAGGGTTGCTTTGTCTGCCATACCACCAAGGATTAAGTCTTAATTTTGAATTGAAGTTTGATTCAGAGGCCGGAATGACCACAGTCCTTCCGGCCTCCTTTTTCCAAAAAGATATGCTCTCCCAACTCTTGTTCCTCCTCAAACTATCTCCCCGCCTCTCTTCGCTCCTTTCTTATCATGCCTTTCACTTTACGGGCAATACCGAGGTTCCAGCGGGCTTCCGAAGAACCGGGGTCAATATCTAATACAGCCTTATATTGTTCTATAGCTTTATCTATCTCTCCCGTTTTCAAGTAGGCATTGCCAAGGTTGGTGAGGACTTGTAGATTACGAGGCTGAATGGTGAGCGCACACCGATAGGCGGCAATGGCTTTCCGGAATGCACCTTTTTTTTCATAGGCAACACCGGCATTATAGTGGAATACGAGATTTGTGGGATCTAACCTCACGGCTTGTTCGTATTCCTGGATGGCCATATCAAGGGCCCCCATTTTCAAATAGGTATTTCCCAAGTTTGCTCTAATGACGGGGTCATCAGGCATGATATGCAATGCCTTTTTATGATAAAGGCTTGCCTTGTTCCATAACCCCTTTTCAGTATAACAGGTTCCAAGATTCGAAAGCACTTTAAAGGCATTGGGACGTCTTTTTAGTTCTTCCATGTATTCTGCTATTGCCGAATCGAACATTTTCCTGTCCTGATAAAGCCGACCCAGGTTGTAGTGGACAGGATAAACTTTGGGATTTAAGGCCAGAGCCTTATGGTATTTGATTATTGCCTCCCCATATTGACCCATTTCTGAGTAAGCAATGCCTAAATTGATATAGCCTCCAGGTTTTGCAGGCGACTTCTTGACCACATCCGACCAAAGAGACAGGTTGTCTTGCCAGATGAAATTCCGCAGATAGGTATTGACCCCAAATACCGCTATCAATCCTACTACTATCAAAAATTCAACATATATATTTAATCTCACTGGTTTCATATATTGCGGTTTTCTTTTAACTCTCAGCTCTGTGCTCTACGCTCCATGCTCTCAACTCACGGATTCTTTCCTCTGCCCGGCTATTATCAGGGTCAAGGTGGAGTATCCTGTGATATAACTCAATAGCCTTCCATATTGATTCTTTGTCAGTGTCTTGCCCTTTGTTTTTTAGTTTCAGCTCGTAAGCTGCGGCCATGTTGGCAAGGACAATGATGTCATAAGGACTGATTTCGAGTGCTTTTTGAAATAGCTCAATGGCCTTGTCCGGCTCTCCTGTTTTTGCTCGAATAATTCCAAGATGTGAAAATGCCTTCAAATACTGTGGCCTTATTCGAAGTGCTTGCTGATAGCATGCTATTGCATCATCGAGCTGGTTCTTGGTATCATATATGGTGCCAATATTAAAATAGGCCTCTGCGTTGTCTGGAATCGTCTCTAAAACTGTCTTGTAATGAACGATCGCATCATTAAGCATACCATATTTGAAAAATGCATCAGCAAGACCGATTCGTGATAGGATAAATTTCGAGCTAAGCGTCAGAGACTTCTGAAAATATCGTATGGCCATGTCCAAGTGCCCCATTTGCACATAGGCGGTTGCAAGTCGGTAGTATACCTCCGGAGAGCCGGGCTGAAGAGTAAGGGCCGTGTTAAACTCTTCAATTGCCTTATCAATAAGCTGCTTTTTTAGATGAATTTTCCCCAAGCCCATATGGGGTTTTTCGGCCCCTGGTTTGATCTGCAGAGCTTTTTTATATTCAGTTGTAGCAAGGCCGTACTCTTTTCCCGCGCAAAAGTATGCATCGCCCAGGTTGTGATGAGGACGGTATTTATTGGGAGATTTATTGACTATATCCCGCCACAGAGAAACCTCGTTCTTCCACACCACATTTCTTTGATATCCGGCAGAGCCAAACCCTGTTACAAGGATAAGCAGGATCAGATACTCAACATATGGACTTAGTTTCATGAGCTTGGCATATCGATTTCATTATGGATGACCAGGAATTGATGGCATTTCTCGCTTTGTTCCCTTAACAATTTTTTCCCATTGTTGGCTTGAACTAAGCCGCTTGGCAATCCTCATCTCTTTGAAGGCCATATCATATTTTCCTTTTGACCCGTATGCAACCCCCAGGTTGTAATGGGCATCGGCATGATTGAAATCAATATTTATAGCATGTTGAAAATGGGAAATGGCCTTGTCTATCATTCCTTTGTCAAAATAGCAGACACCCAGATTGTTGTGAGCATCAACAAAGTATGGATTTACCTCTAATGCTTGTTTGTGCTGCGCAATGGCCATGCCCTTTTGTCCCTGCCTGGAATAGGCCAATCCCAGGTTAGAGTAAGCACGGGCAAAATTTGGCTTAACCCTGATGGCGTGTTTAAATTCAAGGGCAGCCTTATCCGTCCAGCCCTTCTCAAGATAGCAAATACCCAGGTTATTATGTGGCTCAGCCAGATTTGGGTTTAACGCAATGCTTTTTTTGGCAAGGAGAATAGCCTGATCGATTAAGCCTTTTTTTTCACAGGCATTGGCAAGATTGTTATAGGGCCTGGCCTTATAGGAGGATTTTTTGACAGCATCTGACCATAAAGAAAAATCATCTTTCCAGACAAAATTTCGCTGGTAGGTGGCAGCGGCAAATACAAGCAATAGACTTACCAACACGGCGGATTCAATATATATTAATCGTTTCATGTCATAGTTCATAGCAGGGAATCTTTTACCTTTACCCCGACCCTTAATATTGTTGACTCTTAAGCGCATTTTGTTTTGAACCGCAGAATACCCGCCTGCCATGCATAGTACACTGGAATGGAACAATAATTGCGGTCCTGATATAAACATTGAGGCGCTATCTCTAATCTGCCCAAAGGCATTGCGGGCAGGTCGAACAAGGAATGTCGAATTATGAAGTTTTCTTGCTCTTGCGTCTTGATTAAGTTAGCTCTTATGCCATTTCATGCTGGATATTTTACTAATAAGCAACGCCGCAAAAATGGCAAATCCTATTGATGGGAGGTAAAGGCGATGTTCAAAGATAACGTCGTAAATCACTACAAAGCTGGATGTAACCGATAGGGTGACAAAAAACCAGATAATGCCGAAAGAAAGAAGTCTTGCCCGGCGATATGCCCAGACAGCAAAGACCACTATGGCAACAAGGAGTATGAAGAACATGACGGTTGGAAGGTCAATACTCCGGGTAATGGGCCAGTCATAGTCCAGGTTGAGATTTGTTGGGATAAATAACAGCTTAATATAGTATGGAATAACGTGAAGCTGTGTCATAAGATACTGAAAAGAGGTAACAGATTCATCATATGGCATCTGCACCCCTTTAGCATAATCAAATGAAACAAACTTTTGCAGCCCGGATGCACTCAGGTAAACTGCAATACCTATGGTGCAGAACATGGCCATATGGACCTTGTAGTGTTTTTTTAAAATCTTCCAATTCCCGTCAGATATGAAATAAAAATCATAGATCAAAAGGGTTAAGGGTAGAGTGGCTGCTATCTGTTTTGTTCCCATGGCAAGGCATGAGGCGAGAAAAGCTCCCAAGAGAAGCAAAGAGCGTGGAGCCATGAGCTTTGAGCTTTGAGCTTTGAGCTTTGAGCTTTTCTGGAAAGCCTGAATAAAGAGGAGAAGGGTCAAAAGGTAAAAAGTCGTAGCCAGGACTGAAGACCTGCTTATAATGTACGTAACAGCCTGAGTTTGAATGGGATGGGAAATAAAGATCAGGGAGGCGTAAAGGGCAATCCTGTAAGCGCGCTGTCCGTATTTTTCTTTCAGCGAGGGAAGATCGGCTGTCTGAAAAAGGATAAAATACAGCATGATACCGTTTGAGATGTGCAGCAGCAGGTTGACAAAATGATAACCAAAGACATTGAGTTTTCCAAAATAATAATTAACCGCCAATGTAATGTCTAATACAGGACGATTAGAGGACGAAAAAATTTCCTTTAAGTCAAATCTATGAATAGCATAGTTTTCAACAATAGCATGCTGATCGTCAAAGTGAAATGAACAGTCAAAGCTGTTAGAGTAAATAATAGTTGCTATGGCTGAAATCAAAAAAATTGCAAGAAGATGTTTTTGGATATTTGACAAACCGGCCATGTGCAAAATCTCCTTTATATTATAGTAATAGTTCGGCCACAAAGGCACGAAGACACTAAGATTATAATATAATTTGTAAGCGTTCACGGAACGTTGAAATTAGAAATTGGAAATTTGGTCTCCATGCTTTTGTACTGTTCTTCCCAATTTCCAATTTCAAGTTTCTAATTTAATCTCTTCCGAATTTCTACTTTCTAATTTCAAGTTTCAAGCCGTGAACGGCTACTTTCTGTGATTTCTTTGTATTTAAACCTATCTGCGTTCATCTGTGCCTGCCCCGTAGGTCAGGATGATCGTACTGGGGTTAATCGGTGGCTGAATAGTTACTTCGTACTTTCGTGATGTTTCTCTCCGCTCCCCGCTCTAAGCTCTCCGCTCTCTGCTCCCAGTTCTCTGACCTCCGACCTCTGACCTCCGACCTCCGATTTCTGTTCTCTGTTCTCTGCTCTCCGCTCATCTAATTCCGACTGCAAAATAGCAATTTTCTGTGCCAGATTCCTTACCTGATCGGTCAATGATGAAATCTTGACGGAATAATGGAGAGCAATCAAAAGGAGAAAAAGGAGGCCGAAAACAAAGAGGGTGGTGGTGGGCAGTGCAGCGCCGATCATCCTGGTAATAAAGACTAAAAGGTCATACCAAATGACTAAGATAATTATGCCCAAGCTGGTAATAAGCCACAACCAGGAATATTCTTCCCGCAATTTTTTTCTGCGAACCATCTCCACTATGAAAATGCATAGTGCGATAGCTGCGATTAACGCAAATATCTTTTGTCTTATAGGCATAATCTCAGATCTCCGCTTTTCTCAGCAACGTGACAAAAATAGAAAGAAACATTTTAAAGATATAATATACAGGTTTCAATCCGGAATGCATTGATTTCCCCTGCACGCTTGGATACATGATCACTGGTATTTCCTTTATTTTTAATCCCGCCCTGTGCAGCATTATGATTACATCGGCGTCTGGGAAATCAACCGGATAATAGTCTCCTGCATAAAATTGAAGTCCATGTTTATTGATAGCCTGATATCCGGAAGTGGGATCAGTAATCTTCTCACCAATTATAAGTGAAGTCAACTTGGCAAAAAAAAGCATCCCGACCCTTCTTATGAAAGGAGCCCTATAGTTTCCTTTGTCTAAAAACCGCGAGCCTATAATTACATCAGCCTTATTGTTGAAGACCTCATCCAATAACTTTGGGATATCTCCAGGATCATGCTGCCCGTCCGCATCTATTTGCACTGCATATTCGTATTCTTTCTTCAAAGCGTATTTGAAACCGGTTTGAAGCGCAACGCCATAACCCATATTATAAGGAAGGCTAATCACCTGCTCGCCCAGCCCACGAACGATCTCTTCTGTTCGATCCTCTCCCCCGTCATTTACGACCAGGATATCGGCATCAGGAATAACATTTTTTATCCCGTTTATCACGCCCGCAATATTTTTTTCTTCATTGTAGGCAGGTATAATAATTATTGCTTTTTTCATTTAATCAACAGATTACCCCGATGAAATAGAAAAAGAAAAGGCATTTCATAGGGCAGGTACAGATTACACAGATTTTCGTGAGTTATTGGGTTAAATTCCCCGTGAACGATTACCTTTTCTCAAAACAAGCAGTATGGCCATGAAAACCGTTCACGACAATAGGCTCAAACTATGAAGATTAGGGATTTGACGTCTCATGCAGGCCCTATCTACTATGTTTTTTAACGTTCTTTCCAGTTGCTCACCTGTCTTCTCCCACGTATATTTCTCTATAACCTTTTTTCTCGCTGCTAATCCCATCATCTCGCGCACTGTTCTTTCTCGAGCCAAATGTTCAATCTTATTTTTTAGATCCTCCACATCACCTATTTTTACAATCAATCCATCTGTTCCATCTTCTATCAGTTGAGAAGGCCCTGGCAAAAAAGAAACAATTGCGGGTTTTTCCGATGCCATGGCTTCCAGAACTACCAGGCCAAAGGATTCGGAATGAGTTGAAGGAAGCACAAGAAAATCCCCAAGATTATAATAGTCGGGCAGGTCTTCATCCGGCGATTTTGGTCCGGCAAAGATTACTCTACCTTCTAATCCTGCTTCCGTGACCTGCCTCTTGTATGTTTTTTCTCCATATCCTCCACCCACTACGAGAAGTACTATATTTTCGTTTTTTATCCTTGAGACGGCATCTATCAAAATATGCAATCCCTTAAAGGGTTGAAGGTTGCCGACAAAAAGAATAACGACTTTGTCTTCCAGCTCGTATTTCGATAAAAGAAGCCTATCCTTTGGACGAGGGCAGAATCTTTCGACATCTACTCCCGCGTGTGGAAAAACGACAACTTTGTTCCAGGGTATGAAACTGCCAACCTTTGATTTTTTCAAGTATTCTATGCCGGGAGAACCGATAAGCTCAGCTCTCCTGATTATTTTTTTCATGAGTAGAGGCTCATAAGCGCCTATTAGCAGCTTTTTAAGCGTTGTATTTCCATAAACATCCATGTGGTATGTCAGAAAGTACTTTTGCCTTCTAAAAAGGGAGGCCCAATAAACATATTCAGCGCCTCCGAAAAAGGGGTAGTGAAGGTGTATGATGTCAAAATTTTTTACTATCGAATATAATTGAGGGATTATGCCCCCATCCCCGTAGATTAACGGGCTTTTGAGCCTGACGATCTTAAAAGATTCAGGATCATTCTTATAACTCAGTCGTCCGTGGTCGAGAGTAAAAACCGTAACGTCATGCCCTCGACGCGCCAGTTCAAGTGCGTTGTGAAAACAGACATAACCCATACCTCCATGGTATGGGGGAAAAGTGGCAACTATTTCTGCGATCTTCATCATCAATACTCGAGGTAGATATCTTTCCAGTCTTTAAAGAGTTTATTAATATTAGTCTGATTTATCGCTTTGATATCCTTAAGCTTTATTCTCTTGTTAAGACGCATATAAGTTATTAAAGAGACTATGAGCGCAAGAGCTATAATCAGAATTTTATATTTTAAAAGCAAGCCAGGTGTTTTATGCCTGACAAGGTGATAGCAATATCCGTAGATACGATTAGGCGGAGCCCATTTATAGTGTTTGAAAACCGTTCTTAACTGTTCTTCCTGAAATTTTAATGCGTGTATATCTGATACGGTTTTAGATTCTTTCTGCAATCTGTAAGTTGACAAAAATGCAGGAAGGCATTCAATTTTTGATATTTTAGCAATTTGTATCCACAAATCGTAATCCATTGAATAATGTAAATTTAAATTCAGACCTCCCACGGCAAAATAAACTTCTTTTTTAAAAAATGTTGATGACTGAGTAATAAACGTAAATTCCGCCAACCGTTCGTAGTCAAAAGGCTCTGTTGGATATTTACCAATAATATTACTTGCCTCATCAATGTAATATGTTTTGCCGTAAACCATCCCTATATCAAAATTCAAATTAAAATAATCTACAACTTTACTTATAGCGCTCGGCATATATGTGTCATCGGAATTTAACCACGCAAAGATGCTGCCTTTTGCCATTTCAAATCCTTTATTAATAGCATCCGACTGGCCTCTATCCTTTTCGCTTGCCCATCGATATTCTATTCCCCTGCACTTGATCGGCCACTTATCCTCTTTGAGTAATTTTTCATACTTCTTTATTATCTCAACAGAGTTATCAGTGGAACCGCCGTCCATTATAATATAGTCAAGATAAAAATCTCCCTCCTGGCTCAAGACGCTCTTAATCGTCTCTTCTATAAATTGCCCCTGGTTGTATGAAGGGGTTATGATTGAAAAGGTTGGGGTGTTCATTGGGCTAAATGTGTTTATTTATCCTCTTGAGCCTCTTGCAGAAACAGCCATCTACTGCGATCGGCTGCAAAAGTCCTGCGCGGCGGCGTCATCGTCGCAAAATCGTTCTCAACGTAGCTACTGCTATGCCTGCGACGATTTTGGTTCCTCTTCCTTGCTCAGAACTTTTTCGCGCGATCTCGTAACGAAGTTGTTTCTACAAGAGGCTCTTGTTATAAGTTTTACTGCTCCTTTTCTGAAAAATTGACAAAAATCATAAAATCGGGAATCTATCGGGTTTTTCAAATCTCTCGATATTGTATTGCTGCGTCATCAACTTTCTAAAAGCAGAAAAGCAGGCAATGGAATATGGCAAATTTTATTCCATTTAAAGGAATCACGCGTAACCAGTACTCCCTGGCCAATACCTTTTGAAATACTTTGCTCATCCCAACCGGAAATACGGCTTTGATACTTTACCTCCACGCCAAAAGGTTGTCCATTCGGAGTAATGAAATGAACAAAATCCACTTCGTTACCTTTACGGGATCGAAAATAATACAATCCTTCCAGTGAACCAAGATCAGCCCATTTGTTTGCCATGGGACGAACGAGATGAACACCCACCGCATGCTCTGCCAATATGGCTTCATGAACAGATGGCAAGCCGGCGCCGTCTGCTACTACCTTCCATATAATAGGATCTATTGCATAGAATTTCTTTTCTCGTTTTGGATAGGGTCGCCGATGTGCAAGATCGATGCAAGGAAGAACAAAACCAAGAAAGGCTGCATTGAATATTTCAAGATAATCCTGTACTACGGCGTTGGATCGACAGCCGGTATCCTGAGTAAGAGAGTTATAGCTGACCGGATTGCCTAACACGGTATAGATCTTTCTCATAAGACTCAAAATTAATGACACTTTTCGGCGCTGCTTTTCAAATTCACTGAGCAGGACTGACCGATATACTTCCATGGTTTGCTCTGTGGCAGACCCGCTTCTGATCAGATCTGCAACTACCATTGGAAAACCACCCCAATGAAGGTAGTTTTTAAGAATTTCATCAAGTTTATTCTTGTTGCCGGCAATTTCCACCTCATACATTCGAAAAGAAGATTCATCAGTAAGAATATCGGTAAAAGCGACTCGAGGTAGTATCAGATTAAATGCCCGACAAAAGTCCGCAAAACTCATGGGAAGAAATGCCAGGTCAAATCCATGCCCCCTGCGCCCCGGCATCCTTTCATATCCTCGCTTGATTTCTACGGCTGATGAGCCGGTCAACAGCAGATAGATATTTTTCAGGGTTCCAGCATCCACCAGAGATTTTACGGCCCGCGTCCAATCTTTGACCACCGTAATTTCATCCAGCATGAGATAACCGCACCCACCCTGCAACCGGACGGCTTCAGCAAAAGTCTTTATCATATCCATCAATTCACGAAAATGGATAATATCGTCACAGGGGTAGTATGCAATATTTCGAGGAGGGATGCCTGCGAAAAGAAGATCCTCAACAAGAAGTTTTAATTCAGTAGTTTTGCCCACCTGACGAGGACCTCTTACAATGCTTACTGAGCCGGGTGGCAAATTCTCGGGACGACGCAATTTTCGACTTAAATGACGAAAAGAAAAATTTGATGAACGTACATTTTTAAGAGATCGATCATCCCGAGCCCATTCTGGTTTAGTCCACCAGGGCGAATGCTCTATGAGTCTTTCTAAATAAGTCATATTAATTAGTTGATGATGCAAAAAATAGATTAAGAAAACAAAGGCACTGTGCTTTTGACAACTCAACTATTCAAATCTATACCACTTTTATCATAAAATGTAAACCGGGGATTTATTGAGGAGATATTTATCTGTGTAATCTGCGGATCGCTTTCAGCTTTGAGCTTTAAGCCCCATGACTTCCCTGTATAATTCAGCATACTGTCTCGCCACCTTTTTAATATCAAAACAGTTCACCGCCTTTTCTCTGGTCTTTAAACACAGCATAAAAATCTCCCTCCTGGCTCAAGACACTCTTAATCGTCTCTTCTATAAATCGCCCCTGATTGTATGAAGGGGTTATGATTGAGAAAGTTAAGGTGTTCATGGTACTTCAGACCTCGTTAAAAATTTTAAAACCTGATATTGCCTTAAAAATCAGCCAGTTTTTCAACCACCCATTCACCCACATTGCTGTCTGCAAACTCAACTCCGAACAGATAAATCTTTTTCCCTTTGCCCTGATATTTCTCAAAATATTTTTTCTCTTTGATCTGAGTTAAGGCCTGGTCTTTGTCCCCTTCGAATTTGAATTCAAAGATATAAATATCTTTATCGATACCGTTTTCCGTCATTCCGGCGAAAGCCGGACACGTAGTGAAGCATTAGCGCTATCCAGAAATATCGAATAGTTACAAAATGCCTGGACACCGGTTTTCACCGGTGTGACGACTTTTTACGAGAGCGTCAAGAATAGCGGCTGTGTTTTTTTGTATTTAAACCTATCTGCGTTTATCCGTGTAAATCTGCGGCTAAAATATTTTTACACCAATTGTATTCTTATTCGCCCGGAGCCTTCCAGCATCTTTTGGATTTCCATTGGCAGGTAGACCTGCCCGCTCATGCCATACCCTCACAGTTTACCTACCCGCAAGGCTTTCACATGTAAGACATGTATTCTTGTAAGAAGGCATGGTCTCGCAGTGGCAGGCGGGGCTGACGATTTCCGGTAATGGCCAAGCGGCCGGTGTAGGTTTCTCCGGTGTTCAGGTTCTGTATCCGCGCCGCGACTTTCTGTTTGTTTTCCGTGCTGATCCCCTCTTCTGCAGCAAGTTTTCTCTGCGCTTCGGGAATTACAATCTGCTCCTGGTAATCGTCTTCATTTACTTCCCACCTGCCCGCTATGCCTTCCCTCAAACTAAAAAAGACTTAACTATGTTGCTTGTTAAATTCCCGTTTAATTAACCGATCTGATATGAGCTATGGCAGGCGGGTTCGATTAATTTCATAACAACTTCCTCCTTTTGTTACATTATTTAGCCACGGATTTACACAGATTAGCACGGATTTCTTTTATAAAAACTCTATCTCTTTGATTTATTTTTATTTAACCTATCTGCGTTTATCTGTGTTTATCTGCGGCTAAATTTTTTTTCCCGCTTTATCAGTATCCACTGTTTCCGAACGTTAATTTAAAAACCCGCTCAACGCCTGCCTTGCCTTTGCTTCCCCATGCACCAGCCTTATCTCTCCCGGAGGTTCAGGCATGGCTCTTACCCAATTGACCAGCAGGCTTTGATCTGCATGGGCTGAATATCCTGTAAGGGTATGGATACCTGCTTTGACTGGAACTTTTTTATCAATAATGCGCCGCCCTAATGTTCCGTTTGCCTGATATCCCACAAAAAATATGTCATTCTTTGGATCATCAAGGCCGCACTCCAGGTGATCAAGAATACGTCCGCCGGTACACATGCCGCTGCCGGCTATGATGATGGCAGGTCCTTTGAAATTTAAAAGTTTTTTGTGATCCCGGAATCTTTCCACTGAATAAAGGTTTTTAAAGTCAATGGGGTGATCGCCTTTTGCCTTGAGAGCCTTTGCTTCTTTATCCCAGAAGGAATCAAGGTCTGAATATATCTTTGTAATTTCAAGACCCAGGGGAGAATCAATAAAGACAGGAATTTTTGTGCCAATCCTGTCCAGCTCATAGATCAGCTCCTGGGTTCTGCCCAGAGAAAATGCCGGAATATAAACAATACCTTTGTCATTCATGGCTTTATGGAGCATTTTGTTCAAGGCATCAATCCTGTTCTTTCTGCCGGTATGATTCCGGTCGCCATAGGTGGATTCCAGCACAAGCAGATCACAGACATCCGGTTGGTCAGGATCAGGCAGGATGGGCGTATCCGTGCATCCCAGATCCCCTGAGAAAATAACAGTATAATCTCCGGCCGATTTCCGGGGAAAGCTGAATCGTATAAAACACGAACCGAGGATATGGCCGGCATTGCCAAACTTGAAGTTGATCCCTTTTTTCAGGGCAAATACTTCATTATACTCAAAGCCCCAGGAAAGTTCATCAATGATTTTTTCAAGACGCTGAACCTGTTTGTCACTTTTATCCGTAAAAGAGAGGGTATCGTGCAGCATGGGAATCAAAAGAACTTTTGTGGCGTGAGTGCAGATAATCTCGCCCTGGAATCCAGCATCAATCAGATCAGGCACCCTTCCGATATGATCAATATGCGCATGTGTAAGAAAGAGATAATCAATGTCCCGTGGTAAAACAGGAAACCGCTCAAAGGCAAGCTCAGGGTCATGACCATAGGCCTTGCCGCAGTCCACAAGGATATTTACGCCGCTATCTGAACCCGAATGGGTCTGCACAAGATGGCATGAGCCTGTGACACAATTTTTTGCTCCGAGGTGTTTGATTTCAGGTATCATTTTTTATCCGATTAATGAATGTTTTTGAATTAGCTCACCGCAGACGCAAAGGTTAAATAATCTCTGTGATTTCTTTATA
>JAUWQO010000164.1 GCA_030610995.1 Desulfobacterales bacterium
GAATTTCCTTTCCTGAAATAACAAATAACAAATCACAAATATCAAACCCGCCCGCCTCGCCTGAAGGCGAAGCCGATGGCGGGCAGGTAAATTACAATGACCAAAACCCGCCTGCCATGCGTTGTAATTACATTAACAGTAAAAGCACGTTGGTAGGCACCTGATTATGATACTTCGGTAAATCCATACAAAGGCATTGCGGGCAGGTTCAAAATTCCAAACCCGTAAATGACCTAAATTTGAAACTCCAAACATGTTTTGGTCATTGAATATTGAAATTTGGGATTTTATAAGTTCTCAATCATATCAAAAGGTTATGATTTAGTTATTTGAAAGTCACGAATTTAACTATAGATGGCTAAGTAAAAAGGTTCATATACAAGGCGTAGTAGTTTTTCAGGACCGAAGGCATACATATGGTATGTCGAGGGTCTGAAAAAATACTACAACGCAGTAGATGGGACTTTTTACGACGCCATCATCCTTATATTCTTTGCAAATATCAAGTTTTGTGTTATTTATTTATTATTATGGCACATATTATATGTATAGCCAACCAGAAAGGCGGCGTAGGCAAAACTACTACAGCAATTAATCTGTCAGCAGCCTTGGCTGTTTCGGAAAAAAAGACACTTCTCGTTGATTGTGATCCGCAGGGCAATGCTACAACAGGAATAGGTCTGGATAAAAACTCTATTGATAAAACTTTGTATCATGGCTTGATTGGCAAAGTTGCCGCAAAGAGCCTTATCGTAGATAGCGAAATAGATTCCTTAAAGGTTATTCCTTCACGTATAGAACTTATAGGGTTTGAAATTGAAATGATGTCCGAGCCCAAGCGTGAAACTGTTTTAAAGAATTTTCTTGCCCAGCTTGTTGATTCGTTTGAATATATCATCATAGACTGTCCGCCCTCTTTAAGCCTTTTGACAGTTAACGCTCTGACGGCTGCCGACTATATGCTGATTCCACTTCAGTGCGAGTTTTATGCATTGGAAGGGCTTGGGCAGCTTTTACAAACAGTGCGACGCATCAAGCATAGCCTTAATCCAAACCTTAAAATTGTCGGCATACTTCTAACCATGTTTGATAAGAGAACCAATCTGTCACGGCAGGTTGCCGAAGAGGCGGAAAAATATTTTAAGAATCTGGTATTTAAGACCATTGTTCACAGAAATGTGCGTTTGGGAGAGGCTCCAAGTTTTGGGAAGCCCATATTGCTTTATGATGCTGTTTCAACAGGAGCGCAAAACTACTTTAATCTGGCAGAGGAGATAATGGGCGGTCAATGCGAAAGACAAAAATAAAAAAAAATACAGGTTTGAGTCCAAAAAACCGCAGGAAACCGGCCTTGGGAAGAGGTCTTGACTCCCTTCTTCCGGACATTCCTCCTATTGACAATAGTTCAAAAGAGTATTTTCTATGTGATGTCGGACTGATTCGTTCAAACCGGTATCAGCCACGCCAGCGGTTTTCCAAGGATGAGCTGGATGAATTGAGCCGCTCAATCAAAGAGCAGGGAATGATTCAGCCTCTTTTAGTTAGAAAGGACGCAAACGGTTATGAGCTTATAGCCGGTGAAAGACGCCTCCGTGCCGCTAAAATGGCCGGGCTTGATAAGGTGCCGGTTGTTATAAAGGATGTCTCAGATAAAAACATGTTAGAGATTTCCATTGTTGAAAATATTCAGCGTGAGGACTTAAATGGTATGGAAGAGGCCGAGGCATATCATCATCTTATGATTGAATTCAATCTTACGCAGGATCAGGTTGCGCTACGTGTAGGGAAAAGCAGGTCGACTATAGCCAATTGTTTGAGGCTAAGGCAGTTGCCTGAAGAAATCAAGTCCGGCATAAGGGATAATAGTTTAACCATGGGACATGCAAGGGCTTTGCTTGGCGCCGGAACATCGGCCCAGCAAAGGGCAGCATGGCGGGCCGTTGTTTCAAAAGGGTTGTCGGTCAGGGAAACTGAAACCATGGTTAAACAATTGAAAGCGGAAAAGATAGAACCAAAAAAGTCTAAGCCAGGTTCGGAAGAAATATACCTTAAAGATCTTGCCGAGGATTTTTCACGCTGTTTAGGCACTAAGGTGCAGATCAAGAAACACGGGCAAAAGGGAAAGGTTATAATCGATTTTTACACAAATGATGATCTCGACCGCCTGATCAGCATTTTTAAACATATATAAATAACTATAGATCATCTCCAAAAGAGTTGGTAAAATTAGAAAGATTCAAGAGGTCAGGGGGTCAAGGGCATTAATTATTTACAGTTAACAATTGATTATTAATTGTTAAATATGAATAGAGGCGATGATATTAACACAGGAAAAATAATCAATAATCAATTGATAATAATTAATTTTTAACTTAGCGCTTATTAAATCGTTAGAAAGGAAGCGCTCGACCCCTTGAATCCTCGAACCCTTTGCATTTGCATCAACTAATCGTGAGAAGAACCATAACTATTAATTGAGCTTTTTGCTCGATTGAGGCGCAAATATATGTCTATTCATATTATTATAGACGGTTATAATCTTATTCGACAGTCAGACAGGCTAAGTATTATTGACCGCAGAGATATACAGTCAGGCAGAGAGGCTCTGCTTGACACTCTTGCTGAATACAGAAAGATAAAAAAACACAAAATAACTGTAGTTTTTGATGGGACAAATGCTCCTTCCTTTTCACGGCGCGGAGAAAAACTAAATGGAGTCAAAATACTATTTTCCCGTAATGGAGAGTTGGCCGACACCGTGATTAAGAGGATGGCGCTCAGGGAAAGAGAAAAGGCTTTAATTGTCAGCTCTGATCTGGATATTGTAAGTTATGCTGAATCTCAGGGCGCTGCCACGATAAGCTCGCCGGAGTTTGAAGAAAAGGTAACAATGGCTGCATACATCGACACCAATGGATCAGGCATGGAAGATAAAGGGGGATGGGTTCCGACAACCAAGAAGAAAGGTCCTAAAAGACGTTTGTCAAAAAAAAAGCGGCGAAGCAGAGTCAAAATAAACAAGCTTTAGAGAGTTAATATGAAACAGATATGTGTAATTGATGGACAGGGCGGCGGCATAGGAAGCGCTATCATTAAAAGGCTCAAGGAGTTGCTTAAAGAGACTGTTGAGATTGTCGCATTGGGAACAAATGCAATTGCAACGGCTCAGATGCTGAAGGCAAAAGCGAATAGAGGCGCTTCCGGAGAAAATGCTATTGTTCAGACAGTAAAACAGGTAGATATTATTATTTGTCCTGTAGGTATAATTATTGCTCATGCCATGATGGGGGAGGTTACACCAAGGATTGCCGAGGCAGTGGCAAGCAGCCCGGCAAAAAAAATGCTTATTCCTCTTTCCCAGGAACATATTGAAATTGTGGGAATATCTTCGGTTCCGCTCCCGCATCTTATTGATACGCTTATACAGAAAAATTTAAAACACTTTTTGGATAATTAAGGAATAAATGCCATGTGTGAAGCAAATGCTTATCTGATTAAAGGAGAAGAGGAAGAGATTATTATGGAGGCTGTTGATACAGTCAAACCCGAGGATGATGGCCTCAAATTGACCAGCATATTCGGAGAACAGAAATTCTTGAAGGCTCGCATACATTCCCTGTCTCTTGTAGATCATAAGGTTTTCCTGAAAGAATAAGGGATTGAAAATACTAATTGCTAAGACCGCAGGCTTTTGTATGGGCGTTCGCAGAGCGGTTGAAATAGCTCTGAATGCGCCCGGCAAACATAAAGAACCTATTTATACTTATGGTCCCCTTATCCATAACCCCCATGTCCTGAGTCTTTTAAATGAAAAAGGAATATCTGTATTAGATCATATTCCGGAACATGGAACCGGCGCTGTCATTATAAGGGCTCATGGCGTCCCGC
Source organism: Desulfobacterales bacterium (assembly GCA_030610995.1). Lineage (GTDB taxonomy): Bacteria > Desulfobacterota > Desulfobacteria > Desulfobacterales > ETH-SRB1 > Desulfaltia. The sequence goes on from JAUWQO010000164.1 coordinate 3,889, forward strand.
CTCAAACAAAAGAGAGCCTTGAAAAAGCCGGTTTTAATGTTATTGATGCCACATGTCCCCGTGTTATTAAAGTACAGAATATAATTCATAAACATGCAAAATTAGGCTATTCATCGATTATTATCGGAGACCAGAATCATCCGGAGGTTATCGGTCTGTTAGGTTATGCGATGGAAAACGGATATGTGGTTGATAGCATTAAAGAACTTGATTCTCTGCCAATATTTGACAAGGCTATAGTTGTAGCTCAGACAACTCAGAGTGTTCTTCTTTTTAAAGAGGTTAAAAAATGGGCGGCCGGCAAGTTCCCCCTTTATAAGATTTTTGATACGATTTGTGATTCAACATCAAAGCGGCAGGCTGAAGTTAAGCGTATGACGGAATTTGTGGATGCGATAATAGTGGTTGGGGGCCGTAGCAGCGGGAACACGAAGAGGCTTGCCGAGATTGCAAACCGGTCGGGTAAACCAGCATACCATATCGAAGCAGAAACGGAACTTGATCTAACAAGACTGAAGTCGGCCCGATGTATAGGCATAACAGCCGGGGCTTCCACACCCAACTGGATCATCAAAAGGGTTTACAGGGCTCTTGAGGCGTTGCCGTTTAAAAAGGAGCAGGCCTGGCGCAGAATCCTTTTTTCCATTCAGCGTTTGCTTCTTTTGACAAATATCTATGTATCCCTTGGGGCAGGGTGTTTGTGCTATGCCTGCGCCAAACTTCAGGGGATTGGGATATTCTTCCCGCATATTTTTATATCGATATTGTATGTTCAATCAATGCATATATTAAACAACCTGACGGGAAACAAGGCAGACCTTTACAATGATCCGGTCAGAGCATCTTTTTATAGTAAAAACAAACTGTTTCTTGCGATTTTGTCTTTGGTTGCCGGCGGTGCGGGACTGATTACAGCCTATACCATGGGATTAACGCCCTTTTTATTCCTTTTTGTAATGAGTATAATGGGGCTTTCCTATAATTTAAGGCTCATACCTGATTATTTTACAGGTGTGAGGTACAGAAGAATAAGGGATATCCCGGGTTCAAAGACCATTCTTATTGCTCTGGCATGGGGAATCGTTACATCCCTGTTCCCGTTTTTGTCTGTATCCGGAAAAATAGATGCAAGTTCAGTATTGGTATTTATATGGTCAACATCTATTGTATTTGCAAGAACCGCATTTTTCGATATTCTTGACATGCAGGGAGACAGGATTGTGGGTAAGGAGACAATTCCGATTCTGCTGGGGGAAAAGGGTTCGTTGCGCCTTTTAAAAGGTATGCTGATAATTATTATAGTTCTTTTAGTCCTATCAAGCGCATTTCATATTATCTCCAGCCTTGGTTTTATCCTTGCTATATGCCCGGTTTCCATGTTGTTGGTTTTTTCAGCTTATGAACGGGGTTATATGCTGCCCGGCATCAGGCTTGAATTTCTGGTCGAAACCCACTTTATCCTTGCGGGAGTCATTACCCTTTTGTGGTCATACGGTAGCTAGCTCTGCTCTTTACCCATAAGTTATCTCTCCATTAGCAATTAACAGTTATCAATTGATTATTAACTATTATTATTGGCTTTTTTGGTATAAATATAAAAACATAAAATAAATAATCAATAACCAATTGTTAATAACTAATTGTTAATTAAGGATAAAAATATGTCTCAACACTTATGGGTAAAGGGCAGAGATAGCTTATTAGGCTGAAGGCTATTAGACTGTCAGGAAGGGATCGAGAGATTGAAAAAAATGAACATTGAACGGATTAAAAGACAAACGTTGAACACCCGCCTGCCATGCATCACAAACGATAGTGGTATGATCATTGTCGCCGGGCCGAGACACGAGGACCTTCTACCAAGCCCACCCAAAGGCATTGCGGGCAGGTCGAACGTCGAACATCGAACGTCGAATAATGATGTC
>JAUWQO010000011.1 GCA_030610995.1 Desulfobacterales bacterium
GTGGTGGACAAAGACGTTACGCCCTTGAACACCTCGCCATCATCGGAAAAGTTAAAGAGTTGAGAGAAAAAGGCATGAGCCTGGCCGAGATCAAAAAGCAAATCAATAACACCAACAAAGGAGACAATTCAAATTCAAACATGGTTGATCTTCTTGCAGTACGGGTCGCAGAGGTTGTAAAGGCGGAAGTTAACAGGTTTTTTGAAGGGGATAAAGAGATGGAGGAGTAGCTCTTCAAGCTGTAAGGACCGCTTCGCTTGAGGAGCGGGAGCTTCGCTCCCTTAAGGATTTAGGGAGAAGGTCTCTTGCCTTTAGCCTCAAGCAAAGCACTCCTCAAACGAAGTGCTCCTCCCTTTATGGAGAGTAATCATGATTAATGTTGCAGTAGTTGGATCAGGGTACTGGGGAAAAAATTTGGTTCGCAATTTTGCCGAACTGGGTGCGCTTCACACGATTTGTGACAAAAACACCGCTACCCTTAAATCCTTTCATGAGAAATATCCGGACAAAAAATTTCAAACATCCTTTGAGGCGGTATTGGAGAACTCCGCGATAGACGCAGTGGTGATCGCCACGCCGGCAGAAACCCATTTTGAGTTAGCTAAAAGGGCCTTGCTTACAGGCAAACATACGTTTGTGGAAAAACCGCTGGCCCTTGTGGGCGGTGAGGCTGAAGAGCTCCACAGGATAGCGCGGGACCGCAATCTTAAACTGATGGTAGGACATATACTTCTCTATCATCCGGCTATCATTAAGCTCAAGGAGATTGTTGATTCGGGTGAGTTAGGCAAAATCAATTACATTTATTCCAACAGGCTCAATCTGGGCAAATTCCGCATCGAAGAAAACATCCTGTGGAGTTTTGCCCCTCACGACATCTCGGTCATTCTCCATCTATTGGAAGAGATGCCCATACAGGTCATGGCTCAGGGCGGCAACTATTTAAACAGTGATATTGCCGACGTGACCATGAGCGTCCTTTCTTTCAAAAGTGGAGTGAAGGGTCATATCTTTGTCAGTTGGCTGCATCCTGACAAAGAACAGAAACTTGTGGTCGTGGGTGACAAAAAAATGGCGGTCTTTGACGACACCCTGTCCAAAGGTAAGCTCCAAATCCATGATAAGGGAGTTGAATGGGTGAAGCGCCAGCCGGTTGCCAGAAAAAACAAAGTGCAAATCGTTCTCATTAAATCTGATGAACCCCTTAAGGCAGAATGTGCCCATTTCCTGGAGTGCATTGAATCTGACAGAACACCAAAGACCGATGGCAACAACGGGATACAGGTTCTTAAAATTTTAAACGCCTGCCAGGAATCTTTAGAGAATAAAGGCACAACAGTTAGTCTGAATGGAAACGGTCTTTCCGAGCCGTATTCTGCCCATGAAACCGCCGTTATTGATGCGCCATGCCGGATTGGAAAAGAAACAAAAATATGGCATTTCAGCCACATCATGTCAGGCGCTGAGATAGGAGGGGGGTGTAACATTGGGCAAAATGTCGTCATATCTTCCGGCGCTAAAATAGGCCACAACGTCAAAATCCAGAACAATGTCTCAGTTTACAAAGGCGTAACCCTTGAAGATGATGTCTTTTGCGGTCCCTCAATGGTCTTCACCAATGTAATTAATCCACGCAGTCATATCTCCAGAAAACACGAATTCAAGGAAACCCTAATCAAAAAGGGCGCAACCATCGGAGCCAATGCCACAATTATATGCGGAAACACCATCGGCAGATACGCCTTCATCGGCGCAGGGGCCGTGGTGACCAAAGATGTGCCGGATTATGCCCTTATGCTTGGCAATCCTGCCAAGGTTGCTGGATGGATGTGCGAATGCGGACATCAGCTTGATTTGCAGGATGAAATTGCCACGTGCAACGAATGCATGAAACAATACAGGCAGACCGGAGAAGACGTCAGCGCCCTTAAGGACAGGAAAAATGCTTATAGGGACGTAAAGAAGGCCCTATAGATTTACAGGGATTATGGCCATTGGATGGAAAATGTTTGAGATGGGTAATTGATGGTCAGGATAAATTTACTCAAAAAGTTTTTAACACCTAATAGAACAACATGCAGATTGGGCATGAAGTCAATCAATGTTTCATCAATAGTAATGGCAGGTTCTCCCTGAAAATTCAGAATAGTGAAGCTGGTTGTATGGGAATAAGCAGTGGTTAACCCATTTCCTGTTTGAATCGTTCGCTCAACTCCAGCCTGGAGATTATGACCCAAAAGTGAGGCGTAGGATGCTGGAAGTGCACATTCATCAGCTCCAGTATCAATCAAACCATAGGCGTTTTGGCTCAATCCGGTTGCCGGGTTGGTGATCCTGATGGGAAGCCACGGGCGTGGAGCACCACCTGGTTGAATACATGTGAATGGAAGGTCGCGTATAGGCATTAGTATACGTGAGACACCTTGTTATCGGGGACAAAGACTAACACAGCATTTAGATGCCCCTTTGAAGAAGCCTCCTCTATGACGAATTTTGGAATGGTGCCATAGGCCACCACCGTAGTATCCTTAAATGACTTTAAGGCCACGTACTTACCAATATATTCGTTTGTCTCTAATAAAATGTTTTCTTTTTCCATATGTCGGCCCCCTCTATGAAAAATGCCAATTTCTGATGTTTGTATAGATTTTCAGATGATTAATTTCACAAGGCTAGAAGGAAAAATCCGAGTAAGTCGTACTGAGTTGTACGTCGTCGAGGATTTCGACTGATAACGCAGTGAAATTAATTATCTGGAAATCTATAGATAAATTAGTCGATAGAAATGTATAGGTCAAGAATTTTCTCCGTCGCCAAAGACAAATCAATCTAACCTGAAACAGGCTGAAATGATCAAGGATGCGATCAGTGGTTCAAGAAGAAACTCTCAATACCAACACCAACGCCACAATTGTTTGCGGGGAATTAAACCTTACAGATTTCACATTGTCCTTCAAGGGATTAAAGTAATCAGTGCTCGCCCCGCCTGCCCTGTAGCTCCGGCAGATGGTACCGGGGTAGGTTCGGAAAATCGTACTGGGGTAATCTGCGCATCTTTTCAAGCCGATTAGGCGCAATTCTGTGGATTAAAAGGCCTAAAAAGGATTTCTTAATGGAAGACAAGCTAAAACAGGGCGAAGCGCATTTTGCTGAAGGGAAGATTGAAGAGGCGGAAAAGTGCTTTTTGGAGATTCTGAATGAAGACCCCAAGAATAAAGAAGCGTACAACAATCTTGGGGTCATTTCCTTTCAGCGGCAAGATTTTGAGCAAGCTCTTGGGTACCTTACCAAGGTTTTAGAAATAGATCCTTTTCATAAAGATGCCATACTTAATTATTCTGCTTTACTGAAAAGCACAAATCGATTTTATGACAGCGCGCCTATTTTAGAAAAGGCTATTGAAAGGTTCCCTGATGATCAAGAAATCAGCCGACTTCTAAGTGAAGTCCGTCAGATGCGAAGGCCTCGGACAAAAATTGCTGTGTTATGCTTGCCTGGACTTCAATCATTTCTTGGAGATATTGTAGATTATCTTAAAACCAAATATGATGTTCGAACTTGCTACAGCAACAATAATCAGGAGATAGAATCAGCAACCCAGTGGGCGGATATTGTTTGGCTGGAGTGGGCAAATGAGTTGACGATCGCGTTAACCAATCACCCGACTATACTGGACAGTAAACATATAATTTGTCGATTGCACAGTTATGAAGCCTTCGCCGGCTATGCGGGAAAGATAAACTGGGGAAAGATTTCTGATTTAATATTTGTGGCAGAGCATATTAAAAATATCGTTCTTCAACAGGTTCCGGACCTTCTTAATAAGGTTAAAAACATTCATATAATTCCCAATGGAATTAATTTGGATAAGCTTGCATTCAAAAACCCATCGAAAGGAACAAATTTAGCTTACCTTGGCCAGATTAATTACAAGAAAGGGCCAATGTTGCTTCTTCACGCATTTCGTGAACTGGTCCAAGTTGATAAAAAATACCGTTTATTTATAGGAGGGAATTTCCAGGACGTCAGATATGAACTCTACTTCAGTCAGATGATAAAGGAAATGGGTTTAGAAAACAATATCCAGATGGATGGATGGGTAGAAAATGTAGGGTCATGGCTTGATGACAAGCAATATATTGTTTGTACAAGCGTCTTGGAAGGACACCCTGTTGGCTTGATGGAGGCTATGGCATGCGGGCTAAAACCGATTATTCACAATTTTGTGGGGGCGAGGCAGATCTATCCTGATAAATACCTTTGGAATACCATCCCCGAGTTTGTCAGTAGCGTAACAGGACCAGACTATGATTCAAGAGAGTACAGGCTTTTCATTGAGAAACACTATTCTTTACAAAAACAACTAAAGTCAATTGCCAGTATCATCCGACAAGAGAAGTCCCCCTCAGTCAAAGAAGACACAAGCCGTCATGCCAATCTCAAAAGCTCCACCCAAAGTCCTAAGGAATTTTATGACAATTTTTTGGAATACTTGAAGCGAGATCGTGAACGGTCGAATCCAAGGCATGAGTATATAAAAAAGAGACTCAACCAGATCATTCAACCTGGAAAAGAAGTGCTTGATCTTGGTTGTGGAATTGGGATCACAACAGAACATATTGCCAGCCTTGGAGTAAAGAAAGTCGTCGGCGTTGACCTTTCTCCCAAGCTGATAGCTTTTGCCAGAAAGAGCGTGCCACAGGCAGAATTCAGGGAGGGAGACATCACAAACCTGGAGTTACATAGAACGTTTGATGTGATAACGCTTGTAGACGTCATTGAACATATTCCCGAAGAACGCTACGAAGACCTTTTTGCTACTCTGGAGCTTCATGCGCATGAGGAAACTATGGTCTATCTATCCGTGCCAGATCCACAATGGATAGAGTTTGTTCGGACACATTGCCCGGAAAAACTTCAGATAATAGACAACTCTGTTCATCACTTTACACTGTTAGAACTGGGCCGTAAGCATGGGTTTCTCTTGTACTTTTTTAATACATACGGAATTGACGTAGGTTGCCAGTATAATGAATACATATTGACGCGCGAAAAGCCGGCATCCAGATACGTAAAATATGCACGGATATTAGGAGTACAAGCACAAAAAGGGTAGTGTGGGACGTCCGTAAATAAGTAAATAACTCATTCAAGCAATTGGTATTTATGCTTTTTAGGGGGAGACCTTGGGGTAAAACATAGGGGGCGGGGCTGCAGGGTTCTTCAAATAATTGGGTTGCCAAAACGGCGGGGAATGATATAATAATATTATGAAACCGACATTATACTTAGAGACCACTGTTAGCTACTTGACAGCACGTTTAACATGAAAAAGTTTCAAATATCTATTTTGCCTGAGGTACAAATGGCAATGTGGCCGATCCTGGCAAAGGTGTCAAAACGTTTTGTATTGTATGGCGGCACGGCAATTGCTTTGCGCCTCGCTCATCGTGAGTCTGTCGATTTTTACTTTTTCACAAGTGATGATTTTAGTTCAGATGGATTAGTGCGCGAAATGGCTTTTTTGGCAACGTCAAGACGTTTGCAGGAAAGTCGTAATACATTGACCGTATTAATGCAGGTCACAGGTTTCGATATTCCGGTTAAGTTGAGTTTTTTTGGCGGCCTGAAGCTTGGACAAATTAACCCGCCGGATACAGCAGATAATGGTATTTTAGTGGCTTCTTTGGCAGATCTGTTGGGTATGAAGTGCGCCACCATAAGTCAACGCGTGGAAGCCAAAGACTATATTGACATCCATGCAATCATTACTAATACCGATCTAACTTTGGAGTATGGTATCGGTGCAGTGCGGGCAATTTACGGTCAGCAATACAACGCAATCTTGACTTTGAAGTCTTTATCATACTTTCAGGATGGGAATGTTATGACATTACCTGATAAAATTAAACATGATTTGACCAATATGGTGAAAGATTGCAATCTCTCCAATGTGCCCAAAATAGTACCTATAACAATTATCGGAAAAAATATCGAATTGGATCCATCATTGTTATAATGAAAGACGAACTTAAACAAATAGCCCGGCGCGTAAACTGGTTTGAGCCACCGGAAAAGGTGGTCCGTGATGTTGACCGCTTTCTTGTGTACTTCATGCAATATTGCCTGGATACTGATATTCCGGTTATGCGCCGATACTTTACCGACCAGCAGTTTCGTCATGCCTTGAATAATCGCCCGCCAGGCATTCTTGATGACCGATCAGCAGCTTATTGGGATTTGGTGTTGCCTGTTTGAATGTGCGAGAGGAAACGGGGTTACATCTTAAATATTCCCTTTTGAGCCTGATCGATCAGATCATGGATACGTTCTGTCATATATACAGGTATTGATAGAAGCCTGTATGATACTTGTCTGCCTGATGTTGTTTTTATCCTCAGGTTTTCCACTAATGGCTGATTAATATTGCAGCGCACGGCAAAATCGTGGCCTTTTTCCGCCATAAAATGATGCAGGGATTTCATAGTTCCCGCTTTTCCGGATTTTACTTCAAAAGGAACGACACGATTTCCATGTTGAATAATATAGTCAATCTCTCCCTGTTTTCCCCCTGTCCTTTGCCAGTAAAATAATTGCGGATTTGATAACGGGGCCTGGGCTGCCCTTAACTGCTGCCCGACAAACTGTTCTGTCAATCTCCTTTATTTCTCCTTGACAATGACACCAATAGTGGTATTACAAAAATTATGGTAGACATTAAAAAGATGCTAAGAAATATGAGGCTAAATCCCAGGAACATAAGATTCAGCGATATATGCAAGATTTGTGATTATTATTTTGGAGAGCCAAGGCAAAAAGGTACAAGCCATAGAATCTATAAAGCAAATTGGATTTATCCTCCGTTAATAAATATCCAAAACTTTAAAGGAAAAGCCAAAGAATATCAGGTAAGACAAGTGCTTGATGCAATTGATAAATTAGAGGAAATACAATGACATTAAAAAATGATAGATACTCTTATCGAGTCATATGGTCAGAGGGAGACCAGGAGTATGTAGGTCTTTGTGCGGAGTTCCCGGGGTTGAGCTGGCTGGATGAAACGCCGGAGGCGGCGCTTAAAGGTATCCGCAAGGTTGTTGCGGAGGGTGTAAAAATTATGAAGGCTGATGGTGACTCAATCCCAAAACCTTTATCTAATAAAAAATATAGCGGCAAATTTTCAGTACGGATTCCCCCGGATATCCATAGAGATCTAGCAATCCAAGCTGCTGAATCGGGCGTAAGTCTAAACCGGCTTGTCAGCGCAAAGCTGGCAAGATATAGGGTTTAGGGATATTGGGACGTATTAAACTATTAAACTGGATTTACACTTGGGGAAAACAATGGGGTCACCTCTTATAGTGCGGGACCTCTTATAGTGCGGGACGTTGTTACATTATGAAGTTATGCCAGATATTCGCTTATAATTTCTGAGAGGAACACCTCATGTTTTCAGCCAGTTTTCTATGGTCAGCCTGGAGATTCTTGAGAAGTGCTTCACATTTCCTGTAACCAAAACCAGCTTGTGGCACAGTGCAATGGAGGCTATTCGGATATCCGGTTCCGTCAAAGGTGTCCCCTTTTTCTCCAGCTCTGCCCTGATCTTTCCATAGATTTCAGCGGAATCCCTATCAAACGGCAATATTTGTATGTTTGGCCATACCAGGGAATTTAGTTTACTTATGAAGTGGGCAGGCCGATTGCTCTTATGAGCGCCGTAAACCATTTCTCCTACCGTTATGGCGGTGGTGAATTGCAGGAGGGGTGGGACAGAAGCCAGTTTCTTGATAAAGGATATGGAGGGGTTTCTTTTTATTATCTGGCTCAGCGCATCGGTATCAAAGAGATACATCAAGAAAGTCCTTTCATGCAGCGATCTTTTGCTTTTCTTCGAGCCATATATATCTGTTTGATAAGTTTATCGATATCTTCAAAGTCATCCCATGCACCTATGGCGGCCAGTAAGCCTTTGTTTTCTTCTAGTCTTCCGCTCTTTTTCACAATCTCAAAGTCCTTTAAGCTGACCATTGCTGCTAAGGGCTTGTGGTTTTTTTGTATTATGATTTGTTCCCCATCACGGGACACCTTTTCTATCATCTCGGAAAATCGCCTTTTTACCTCTGCAACTCCAATAGTCTTTGACATGCTTTTCACCTCTTCTATTGTATGTCATAAAGACATTATGACATACTGGTCATTCTGTCAACAAAAAAACACAAAGGACAGATCTTGAAACTTTGGGGGACTTGCGGGACATCGAATAAATAACTCATTCAAGCAATTGGTATTTATGCTTTTTAGTGGGAAACCTTGTACAACATCACCTTATGGAAGGTCGAAGCTCAAAGGTGGAATCCGCTGTATTCTAAAACTCATGCGGCCATGCGTTTTAGGCCGGTTACCTCGCGCTCTAAATCGGCTACTCGCTGGTCCAGCTTGTAATGCTCATCCCTTCTGACAATCACTTCATAAAGACGGTCAATTCTTTTATTTGTCCCGTCAATTCTCTTGTTTGTCTCATCGATTCTTTCGCTCAGATCTTCCCTTACCGAATCGATCCTTCGACTCTGATCTGCAAGGTGCAGATTGATGTCATCCAGCCTTTTGTTGGTCAAAACCAGGGTGGTCTTGATCTCCTTGTTCTCATCTTTGATTTTGTTCAACTCCGGCACAATGAGTTCTTTGAGTACACTCCCCACGGCTTCTTTAATGTCCATCACACACCTCCGGTTCAGAGAGACCTTTGCAAAATGCCCCCTTTTGCCTCCCGCCATCGGCGGGACGTCAGACTCAAATTTTAAGCCTCGAAATACTCAATGTATTCCTACATTTAATCCGCCTGAGGCGGATCGCCTTCCTTGTACTCGAATCCCGCTTTTAGCGGGAAACATTTTTCAAAGGTCTCTCAGATTGCATTGGATAACAAACAAATATAAAAAATTATATCTCATTCCGGTGACTCTGACAACAGTTTTATTGAGGGGCAATCGCGGGGTAGTGCGGGACGTCCAGAGAGCGCCGGTTAAAACCGGTAAATAACTCATTCAGGCAATTGGTATTTAGTGCCTGTCCGAAAAGTATTTTTTTTAATACTGGTAATAGTTTCAGCTTATTTACCGATGTGAACATTTGTGAAAAAATCTTCAAAACATAGGGGCCAAGGCTACACTTCTGACAATTTCTTTTCTCTGATCCCTGATAGTGTTAAAATGATTTGGCAGTTCCGTTTTGCACGGTATAATTGGAGTATGATTCATAGAATACTTGTATAGGTGTAATATACTTTTAAATAGTTTGTTTGAGGGGAAGGAATGAGCGGAGTTGGCAATGAGAATTGAATATTCAGGACTTTGCTTTCTTAAATCGGTTCGGCCTGGGGTAGTAAATACCGATGGGGTTACAACGGCCATTCGGCCCAGCTCTAACAGCGGCCCTGTAAACCCTGCCGGCATTTTTGTCCTTCCGGTTACTGTAGCTAAATTTATCCAGAAACAGGAAGGGAGTAACTGTGTTTCCCTCCACGGTTCAATAGATGTTGCTGATAATTTTAATCTGCCGGAGGTTTTTGACGGCAGTCAAAACCTGCGGAAAAAAAAGGTATTAATTATTATGGTCAACGGCTGGGGAGATTTGATCCTTGTTCAACCTGCTTTTCGACTATTGTATGAGGAAATCGCAAAGACGGGTACTGCGCCCAGGATTACGCTTGCCGGCGGTTGGGTTGAAAATTTTCCTTATCTGAATGCACCGTACATTTCCGGAGTACGACCAAACATCCTCACGCTTGACGATTTGCGCGACTTTGACATCATGATCAATCTCGCCCCGTTAAACCAGCGGCATACCAAAAACACATCCATGAAGGACCTTTATTTGCAAGAATTCGGCATGGCAGAGTTGAAAGGCAAGCTTTCGCTTCCTTCTATATCGCCCGATCCAAAGAGGGTTGATCGATTACGTCCTGTTTTAGATGAAATTCGTTCCCGGACCGGGAAAAGGCTGTTGTACATAAACTGGAAATCAAGGTTTTCTCATAAAAATGCCTCGCCAGAGCTGGCGTTTGAAGTCGCGCGAAGATTAGCAGATCAATATCACGCTGTTTTTTTTAAAGACCGCTTTGTAGCTGATGTCATGGAACAGGAAGTAAAGGTCTGTGGGTGCCCGGTTCAAAATCTTTCACATCTCATAACCGATCTTCACGATACTGTTGCCGCTATCTCACTAATTGACGCGATTATTTCTGTCGATACAGGGATTGTTCATGCTGCCGGGGCATTGGGTGTGCCCGGAGTGGCCTTGTTCGGACCGTTTCCTCCAGAGACACACATCTCGGATTATCCAAGCATCATTGGTGTGAGATCAGATTATCAGGGATCAAAATGCAAAGAGCCGTGCGAGGAAACTCATCGTGGTTGCATGGAAATTGGATTTGCGCCGGATAGGATCAGCCCCTGCTTTCAGGCTATAGGCGCAGATGAAATTATTGAGGCTTTAGGGGTTTGATCGTATAGGAGCTTTATTTTAAAATGAGCCGTAAAAAGAATAAGAGAGAAAAAATTAAAATATCATCCGGAAAGAAAAGTTCAATCAAAAACAGACTTTCTTCCGGCAATTTGCCCTTTGATATTGATACCAAAATAAAAAAGGCTTTTCAGTACCATCAATCTGGGCAATTTGAAAAGGCTCAAGAAATCTATAAAAAAATACTTGAAATTAATCCAAATCATTCAGACTCCTTGCACCTGTCAGGCATTATAGCACATCAGTCCGGCAAAAATGATATTGCAGCAAACCTGATCAACAGAGCCATTCAAACACGCCCTGAAGAACCAGTTTATTATCTCAGTCTTGGCAGCGTATATAAATCTCAAGGCAGGTTAGACGAAGCGATCTTAAGTTATCAAAAGGCTCTGGAGTTAAATCCGGACTATGCCGAGGCATACAATAACATGGGTAATGCGGTTAAAGCTCAGGGCAGCTTAGACGAAGCGATCTTGCATTATAAAAAGGCCCTGGAGTTAAAGCCGAACTATGCAGAGGCATACAGCAATCTTGGTATTGCGTTTTATCCTCAGGGCAAATTGGACGAAGCAATTTGGAATTATCAAAAGGCTTTGCAGTTAAATCCGGACTTAGTTGAGGTCTGGGATAATCTGGGTGTTGCGTTTTATGCTCAGAACAGGTTAGACGAAGCGGTTTCGTGTTTTCAAAAGGCTCTGGAGTTAAATCCGGACTACGCAAAGGCGCACAACAATCTTGGTATTGCATTTTATCCTCAGGGCAAATTAAACGAAGCGACCTTGCATTATAAAAAAGCCCTGGAGTTAAATCCGGACTACGCAGAAGCATACAACAACCTTGGATCTGTATTCAAAAGTCAAGCCAGAATAAACAAAGCGGTTTCATGTTATCAAAAAACATTGCAGATAAAACCGGACTTTGTGGCCGCACATTCCAACCTTCTCTATGTTTCACACTACCATGAATCTATAGATCCAGTGCAGTTATTTCTGGATCATAAGCAATGGGCTAAACTTCATGCTTTGCCCCTGTCCAATACAATACAACCCCACCTCAACGATAGATCACCAGAACGCCGTCTTCGAGTTGGTTATGTTTCACCTGATTTTTGTATGCATCCTGTTGTCAACTTTATAGAACCCATACTTGCATCACATGATCGTTCTGTTTTTGAAATTTTTTGTTACTCTGATGTTGTCTGTCCCGATGCAGCTACAGATCATCTTAAGAGCCTGGCAGGCTGCTGGAGGGATATTGCTGGAATGCCCGACGAACAGGTTGCCGACCTGGTACGTAACGACGAAATAGATATTCTCGTTGATCTTGCAGGACACACTGCCTATAATCGAATGCTGCTGTTTGCCCGCAAGCCTGCACCGATCCAGGTGACCTACATTGGGTATCCAAACACCACGGGTCTTTCAACCATGGACTATAGAATTACAGATTCATGGGCAGACCCCTCTGGACAAACAGATCACCTTTATACAGAGGAACTGGTGCGTTTGCCGCACAGTTTTTTGTGTTATAAACTGCCAGGCACCTGCTCTGAAACGGCAAAGCTTCCTGCGCTCAAGACTCGGCAAATCGCGTTCGGGTCTTTTAACAACCTCGCCAAAGTAACACCGGAAGTTATTGCGCTGTGGTCTGCCATTTTATCGGAAGTTCCCAGTTCCCGGATGATTATGAAAGCAAAGGCGCTTGCAGATAAAAATACGCGGCAGTGCATACGAGAAATGTTCGTTAAAAATGGTGTCACTGCTGCACGGGTAAATTTAATTGGATTCACATCAACTTTTGCCGAACATTTAGAGCTTTATAACAGCATTGATATCGGGCTGGACACGTTTCCGTACAATGGAACCACAACCACCTGTGAAGCCATGTGGATGGGGGTTCCTGTTATTACCAGGGCAGGAGAAACTCATGTCTCCCGGGTGGGTGTCAGTTTATTGACTAACGCAGGGCTGCCGGAGCTTATCGCCGAGTCTGCCGAAGAATATGTGAAAAAGACGGCTCAACTTGCCGGAGACCTGAATCGACTGAAGGAATTGCGGAGCAATTTGAGATTCATAATGTCACAGTCGCCTCTGATGGATGCGAAAGGCTTTACCCACTCTCTGGAAGCGGCATGTCGGCAAATGTGGCATAGGTGGTGTCTTAAATGTCAAAGCGCATTATGTTCGAAAAAAATATAAAAGAGGAGAAAGGGTTTCTGATAAGCAAATGAAAGGGCTTAAAATAGAAAAGCATGAAACTCTTTCTGACTGGAATTAAAAATTGACCCCATCAAAAATGTAAACTTATTTTTGAGTCGGCCCTAAGTGAGAGGGCGGTATTTTCATACAAGCAAAATACCAATTATGACTGGGCAAGGCAGTTCACCATTATGTGGAATCTTTTTGTAAGATACTTGACAAACGATGATAAACACAAGGCAGAAGCCGTCCATAAATTATTATTAAAGGCTAAATCAGGCAAAATTCGATTGGTTACTATAGGCACATCCCACAATTCTGTCAAATCAAAACCTATTTCAACAAAATTCGTAATCAAATACCGGGATTTTCTTATGCCTGGCCTCTTGTAGAACTTTTTTGATTTTACTATCCCACAGACCGGGGTCATTCTTTCCTATCCCCGCGTCAAAATTCTGAACATTTTTCCTGCCTTTAAATATTGCTTAACTCTCATCTTAGCATAACAAACTGACTTTAATAGACATTAACACATTTGTCTTTTATGGCGCATAAGTTGCTTAACTTAAAGTTAATTTTTAAGTTTACCGATAAAAATAACAATATCGTAACTACTCAGGTGGATAGGCTGAGGTCTGAAAATTGAGCAGTTACCAATATCTTTGACAGGATTAACGAGATTTACCCGCCCACCTCGCCTGGGTACAAGCGCTTGGATTTCGCATGTCTGGTTACTGCGAGTGCGATGGCGGGCAGGCATGTTTTCTTTTTTTCTTACATCCTGATTATCCTGTAAATCCTGTCAAAAAAACTTAATATTCAACAAGTTGGGATGCCTCCTGGCATGTAACCCAGGGGGGCGGAGCCCACTTGGAAGGTGAAAGAGGAGCAGCCTTACGGCTTTGAGGAGCGGGAGCTTCGCTCCCTTGAGGATTTAGGGAGAAGGTCTCTTGCCTTTAGCCTCAAGCGAAGCGCTCCTTGAGCCCTCTTTGGCATTTGCCTATAGGAGAGAGGATGGAAGTCAATATTTCTGATTTAACCTGGGATCAGTTCATCTACCCAAGGGGAGGGAAAAGCGAGAAAACAGTTGAGGCGTATGTTGAGGCCCTTGCAATCGGCGCGCAATTTTCGCCAATCAAGATCCAAAGGGTTTTTAACTATGCAAATGGCAAGCAGAAACACAGTTATCCTCCGACTGAGCCGCCTCGGATGGCTCCAGGAAAAGATTGCTGAAACGACAGGGATAACGCGAGGAAGAATAGCGCAAATTGTTAATAATACCAATTTTGGTGAAATTAACAATCTTCTCTCTCAGGGCCGGGACATGGATTACATAGCGAGGCATTATAACATGGACCTTCCACTTGTCTGGGCATTACGGCTGGAAGGAAAAACTGATCAGGAAAAATTTAAAGAGCTTGGGTGGGGACTTCGCACATGGGATCAGTGGAATTTTAACCAGTGCGATGAACGATTCGGAGACGACTGGCCCGGGCGGATACCGGCCCAGCTCGTTGGGCACACACTGTTCTACTTCACAAAACCCGGTGATCTTGTTCTCGATCTGATGGCAGGGGGTGGCGTTGTGTCTGATGTGTGCCTTGTTTTTGAGCGAAAATGCCTCTCTTTTGATCTTGCAACCAGGGACAAACGCCCGGATATCTTGTACCATTACTGGGACCCTCGGAACTGGAAGTGGCCCATCACAAAAAAACCGGATCTCATATTCTTCGATCCCCCTTACTTTGATAAGAAAGCTGGAGACTACTCAGAAAAAAGCATATCCAGCCTTCCAAGAGAGGAATACCTGAAGTTTTTCGAAGAGTTCTTCACCTTAGTGAAACAACACGCAAAACAAACCACAAGGCTCGCCTTTATCAACGCCGACTGGCGAGACTTTCAAAATAAAGCAGCCATTGATGAAACCCCTGAAGCTTCGATCCTGGCTGACGACTATCTTAACATATTAAGCAAAACCGGCTGGCAACGCACCCATATCATTCAGGTTCCACTCTCATCCGAACGTTTCGACGCAGGAATCGTATCGGCGATGCAAAAGAAAAGAATCCTCGGCGTAACCAGCCGATACCTGATAATCGCCAGGAAATCGTAATTAAAAGCTCACAAAAACAACATAATGGAAGGGATCTGCAAAGCTCTCACTGAATTACAAATGGACGCCGCCTAATCCAAACAAAGTAAGCGGTAACTGGCGCGTAACATTTATGTTTGTTGGTGAACATGTCGAACTTGTAGATTACGAGGACTACCACTGAAGTAAGAGGAAATATGATGTTGATGCATAATCCACCACATCCTGGAGAAATTCTTAAGACATTGTGTCTTGAACCTTTAAATTTGACTGTTACTGATGCAGCAAAGGCATTAGGTGTCAGTCGAAAAACGCTATCCGGCATATTGAACGGTCGTATCCGTATTAGCCCGGAGATGGCTGTACGGCTATATATTGCTTTTGATACTACAGCGCAAAGCTGGATGAATCAGCAATCACAATATGATTTGTGGCAAGTAGAGCAGCATCGTAGCGAATTGAAGGTAAATCGTTTATCAGTAGCAAGCATATTGACGTCTGTCAGAAATTGACAAGAGAAAGACATCCAACTCAGGTGGCTAACAATGGCATCTCCGTGCCGATGCCGGCCCCTCTTTTCCTAACAAAAAACACAAACCTAAACCGGCAAGTTTTTCAACTTAAAGTGTCATGATAGTGACATATTTGCCTATCTCTTACCCTTCACCAAGCATATCTTCTTTAAATAATTGATAAAAATTATTTGAAACAATGTGGCATACAAGTTGCTTATTTAAAGTTAAAGTTAATTTTTAACTTTGTCGATAAGAAGAATAATCTCTTTGACAGGATTAACGGGATTTACCCGCCCACCTCGCCTGGGCACAAGCGCATGGATTTCGCATGTCTGGTTACTGCGAGTGCGATGGCGGGCAGGCATGTTTTCTTTCTTTTCTTACATCCTGATTATCCTGTAAATCATGTCAAAAAACCTTAGAATTCAAGATGTTGGGATGCCTCTCGGTATGTAACCCAGGGGGGCGGAGCTTGCCCGAAGGTGAAAGAGGAGCAGCCTTACGGCTTTGAGGAGCGGCAGCTTCGCTCCCTTAAGGATTTAGGGAGAAGGTCTCTTGCCTTTAGCCTCAAGCGAAGCGCTCCTCTATCCTCTTAGGCATTTGCCTCAAACGCAGTGCTCCTCAAGCGAAGCGCTCCTCAAACCTTTCAGGTGCTCCTCAAATCGGCCTTGAGGCAAGAAAGGTAAGATAATGGACAAAGTAAAAGATGAATTTGTTTTTCCTTTTGAAAGGCTTGAAGTCTGGCGGCTTGCAGTTGAATTTGCTGACAATATTCTCAAGCTCCTTGAAACTTTCCCCGCTAATAAGCATTTTAGGCTTATCGGTCAGATGGAGGCAGCAGCATCCAGCATAGCTCAGAACATTGCGGAAGGGAAAGGAAGGCAGTACAAGAAGGAGTTTATTCAGTTCCTTTATATTGCAGAAGGATCTCTTTTTGAAGTCTTGACCTTGACAGAGATATTCAAACGTAGAAACCTTTTTGACGAGAAACACGCGATTGACATCAGAAAGCAAGCAGAAATTATTGATCGCAAACTGCACGGACTCATCAATTCTTTAAGAGACAGACGTTGAAGGAGCGCTTCGCTTGAGGAGCGGTCTAACGGCCTTGAGGGGAGAGGATGGAGGAACGGGAGCTTCGCTTCCTTAAGGATTTAGGGGGTAGGTCTCTTGCCTTTAGCCTCAAGCGAAGCGCTCCTCAAACGCAGTGCTCCTCAAACCTTTCAGGTGCTCTTTACCATTATCGTAGATAATACCTATGAATCAACAGGAACAACTTTTCACAATTCAGCAACTCAGCACAGAGCTTAATATTCCTAAACCAACGCTGCGCTTCTGGGAGAAAGAGCTCGATGGCATTCTTGTGCCCCTGAGAACCCGCGGGGGACAAAGGCGCTACACTGTTGAGAACATTGCCGTCATTGAAGAGATTAAAAGACTGAGAGAAAGAGGGATGAGTTTGCCTGAGATTAAGAGAAAACTGGGAAAGGGACAGATGTCAGAAGCCGGAAGTCAGAGGTCCGGGGATGAACGAACGGACAGGGTTGATCTCCTTGCAGCCAGGGTGGCAGAGGTCGTGAGGGCGGAAGTTAATAGGTTTTTGAGGGGGATACGGGATTTAACTCAAGAATAGTGGAATGGTGGTAACGTCCATTATCCCCCCATTTTTTGTTTTTGCCAGAGGGTTTTTCTGGCTCGCTGACAGGCGCGGCGGCTACAATGCCTTTGGTTCTTCACACGGAGATTTGGATGGAAAAGGCGCTTGCAATGGGAGCATCGCTTGTTTTGATTCATGGATTCCCTCCTTGAGAGTCTATAAAGCAAACACATGTGCCGGTATAAAAGAAAGTAGAAGAACTAAATCCAAAGAAAATATAATTGATAAATTTGGAAGGAAGAAAATATAGAAGAAAAAATCAGGTGGGGAATTAAAACCCTTGCTTGTGGGGTACTTTTTCACCCTTGAAAATTGGATACTTTCTCGGCCCTGTTAACAGGCAGCTTGACCATTAAAAACTTTAGACTGTAGAGTAAGTCAATATACAAAGGGAAATTGATATGACAAATGTATTTCATAAGGCAACTGAAAAATTATATACAAATAGGGTTAATAAGGTTTTTTTTGTATTATCTACGGGTCGGTGCGGCACAAGATATATGGCTAATCTTTTGAACCTCGCTGGCAACGCGACTGTTTTGCATGAACCCGAACCTGGATGCGAAACGATAAATCCTATTGCCTGTGCATTTTTCTTTTCAGATATTAAGCGATTCAACCTAATGAGGGTTCATAATTTCGACCTATTATATAGACACACGAATATATATAAACAAATTGATACGGAAGTTTTTGGAGACTGCTACAATAGCATCTATCCGTTTGCTATACCCTTGTATTATTTCTTTAAGGAAAAAGGCATTCAGGCAAAATTTATCCATTTAGTCAGAAATCCCATTGACTGTTGCTCCTCTATTTTAAGATCTGAAGGACCTAATGGAGTTGGGATACGCAAGAATTATGGATTGCGAGCAAAAGTATTTGTTAATTCCATAGATCCGTCAATTAATGCAGTCAATATCTGGATTAAAATAAATCAAATCATTAGTTATTCACTACAAAAAATTGAAAAAATGGCCCATGGCTGCACACGTATGATAAGAATTGAAGACATGAATGATTATGATAACATAATAAAATTATATAAATTTCTTAGCCTTAATATTCCAGATAAAGCTGATATCCATCGCATAATGACAGATAAAAGCGATGCAGTGAGACATTCGCATCAAAAAAGACTCGATAATCAAAACGTGCCGAAAATTACAGATGATGAATTCAATACCATCGTAAAGATATCCAAGCACGCAAAAAAAGAGCCCTTTTATTATGACATTCAAACTATAGGCTATGATATGCCCGCATCCTTTAAAAAACCATTAAAACATAAACCCCGTATTATCTTAATCCAGGCTGCGTCTCCATCTGACCTCAATAAGCTCCACGCTCCAGCCGAAATCAAATCCTCGCGGGAAATGGAACAAGACGGTGAAAAAACGCTTTCCGAGTCGTTTCGGGTCCACTACCCGGATACTTCCAACTTGACCGTAAATATTGGATTACCTGACAAGGCCGATCAACGAGATAAGACGCGTGAATCGGCCAAGGTCGGAATATCGGTGATTATTCCTACATTCAATCGCGCCGAATTTCTTGCCCAAACCATCGAGAGTGTTCTGAACCAAACCATTCCGCAATCGGAGTACGAGATTATTATAGTTGATAACAACTCCAGCGATAACACAAAATTTGTTATTGAAAACCTAAACCGGAAACATGGAAATAGAATCCGTTATGTTTTCGAACCAGAAAGTGGACTGGTTTACGGCAGACATGCTGGAGCCAGGGAAGCCATGGGTGAGATACTGGTTTTCGCGGACGACGACATCATTGTCTCCGAGGGATGGCTCGTAGCGATCAAAGACTCTTTTTCCGATCCCGGGGTAGCCCTGGTCGGGGGAAAAATTACGCCAAGTTGGGAGGGCGCTCCCCCCTCGTGGATTGCCGACTTTTGGACAAAAGGTGAATACGGTTCATGGATGATGCACCTGTCCCTGATCGACTTGGGGGATGAGTTGATCGAGGTCCCTGCCAATTTTGTCTTTGGCTGCAACTTCTCCATCCGTAAACGTGTTCTGTTCGAATGCGGCGGATTTCATCCTGACAGTTATCCTCTGGAGATGATTCGTTGGCGCGGTGACGGCGAGTATGGGCTCGCCCTGACCCTGATGAAAAAAGGATTCAAGACGGTCTACAACCCCGCGGCCCACGTCAAACACGTGGTCCCGAGGGGGAGAATGGCCGCGGAATATTTTTGTCGCCGCGCCTTTGCCGAGGGTGTTTCTAACTCTTATACACAGATCCGGGAAAAGGGATTCTCGCCAGATTCGACGACCCTTGACGCAGACGCCGTAAACGACGCCACTCAATTTGCGCTTGCCCTCATAAAGGGCTCCCTGAAAACCAACGCGACAACCTTGCGAGAAATCCGGGAGCTTATCGCCTACAGTTACAAACAGGGGAAACTGTATCACCAGTATGAGGCTTCCAATGATCCAGTCCTGCTCTCCCATATACTTAGAAAAGATTACTATAGAGCCGACCCTTTGCCGGCAAATAGAAACAAACCGCCGAAAAAGTCGCACGATGCATCACACACGCCTTCCTCTTTGCTTGACGAGAAACTGACCAGCGAGGCGATCATTTCTCGACAGGCGATATCATTTGCAACCGAGGGAAGGGGATTCCTGGGAGAGTGTTTCTATTTGAAAGCATTGGCGAGTTTTGACAACGCCATGTATCTCAATCCCGACATGAGCGCCCTGCAATATTTGCGCGCCGTCGCCTTGTTGAGCGTGGGGAGAGTTCGGGAAGCCGAGGTCGCGCTGGAGGCGGAGTTGAAGGCGCGGCCGGACTTCAAGCCCGCGTGTTCGCTGAAAACATCTCTTCATCAGGCGCGGGGTTTGGAGAAACTTTTAGCGGTCACCACCAAGTTGACCTTTGCGGAAAGGATGTTTCTCCACCTGGCCGCGAAAGAGATCCCAGATAAGGGCGTGATCGTGGAGATCGGCAGCCATCTCGGGGCCAGCGCCTGCTTTCTGGCGGAAGGGGCCAGAAAGAGAAACGGCCGGGTGTTTTGCATTGATACATGGCAGAATGACGCCATGCCGGGTGAAAGACAAGATACCCACGCGGATTTCAAGAAGAACACTCACGACTATTCAGACATCATCACCCCGTTGCGGGGATTCTCTGTTGACGTGGCGGATGGCTTCTCGGAGCGAATTGATCTGCTTTTTATTGACGGCGATCATTCATACGAGGGCTGTCTTTCAGACATTCGGAACTGGATTCCCAAACTGAAATCCGGGGGAAGGGTCGTCTTCCATGACTATGGATGGGCCAAGGGGGTCCAGAGATCGGTGGCCGAATGTATACGCCCCATCGAATCGGCACCGGGCCAGCGCATCGACTCCATGTATTATACAACGATCAAGCCCTCGGAATCATCCGCCGCCCCCTTCCCCGTTTCAGCCCCTGTGACAGAATCAACCGGAGCCATCATTCAGCCTTTCGAAAAAGCAATCTCGTTGATCAATACGAATCGCTCCGCGGAGGCGTTGAAAATACTGGACGAACTCGCGTCCGGGGAGCCATCGATTCCCAGGCTCCAACTGATACGATCTGTAGGTTTATACAAGCTGGATCGTCTGGATGAAGCGGAATCCGCCATTGGGAAAGAACTCCTTCTCGGGGGCCGGACGAACGAAACGATCAATATCGTGTCTCAAATACAACAGAAACGCGTCGAAATACTGATGAGATCAATAGAAAACAGAAACGCAGTTGATGTCTCCTGGGTGAAAAAAACGCCAATGACCCAAACCAGCGCGGTAATATACATCACCGAGTTGTGCAACAGCCGTTGTATTACGTGTAATGCGTGGAAAAATAAAAAGGAAGATCAATTATCCACCGTGGCGTGGGTGGATATCCTTCGACAGATTCGCCAGACCGGCGTCTCGTCCGTCGAGTTCGTGGGCGGTGAGCCACTTTTGAGACGGGATCTTCCGGAACTGGCGTCAGAAGCAAAGAGACTGGGATTTTCAACGATCCTTGTCAGTTCCAACGGGTTTCTACTTGATCGAAACCATATTAATAATCTTATTCAACACGGTGTGAACAGCTTTCATATTTCCATCGACGGGATGCGCGACATCTATAAATTCGTCCGCGGAGTGGACTGGTTCGATAAAGTGGTGAACGCGGTTCAAGTCATATCGGAAAGGAAAATCCCCCTGTTGATATTGACCACACTGGTGCGACAAAATATCGCGGAACTCGAAACGATCGTCTCCATGGCGGAAAGATATGGCTTCCTATGGTTTGCCAACATCCTCGAGAACATGAAATTTCTTTTCAAGGGCATTGATATCAACAATATCCAGATCATCGAGTCGGATGATATCGTCCGTGTGTTGGAGACTTTGAACAAGATCCGGGCGGCGCACCCGCGAACGTGCATTCTTAGGGAGGAGGATGTAAAGTATATCAAAGATTACCTGGAGGATACTAACCGTGAATCCCGTGTTCCTTGCCCCCTGGGATTCAACGAAATCTATTTCGATGCAAGGGGAAATGTATACCCGGGGTGCATGTCGTTGCAACCCGCAGGCAACGCGATCCAGACCCCCCTTCTGAAAATAATCGACTCCTCTACCATGCGATCCCGCCTCAAAGCCATGCTTCTGAGAAAATGCCCTGGATGCACGTGCGGTTATCCCCGACGAGCACAGTTGATGCACAGGCGGCCTGAGTGACGGCACATAACTGGATAGAAGAAACAGAGGAAAAGCATTCCATCCGCTTTATTTTTAAACCGGAAATCGAGTTCTTAATGTCGCAGGTCGGACTAAGTCTGGTACATTTCTGTCCGTTTTCCAGGTTGGATCAAAATACCGGTGAGGGAACCTGGAACGTATCAGTTATTGCACGGTTGATAACTAAGGAAAAATAAAATGAAAATAGGGATTGTTGTCACTGTCAATCAGGCTAGTGGAGGAATCTATCAGTATACTGCTTCCATACTTGAGGAGCTGCATAGATGGGATACCGATGATGAATTTATAATCTTTATCTGGCCAGGCAATTCATTGCCCTTCGATAAATTCATTGGTCCGCAATGGAAGATCGAGACAATGGATCATGATATCCTCAGCCGAAGTGAGGATATTCAGCCTTATCTTACTGGTGACGGGTTAGACCTGAGCCGTCCAGGGGTTAATGCGCGAGCACAAGATTTTTTCTCAATGCATCGGATAAACTTACTAATATATCCAGCTCCCCAGACTCTTTCATTTGAATGCGGAATTCCGTATATTATGGCTATTCATGACTTGCAACATCGCCTTCAGCCGGAATTTCCTGAGGTATCAGCAGGGCAAATATGGAAATCTCGGGAGTATCTTTTTCGTAATGGCGTGCGATATGCTCGTGGTATATTGGTAGTCTCCAAGGTTGGCAAAGAGGATGTATTAAATTTTTACGGTGATTATATTGCCAAGGATCAGGTTTATCCGCTGCCTTTCCTGCCCTTTTACAGGCATGGTGATAAAGAAATATCTGAAGCAGGGAAGCAGCAAATCAGGAAAAAATATAATCTGCCGAATGATTTTTTATTTTATCCAGCTCAATTCTTGCTGCACAAAAATCATTCACGGTTGATTCATGCAGTA
The DNA here is from genome assembly GCA_030610995.1 of Desulfobacterales bacterium. Taxonomy (GTDB): domain Bacteria; phylum Desulfobacterota; class Desulfobacteria; order Desulfobacterales; family ETH-SRB1; genus Desulfaltia. Next base: position 22,620 of record JAUWQO010000011.1, read on the forward strand.
CATATTTTGCAAGCGGTTCATAAGGTTGCTGTAACACTTGTTCTTGTAGGCGACAATTCTGCCGGTATAGAAGGCCGTGACTTAGTTTATAAAAATGCCATGATTTTAGCAGAGCAATTGGGTGTAAAAAATTTGGTCCATTATCTCGGGTATGTTCCGGATGAAGATATGGCATTTTTGTACTCAATGGCGAAAGCGCTTACTATGCCTACCTTTTTTGGGCCAACAAATATTCCTTTTCTGGAGGCGTGGTCATTTGGATGTCCAATAGTCACTTCAGACATTCGTGGTATTCGTGAACAAGTTGGAGATGCAGGGATTTTGGTGAATCCTGAAGATGCTTCATCTCTGGCGGTTGCTATATTGCAAATCCGGACAGATGAAAATTTGAGACAGGTTTTGGTAGAGAAAGGATATAGGAGGCTGAAGAGATATACTCCTGTTGATTTTGCACACAAACTGTATGCAATCGTTAATGATGCGCGTGACCGTATTGAGGTGGATACACTGGCAAGTACCTTAAACCAGCAAGGCGAAGCGCTCTTCAACAAAGGCGATATTGATGGAGCATTAATTGCCTTCACAAAAGCCATAGAAATAGCTCCAAGCTTTGCAATCGCCCACAACAACCTTGGAGTATTGTACTGGCAAACTGGAGAGGCACAAAAAGCCGTAGAGCATTTTGCTAATGCCCTGGAAATCAATCCAAATGACAGGGATACGATCTTGAATTGTGGTGAACTTTTCAAGTGTTTAGAAAAAATTGAAGATGCAAAGAATATTTATTTGTCTTATTTACAAAAAAATCCAAATGATGAAGAAATAGCCAAGGCATTGGCGGACTTGAAAGCTAAAGGAACAATCTATGCAAAGTAGGTAAAAGATGAAAAATACCTTGTTTCTGCAATAGTCTCTACTTACAACTCCGAACGGTTCATTGGAGCTAATACTGAACGTAGAATCATCAGGAAGGGATTTAAGAAAGAAGATGGATTTCAAGTAGACTATGAGCATTTGAGCATTGATGAACTTTTGGCAACGGGTGAGAAGGCTTTTGCTGAAGGAGGTCTGACTACTGCGCGGCAGTGCTTTGAAAACATCCTTCACAAGGAACCGAATCATGTGGAAGCATTAAACAATCTGGCTGCCGTCGACGCCGAACATGGTGACTATGATGAAGCCGCTAACAACCTTTTAAAAGCCTTGGCGTTAGCGCCCGAGGATTGTTTGACCCGCGAAAATCTTGCTGTAATATATCAAAAGCAACATAAATATAATCAGGCTGTTTGCTTTTATCATAAAGTGCTTGAACAGGAAAAAAACAACGGAGATTTGTATGCTAATCTTTCACTTTGCCTGCTCGAGATGGGAGATGTGGAGGAGGCACAATCAGCCTTAAATAAGGCTAAATCTTTGGATGCAGATGCCCGGTTGGTAGATCTAATATCCGAACGGCTGGCTTCTATATCAAAACAACTTAGATCAGCGGCAATTAGAAAATAGTGAAAAAAAAATTGAATATGGGAGAATTTGCGGAAATTTTGGGCGAAGAGCATAAGGGTCAATGGGTTGCAATGAAAATACTTGGGTTGAAAATGGGTTGTTTTATGCTGCTTTCGCAGTATTAAATAACCTCCTGAAAACCAAAACTGCAAGAATATATTAGAGGCATGTGGTTATCAAGATTGAATGCTTAAAGGTACCATCCATGGAACATAACGAGGAAGAAATGAATGACCAGGCAACACATCGAACAGATATTTGACGACTATCGCATGATAGCCATTATAGTATATGCTGAATACGAGAAGGAGGGGATTGATTTCTTTACTCCCAACACTTTTTCACAGCAGCTTGCCTACATGAAACACCCTAAGGATTACAAGATAGGGGCGCATGTGCATAAGCCTGTTCCGAGAAATGTAAAGTATACGCAGGAAACTCTTTTTATCAGGAAAGGGAGGGTGAAAATAAATTTTTATGATGAGAAAAAACAATATCTGGATAGTAGGATATTGAAGACTGGCGATGTCATTTTGCTGGTTTCCGGGGGGCATGATTTTCTGATGTTAGAGGATACGGAGATGATCGAGGTAAAGCAAGGGCCTTATGCCGGCGATGAAGACAAGGAGCGCTTCGAAGGAGTTGCCGATGATACCGGTAAATGAACCCGTATTAGGAAAAAGGGAAAAAGAGCTGCTGGCAACGTGCATTGATACGGGCTGGATTTCCTCTGAAGGGCCGTTTGTCAAGCAATTTGAGGAAGAAATGGCCCATCGTGTCGGAAGGAAATACGGAGTAGCGGTCTGCAATGGCACGGCGGCTTTGGATGTCTCAGTTGCGGCGTTTGACATTGGTAAGGGTGATGAAGTGATTATGCCGAGTTTTACCATAATTTCCTGTGCTGCGGCTATTATCCGAACGGGCGCATCTCCGGTTCTCGTAGATTGCGATCCTCATACCTGGAATATGGATGTAACTCAGATTGAGGCGAAGATTACCTCAAAGACAAAAGCAATCATGGTGGTGCATATTTATGGGCTGCCTGTGGATATGGAGCTGTTGTTGTCTCTGGCAGAGAAGCATGGTCTTATGATTATCGAAGACGCTGCCGAGATGCTTGGCCAAACATATAAGGGACGCGCATGCGGAAGTTTTGGCGATATCAGCGCATTCAGTTTTTATCCAAATAAGCATGTAACTACCGGTGAAGGCGGGATGATTCTTACGGATGATGATATATTGGCCAAGCGATGTCGGTCTTTGCGTAATTTGTGTTTTCAACCAGAGAAGAGGTTTGTGCATGAAGAATTAGGATGGAACTTTCGAATGACGAACATGCAGGCCGCCCTCGGCATAGCCCAATTGGAGCGATTGGATGAATGTGTGGCCAAAAAACGCCGGATGGGTCAAAGATACACGGAGCTTTTGTCTGATTTAGAAGCGCTGGAATTGCCTGTTGCAAAGACGGAATATGCTGACAATATCTATTGGGTTTACGGAATAGTCTTGAGAGATGAGTTTTCGCTAAATGCAAAAGAGGTTATGCAGCGGATGAATCAAAACGGTGTCGGTACGAGGCCGTTTTTCTGGCCAATGCATAAGCAACCCGTATTCCAAAAAATGGGTCTATTTAAAGGTGAATCTTATCCTGAGGCTGAAAGAATTGCTCGACGAGGTTTTTATATCCCGAGCGGTTTAGCATTGACAGACCAACAAATGGAACGTGTTGCAAACGTTTTGCATGAGATAATAAAATGAATATTTTTAATAAATATGCTGATTATTATGATTTACTATATAAAGACAAAGATTATGCAGCGGAGACTAATTATATCGAGCAATTAATAGAAAAGTACCTTCCTGATGCTAAATCTATTTTGGACATGGGCTGCGGCACGGGGACGCATGATTTTTTTCTTGTTGAAAAAGGCTACCATGTAACAGGGATTGATAATTCTGAAGCAAACATAAAAAAAGCGCTCGGCAAATTTTCAACTTTTAATTCAAAATCATCTAATTTGAATTTTGAAAAAGGAAATATTTGCAATATTCGTCTGAATCAAACTTTTGACGTTGTGATTTCGCTTTTTCATGTGATGAGCTACCAGAATACAAATGATGCTTTAAAATCGGCATTTAGAACAGCAAAGTTGCATCTGAAACAAGGCGGCCTGTTTATTTTCGACTTTTGGTATGGGCCAGCCGTTTTAACTGATCGACCAGAGGTTCGAATAAAGAGCGCCGAAGATGAAGCTATAAAGGTAATTCGAATTGCTGAACCTGAAATATTTCCCAATGAAAATATTGTTGAAGTAAATTATCAGGTGATTATTAAGGACAAAGTAACTGACAAAGTGAGTGAAGTGCGGGAAACCCATAGAATGCGATATCTGTTCAAACCGGAGATTGACGACATGCTTGCAGAAATAGGATTCACACCAATTAACTGTACAGAATGGATGACAAACCGGGCTCCGGGTTTTGACACGTGGAATGTCTGTTTTGTAACGCGCGCTTCAACAGAATAAGATAGAAACGTGGGCTCGCAGAAAAAGTACCATAATCTCTATAAGAGACTCATAGAATCTATAAGTATTCCTAATGTAGACCTGAATAAAATATACAATTCGGACTATTCGCGGCATTTCTATATCGGCAAAGAGATAACTCAATTCAAGAAAAAATGGGCAGAAAGCGATCATGGCGATAAATCCATTGAATTGAAAAGTAATTCTAATTCGCTTGATAGGAAGAAAATTCTGATTATCCACCCCGAGGGGAACATAAATAACAACCCAAATTTAACGGGGATTGTGGAGATATTATGCGAAAATAATTACCTTGTGCATATTTGTTCGCCTACAAGAAAAGATATTTGTCAGGAGTCACCGTGTGATGGCGCGACTCTATCCCTTGTAGATTCAAAGAATAAGTCATTTACTGCCGGCTTCGAGCAGTTAGCGAGCATGATTTTTTAATATTGGAGGACACGGAAATGATTGAAGTTAAGCAGGGACCGTATGTTGGGGAAGACGATAAAGAGTTTTTCGAGGGGAATTAGATACCTATGAAAATCGGAATTTACTTGAACTCAATGCCCCCGGTTGCTGGTGGAGGCCATACCTTTGAAAAATCGATATTAAATGCAGTTCATGGGCATAAAAGCCGGCATGAATTCTTTATATTTATTAATGGTTCTGATTATCCAAAAAGCCCCTCGCCTATGCCATCCATTAAATACATAGCCTTAAAGGGGAACGATTTTCCTAATTCTCCCAATGATCTTGCAAAAACAGATAAGCATGGTTCCATTACATTAAACGCGGCCGCAATTAAATCTGAAATTGATATTATATTGTTTGTCAACCCTTTTTCTTTTCAGCCGGTTCAACTCCCATATATATACTGTGTTTGGGACCTACAACATCGAATCCAACCTTACTTTCCTGAAGTCAGCGTTCTTGGAACAACTTGGGACCAAAGAGAGAATTTATACAAAGAAACCATACCCAAGGCATCATACATAATCACGGGCAATTCTGTCGGGAAACGAGAAATTATAGAATTCTACAATATTCCAGAGAAACGGATAAAGATTATCCCATTTGCTACTCCTGATTTTGCTATCAAGCAAACCGACAAGAAATCGCAGGATTTAGTTATTAACAACAACAAGAGAGTTATTGATAATTTTCTGTACTACCCGGCGAATTTCTGGCCACACAAAAACCATATATGCATTCTCTTAGCCATGAGTATTTTGAGTGCGAAATATGGGCTTAAATTTGACGCAATATTTACGGGTCGCGATGCTGGTAACTTGGCTTATATCAGAGCTAAGGCTGAGGAATTGGGCTTAGAACATGCCGTACATTACGCAGGGTTTGTATCCAGGGAATTATTGTGCAATCTATACAAGAAGGCATTTGCTTTAATTTATCCCTCTTTTTTTGGCCCGAATAATCTGCCTCCATTGGAAGCCATGGCGCTTGGATGCCCAGTGATCTGTTCTGATGCCGATGGAATGAAAGAACAGCTTGGAGATTCAGCTATTTTTTTTGATCCCAAGCGTGAAGATGAGCTGGCCGCAAGGATTTTTGAACTTTACTCAGATGACAAAGCACGCGTTAAACTTGTTCAAGAGGGTAAGAAGTTGGCAAATAGCTGGACAGAGGATGATTACCTAAGATCAATTCTTGACATAGTCGAGGATTTTGAACCATATAAGCGTTGCTGGAATATGTTTTTGAAAAGGTAAAAGGAGCATTTTTAATGATTCCTGTATGCGAGCCCTTGTTATCGGAAAGAGAAACAGAACTGGTACTGGACTGTTTGCGTACCGGGTGGATCTCTTCAACGGAAAATTACGCCCAAAACGCGTGCCATCATGGTTGTTCATATCTACGGGCATTCTGCAGATATGAATCCGATATTGGACATTGCCAACGAATTCGGGTTGAAGGTTATAGAGGATGCGGCGGAAGCTCATGCGGCAGAATACAAGAGGAAAAAGTGTGGTGGCTTGGGTGATGTAAGTGTATTTAGCTTCTATGCTAATAAGTTAATAACCACTGGTGAAGGCGGAATGATCTTAGTCCGAACCGATGACCTTGCTGAAGAATGTGCGTGATCTTAAGGGCATTGGCAGAGTCAGGTAATCCAGAGAGGTGCTTTATTTAAAATGAGCAACAAGAAAAATAAAAGAAAAAAACAGAAGGTATCATCTAATAATAAAAAATTGTCAGGGATGAATAGTCCTTTAAAGAAATCCTTGTTTGATATTGATAATGAGCTCGAAAAAGCTTTGAAATATCACGAATCAGGACAATTGCAAAAGGCTGAAGAAATTTATAAAAAAATACTTGCAATTAATCCAAACCATTCGGATTCTTTACATTTTACAGGAGTTCTTGCTTATCAGCGCGGTAAAAATGATGCGGGTGTAAAGTTAATAACTCAAGCCATCAAAAATAATCCTGAGATCCCGAACTATCATAATAGCCTTGGCAACATCTTCAAAGCTCAGGGCAAAATAGAGTCTGCGGTTTCAAGCTATAAAAAGGCAGTACAATTAAAGCCGGATTATGCTGAGGCATACAGCAATCTCGGGAATGTGTTAAAAGATCAGGGCAAAATAGAGGATGCGATTTCCAGTTACAAAAAGTCGTTAGAGTTAAAGCCGGATTATGCTGAGGCATACAGCAATCTTGGAATTGTGTATAAAGATCAGGGCAGGTTGGGCGAAGCGATTTCCAGTTACCAAAAGGCATTGCAGCTTTTGCCGGATTATGCTGGAGCGTATAACAATCTTGGGAATGCGTATAAAGATCAGGGTAAAATAGAGGATGCGATTTCAAGCTATAAAAAGGCAGTACAATTAAAGCCGGATTATGCGGTTGCACATTCAAATATTTTATTGGGGCTGCACTACAATGATTCTGCTGATCCTGTCCAGTTATTCGCACAGCACAAACAATGGGCCGAACAGCATGCCGCACCATTGGCAGCCGCTATTCAACCACATTTGAACGAAAGATCACCTGATAGGTGTCTTCGCATCGGTTATGTTTCACCTGATTTTCGTGTCCATTCAGTGGCGTACTTTATAGAACCTGTGCTTATATCACATGATCGCGCCGCTTTTGAGGTCTTTTGTTATTCAGACGTTGTTTGGCCTGACTTGACAACAAATCGTCTTAAGGGCATGGCAACCTGTTGGCGGGATATTGTCGGAATGTCCGATGAACAGGTGGCTGACCTGATACGTGGCGACCAAATAGACATTCTGATTGACCTTGCAGGCCACACAGCAAACAACCGCATGCAGTTGTTCGCCCGCAAACCCGCTCCGGTTCAGGTAACCTGCATAGGCTACCCGGATACTACAGGGCTTGAAACCATGGACTATCGAATTACAGACTCATGGGCAGACCCACCCGGCCAAACGGATCAGCTTTACACAGAGAAATTGGTACGTCTTCCACACGGTTTCCTTTGCTACAGACCACCTGAGCAGGCCCCTGAAGTAACAAAACTGCCTGTGACTGAAACGGGCGGCATAATCTTTGGATCTTTCAATCACCGTGCTAAAATAACCCCGGAAGTAGTCAGACTTTGGTCAAAAATATTGACTTGTCTTACCAATTCGAAGTTGGTCTTGAAATCCAAGTCGTTGTCTGACACGGAAACACAAAATCTCTTGCGGGAAATGTTTGTTGAAAATGGTATTTCCCCAGAGCGGATTAGGTTCATCGGCCGTATTCCTTCCATAATTGAACATCTGAAGGTATATAACAGCATTGATATCGGGTTAGATACATTCCCGTACAATGGAACCACAACTACCTGTGAAGCCATGTGGATGGGGGTTCCCGTTATTGTGTTGGCAGGGCATACTCATGTAGCACGGGTAGGAGTGAGCTTGTTGTCTAATCTCGGGCTTACTGAACTGATCGCTGAATCAGGCGATGCTTATGTGGAAAAAGCCATAACATTGGCAGGGGATTTGAACAGGCTTAAGACGTTGCGAGCAGGGTTGCGTGATATAATGTCGCGTTCACTATTAACTGATGCTCTCCAATTTACGCAGGACATGGAAGAGGCCTGCAGAAAGATGTGGAGACACTGGTGCGATCATACTCAAACGGAAGAGTTCAGCCCTGCCGTTCATAACAATCTTGCAAGCCTTCCTGACAAATGGAGAAAGAAAATGGGTAATAAAAAAAGGATTTCTTTGTGCATGATTGTAAAAGACGAGGAGAGATTCCTCCCGCAGTGTCTTAACAGTGTCAAAGACTACGTGGACGAAATTGTTATCGTGGATACCGGTTCAACCGACAGGACGGTTGAGATTGCCGAAAGCTATGGCGCCAGGATCTATCATCATCCATGGGAAAATCATTTCAGCAAGCACCGCAACCAGTCCATATCCTATGCCACAGGGGACTGGATATTGATCATAGACGCAGATGAGGAACTGGATGCCGAGACAGCGCCTTTGATTAGCAAGGTTGTCAATGAAGCGTCAACTGCGGTCATTTCTTTTAATGTTAAAAGCTATCTCGATGATGGCGCTTACTACAGCGAGGGAAGTTCCCCGAGACTTTTTAAAAATGGCCTTGACTTTCACTACAAGGGATACGTTCACAATCAACTGGTTTTGCGTGACAAGATCACCCCATCTTCCATTGGTTTGTGGCATTACGGGTATGACCTTTCACCCGATCAGCTCAAAGCCAAGCATCAAAGGTCACTGGCGCTTTTAAAGAAACAGATCAGTGAGTTCCCGGAGGACCTCCCTACTCGGCATCATCTTGCCATGACCTTGCTGGCCGGCAAGTGTTATGAAGAGGCATACCATGAGGCAAAGTTGACGCTTGACAAGATGGAGACGCGGGGCGTAACAGATCCCCATTTTGCATGGACATACTTTGTTGCGGTTTCAGCCTTGATGCACTTAGATAATTTTGACGAGGCGGAAGTTCTGTGTTTAAGGGCCATTGAAACTTTTGATTGGAGCATAGATATTTATTATCGTCTTGTTCAGATCAAATTCTTAAAAAAAGAATATGAAAAGGTCCTTGAATATGGCCATAAATTCTTCAGCCTGAGAGAAAAACTTCAAAAGGATATTTCCAAGTTTCAGTCATTTCAGTTTGAGACTGTTAACAAAGACTGGGTTATTTGCCGTGCCACAGGATATGCGCATCTTTATCTCGGCAGTGTTGATAAAGGAATAGAGCCCCTGCAAAAAGCGATAGATCGAGCTCCTGAGCGTGAAATATACAGATTGACTGAAGAGGTTGGATGCAACCTCATAAAGCTGAAAAAATGGGATAAGGCAATCTGGTTTTTGGACAGGCTGCCGAGAGCGGAACAAAAGTACAAAGAAGGCTTTATCAAGCTTGGATTAAGCTATGAGCACCTGGAGCGATTTGACGAGGCGATAGAGCTGTATGGGCAAATTGAAACCACACTTGAAGATAATGCGGAAATCCCTTTTAAACGGGGCCTGCTCCTCTTGAAACTGAACAGGCATGATGAGGCTGCTGCGGCCTTTGAAAAAGCGGTAAAACGAAATCCGGACTATCTTGAGGCGTGGATTAACTGGGGCCTGGCCCTGGAAAATCAGGGGGCAAAGGATGCGGCCGGGGAAAAATACCGTGCTGCTCTTGCTATCGATCCTGATTCTCCGAAGGGCAATCTAAACCTCGGTCTTTTTTATTTCAAACAGAGCGATTACGCGCTGGCAAGGGAGTATCTAAAAAAGTGCGTGGACGATTTTACCGAAAATGTTTATCTCCTGCTTGCTCTTTCAAGGGGCCACCTGGAAGCTGGTGATATGGAATCCATGATAGTGGTTTGCGAAAAAATACTCAGATTTCTCAACCTCCCGGCAGACCTCCTCATAGAATCCGTTTCCCAGGTGGCGGAACTATTTGTCGGTATTGCAGAGAAACTCCTCGAAGAAAAAAGATTCGAATCTTTTGAAATTGCCTTAGACATGGTCAAACACCTGGGTCCGGAAAGTACAGGTGGTCTCAAAAGGCTTTCCCGACTGGCTTTTAACCTGAATGAGCCCGTGCGTGGCGCAAGTATACTTGAAACTGTTTTAGCCATAGATCCAAAAGACCCTGAGATCTTAAGCCTCATGCAGGGGCATATTAAAGAGCTTGAAGCCTGAACTATTTAAAAAAATCTAAAGAAATTTCCTCTTCCTTCCGATAAACATATCAAATGATCGGAAAAGCTCGAGGCAAAGAGCAAAGAGCTTAGAGCAAAGAGCTTAGAGCTGAAAGATTAAAGCTCAAAGGCTAAAAGAATTCAATTGGAAAGGGGGGATGAAGGGTAAGGATTAAGGAGTAAGGAGTAAGGAGTAAGGATTAAGGATTAAGGATTAAGGATTAAGGATTAAGGAATAGAAAACGAATTAACAACGTTAAAATCTTTTGGCAAGGATGCCGGGAGAAGATTAAAGCTGAAAGCTCAAAGCTGAAAGCAAGAGAAAAAGCAAGAGAAGCTGAAAGCTGACGGCTAAACAAAACCAAATATCAAGGAGGATTAAATTATGGCATTAAGAATTGTAAATAATATTGCAGCGTTGAATACCCAGCGTTGGTTGAGTGTCTCAGATGCCGGGATGAAAAAATCTCTTGAAAGACTCTCATCCGGTTATCGTATCAACCGTGCGGCCGATGATGCCGCCGGTCTTGCTATTTCGCAGAGTTTCCGCGCGGACATAGCAAGCTTTAAAGTCGCTTCGAGGAATGCCTCTGAGGCAAGTTCTCTGCTTCAGGTTGGTGAAGGCGCCATGGACCAGATCGGCAATATGCTGACTCGATTGAAAGAGCTGGCCACCCAGGCTGCCTCGGCCAATGCCGGCACAGAGCTGGGCAAGATCGAAGCGGAAAAGAAAGAGCTGATTTTGGAAATCGACCGGATCTCCGGCGTAACCGAGTATGCCGGGACAAAGCTCATTGACGGAACGTTCGGTACGGCTGATGCGACGTGGGGGAGTGTCGGCGCAGATACAACCATTGCCCTCGATACTGCTTATGGCAACAAATATGTATTTACTGATAATACTGTTGGGGGTGCTACCACAACAATCAGTTTTTCATTCAGTAGCAGCGTTGTGAACCTTGCTGCGGATACATATACCTTGTCGACTGTGGGAGGGGGGATTGGAGTCCAACTCACGGGAAACACTACTAGTGAAGTATTTGTGGGTACTGGTGTAGGTTCGCAGACGGTGACCTTTGACACCATCGGTCTGACCTTAACATCGGATGCAGATATTACTGAAGCAGGTCTGGGAGCCACCACTGGTGCCGATACAATTGTAGTGGCTGATACCGGATACAGCTCTATGAATGTAACTTCCAGCGCCGCAACCGGGACATGGACTATAAATGCCTCTGCTGATAATGCAGTTGTACTTACGAATGGTACCACCGGCGATACGCAGACTGTATACTCGGCAGGAAGCTCAGCGGCGCAGGTCCTGGACTTTGATGAGATCGGTATTAAACTCACGCTTGATTCAGACTACGATAAATCTGTGTTAACCGGCCTCACATTCGATGTTGGTTCCAGCGGTTCTTCCACCTTCCAGGTGGGATCAGCCAACTCTGCTAATGACCGGATAGACATCAGCCTTGGGGATGCTACTGCGTCCGGCCTTGGCATAAGCACTTTAGATTTAGCTACCGCTGCAGGAGCGCAATCTGCCCTTACCACCATTGACCTTGCTATATCGGCTCTGGCAACTGCCAGAGGTAATATAGGTGCTGCCCAGAACAGGCTGGGTTATGCTACTGCGAACCTCGCTACAACTATTGAGAATGTGCAGGCAGCAGAATCGGTTATCCGTGATGTGGATATGGCGGCTGAGATGACGGACTTTACCAAGAACCAGATCCTGCTCCAGGCCGGTACTGCCATGCTTGCACAAGCAAATATGGCGCCGCAGCAGGTCTTGGCTCTCTTTGGGTAAGATAGGAAAGGCTGAAGGCAAAAGGCTAGAGGCTAAAGGCTGGAAGCTCAAAGCTTAGAGCTTAGAGCATGGAAGCTTAGAGAATAGAGCATGGAGCTTAGAGGAGCTCAAAGAAACCTTTAAACCAAAACCCCGCTTCTTTGCAGGAGCGGGGTTTTTTTTGTTATTAGACAGGATCTACTGGATAATCAGGATATTGAAAAAAATACCTAATCCTCCAAAGTAGGGTGAAGGTGGTATGACAGGCGGGGTTTTTTACGCTAGAAGTTCTGCTATGCCTATGTCAAGTACAATTGCAATTCTAGAAAGAGTTTCGATATTTGCGGGACGTATTGCGACCTTGCGAAATAATGGGGTTGCTAAAATAGGTTTTTGTATGATATAATAAAATTATGAAATCGACCTGATAATTGCAGTTCACTAACAGATAACGCATGATTGGTGGAAAAACTATTTAAAACGGTTCGAAGTATTTATATCTGGTTTGGCGCTGATTGAAGCACGACAAGGTGACACCGATGCTGCTCAGAGGCGTTGAGAGGGTGAGAAGGTGAGAGGGCTAGCCTGCCGCGACGGGCGCGAGCACGGCGGGAAGATTAGAGGGTGAGTGTAGAAGGTGAGAGGTTGAAGCATTGGCAGTGGTGTATATTTGTACGCCGGAAGAATTGATGGAAGGAGAATAGAATGTGGTGTCGACTTCGTCCGACAGGGACGAGCGGCAGATAACACCAGCTATGCCTGACGTAACGCAAAAAATGTCTGTAGATCTTGAACGGGTGTTTCCTGTTGAACAAAGGGAAGCTGCTAAATTTCTGCAAGAACATATTTTCCCAGAGCTTCCCGAAAATCATTTTTTTCTGGTTGGAGGAACAGCTTTGGCCTTACGTTTTGGCCACCGACAAAGCATTGATCTGGATTTTTTTTCCTTTCCATTCAAAAGTACTTATGATGCAGAGATTGAAATCGTTGACAAAGTTTTACGGAAACATGATATTTATCACCGAAAGGACATCGTTCCAATTGATGGGCAGTTTCATTGTCAAATCAACAATCTCATGGTTCTGTTTGCTGTATTTCAAAACTTCACCGCAGATCAGGAAAGTGAATTCTACAAAGTCCCGCTTTACCCGCCAGAAAAAACTGCTTTTGGTTTTGACACTCTCAGCCTTAAAGATTTAGCAGGGATGAAGGCTTTCGCACGCTGCCACCGTTCAAAAATGAAAGACCTTGTTGACATTGGGGAAATACTAACGCATGGTATCTCTCTACAGGAGATCATTGACGTGGCTGAGCAACAATTTGGTTATGACATCTCAGGCAAAGAAATCTTGGAGTCTTGTCTTAACATTGACGATATATTAGATAATGCCATTGACGAACCGATTGTGTTTTTAAACAACAAGGATACCTCATATTACATTGATCTTCTCAAAATAGAAGTTGCAAAATACTATCATGCAAATATTTAATACTATTCCCGCAACAACAATCATTCAGAAAAAAATCCAGGAAAGCTTTCCTAAATTTTTCTGGGATATCGACACGAATAAGTTGGACCTGAAAGATCATTACAAACTCATTATTACACAGGCCATAAATTACGGTTCAGTGCAAACAATCAAGCAAGTATTCCAACTGTATAGCCGGGAAGCTATAAGGCAAATACTAAAACATCCAATCAGAGGCGCCTGGTTTCCCAAGACATATAAAGCCTTTTGTAATTTATTTGATGTTGTGCCAGACAAATCTGCTGTTAATATAATGTGTATCCGAAAAGAAAAACAGCATGATAAAAGCAGAGAATTTTTCAAAAACTTATAGTTTTTCTTTTCAATCGGGTGTGTCAGGGGATTAGCCTGCCGCGACGGGCGCGAGCACGGCGGGAAGATTAGAAGATTAGAGGATTAGAGGGTGAGCCTGCCGCGACGGGCGCGAGCACGGCGGGAAGGTGAGTCCGCCAAAGGGCACTGGCGGATAAAAGATCAAGTACACGAAGATTTTATTAAACGAAAAAAAGCAGATTCATTTTCGGTTGAATTAGAGCTTTTCTAACTGGTCGCTGATCAGGTCATCCAACCCATCGGTATGAGCATGTAAATGCACCACTGATGCCGTTAGCTCAGCTAAAATATCCTCTATCTGCTCAGTGTCTGGGTAGGTTGTTTTTAATTGCGTCAGCAATTTCAAGGTGTTTTGACACTCTTCACCCAACTCTTCCAATAAAGTGCTTAAGGCTTCATCAAGGGCAATTTTTGAAACCCCCTTTGCTCATTTATTTCTTTTTAGCTTCCAGCGAAACTGCGCTGGCTCCGTAAAAGTTGTAACAAAATCTACAGTACAAACGTTGCTGTATAACTGCTTTATTTATAATAATATCCCATATGCTGCTTGTGTCTGTCAATCAATTTTTTCCTCTTTTTCCACACCCACGGGGAAGTTTGGGACAAGGGGATTAGCAGAGATCGCAGAGAAAATAAACCAAAACCCCGCTTCTTAATAGGAGCGGGGTTTTTATTTTTTTTAGACCCCGGTACCATCTGCCGGAGCTACCCCGGTGAAATTCGCTTCGCTCCTCATTGACATGAATTTCACAAGGCAGGCGGGGCAGGCAGGATGAACAAGATTTTCCAATCTTACGGGCATCTCTTTCATCTAAAAGCAACCATTTTGATTTCAATTCCAGAGCCAAAACAATTGCCTCCGCCTCTCCACGATCTAAATCTCTACAGAGAATTTCTACCATGGCGTGATTTTTCAGCGGGAGGTATAAATATATTGCTGAATTGCTCATGTATCAGATAGAGCCTGTTAATAATAGCCAAATTCAAAAGTGGCGATGTGTTACTAACTACGGGCATATTTTAAATCGTCTTCAAGTTCTTCCTGTCCATAATGGCGAAGTATGCCTCTTTCACCTAACAAACGGCCAAATTCATATTTTCCCATTTTCGCCAGTTGCCTGGCCTTACCAAAAGATATAAGCCCACGGGAATATAATGCCGCAGACAATTCAATGGTGAGTGTTTGTTTCAGGTGTTCTTCCGGAGTTCTTATTGCCTGTACTACTGTCTCAGGTATATAAATTTGTACTCCCATATTTCCTCCAATGGTCATCCGATTGGTTGTTGGTCAGATCTTGTTTATCCCTGGCCCGGATTTGCAGGGCAGGTCTGTAATCCTGTCTAAAAGTCTTTTAAATGGTTAACCTATTATATAGAATTTAGCAAACTAAAGTTCCAAAAATGATAGGAAGCGGGTAAAGCCTCAATAACATTTTCAGGGGTAATCGCCTCAAAACATTTACGGCTTATTTCTGTGTCTACGGATACTCTTTTCAGCTTTCGCGCGCTCGACCCTGTTAAGACAAAAAAGCCTTTCCTTTAAATTTTTCAATAAGATAATGCTATTATTGAGTTTTATGAGGCTTTTTCCTAAAAGCCTTCAGCCTTTAGCATAGAGCATAGAGCATGGAGCGGGGTTTTTTTATTGGCAGAGTTCTTGCTGTTATTAGTCATGATGGATTTGCAAAAAGTACGAATTTATCAGGTGTTAAGTGTTAAGTGTTAGGTGCTAACAGTTTGATTCAGCCGTCGTAGCTATAGGCTACTATGGCGAAGTCGGCTAAAACAGGTAATTATTTTAACCTGACACCTGACCACTGATTACCGTTCGAGTTGAGGACAAGCTTCGCGGGAATGACAATCTTGACTATTTATGGCGAAATTCAAAGGTCTCAGAGTACGGAGTATGGGGCGGGAAAGAATTATATTATAATCTTTGTGTCTTAGTGGCTGAACTGTTACCAAATAATCTTAAAGTTTTGGGAAAAAATTTCCGATTAAACTTATAAACCGGACACAAATTACCTACCTGAACAAAGGAGAAAAGAGATGGCACTCAGCACAAATCTGATATCCGGCCTTTCAAGCGGTTTTGACTGGCGGTCAATGATTGATCAGTTGATGGCGATCGAACACCGCCGGGTGGATATCGTTGAAGATAGAAAGAGTGACTATCAGGCAAAGCTATCCGCCTTTCGATCCATGAATACCATGCTTTTGTCCCTGAAGACGCAGTCAGTGACACTGGCAAAGAGCGATTCCTTCAATGTATACACCTCATCTTTAACTACGAATTCCGCCAATTACACGGCGTCGGATTTCATGTCCATCACCACAAGCGTCGATGCTGCTCCGGGGTCTCATACTATTGAGATGACTTCGAGTTCGAGCATTGCCCAGGCCCGCAAGATATCGTCTAAGAGCTTTGCAAGCTACGACGAGGCATTGGTTCTGACCGGAGAGTTTGTTATCAACGGCAGGGCGGTCAGGGTGGATGACACAGACGACCTGATGGACATACGCGACAAGATCAATAACGTGAACTCCGGTTCAAACGCTACAGGCGTGACAGCCTCAATATTGACGGTTTCCGACACCGATTATCGTTTAATATTGACAAGCGATAATACAGGTGAAGATGCTTTCAATATTTTTGACGCAAGCGCGAGCACAGGGGATAATGCGAACATTTTAAGCGAGGACAGCAATGGTCTGGGCCTGGGGTTTCTTGCCGCCACAACCTCCATAAAAAATACCACCAGTGACGGGGCAGAGTCCGGGAGGTTTTCCAGCAGTGAGGTGGCGGTTGGTTCACTTCTTGGTCTTACCAGTGCTCAGACAGGAACTGGTATAACCGTGGGTGGCACCAGCACGCTTGAGATTAATCTATCTACTGACTCTCTTTCAGACATCGCAGGCGCGATCAACGCCTTGAGTGGCGTCTCAGCATCAGTGGAAAGTGTTACCGAAGATGGAACAACGAGCTACTACATAGATATCAGCGGGACGACCACTTTCAGCGACGTCAACAACGTGCTTCAGACCCTGGGGGTTTTGGTTGGGGGGCAGGGTGATGTAGCCGAGGTACTTACAAGCGATACTGCAAACACCCTGGCCGCCGGCGGTGACATTGGAACGGGAACCGCATTTGGCTTGATTGATACAGGCAGTGGTCTTAATAATGTGGTTGATGGTGATACGATTACCATAACAGGAACAAAACATGACGGGACAACCGTTTCGACTACTTTTGAGCCTGAATTTCTAACAACGGCTACGCTTGACGAATTATTAACCCAGATTGAAAATGACTTTGATCTCGGTACTGCCAGCGCAACCATAGTGGATAACAAAATACAGATTACCGATAATTCCGCAGGCGACAGCCTGTTGAGCATATCATTGGTTGCCAACAACGAGGGTGGCGGTACCCTTGACCTTGGAACCCTTACAGCCTCCACCGAAGGCTACACCATGCAGTCAGCCGAGGGCCAGGACGCGAGCGTCAAGATAGACGGCACTACCATAACCAGTTCCACCAATATCATTACGGATGTTATTGCAGGGGTCACCATAAACTTGAAAAAGATGGAATCCGGAAAGCAGGTTGATTTGAACATCTCCCGCAATCTTGACGGCATAAAATCATCTGTTCAGAGTTTTGTAGGCAAGTACAATGAAATACTGGAATATATAAATGATCAGTTTGCGTGGGATGAAGATACGGAATCATCAGGCCTGCTTAGCGGCGACGGGACCCTGTCATCCATCAAGTCGAGTCTCCAGAATATCCTGATCAGCACGATCAAAGATCTTCCAACAGACATGAATGCTCTTTCGTTGATCGGAATCAACTCCGATATGAACGGTGTGCTTACGCTCGATGACAGTGTTTTTACAGATGCCCTGGTCAACGATTTTGCCGGCGTGAGAAGAATTTTTATAGCTGAAGGAACCACCACGGATGGTGATATTGCATATATATCACATACCAGAGATACCGTGGCTGGTGATTACGCCGTCGCGATTACCACTGCGGCGGAGCAGGCAACTGTTACGGGCGTGACAGATTTAAGCGGTGGAATTGCAAGCGATGAGACCATAGTCATTACCCAGGGCAACAGTATAGCCACCATCGCCCTTGATGACACAGGCAATGGAAAGTCTATCGATGATATCGTAAATGCGATCAATTCCGAGCTGGATACGGTCTATACCGAGCTGTGGACAGGGACGGCAAATACCCTGGTTGCGGGAGGCACTATCACTTCCAGTACTGTATGGGGGGATATCAACACAACAGGGGGCCCGGGCAATGATGTTGAAGACGGTGACACCATATCTTTCTCAGGAAAGACAAGAAGCGGAACATCAATATCAGGAACATATACCATCGATGATAAAACCACAGATACTGTCCAGAGGATGTTGTCGGCCATAGAGGATGCTTACGGGAATAATGTTTCGGCGAACATCGATTCCGACGGCAAACTGATCCTTACCGATAATACGGCAGGAAGCAGCCAGCTTGAAATTTCTCTTGATTGTAGCGATGCCCATAGTCTTACTTTCGGCACGATGGAAGTGACAACCGAAGGCCGTTATGCCATGGCTGTTACAGCATCAAAGGATGCGAGCGATCAGCTTGTGCTGGAAAGCGATGATTACGGAAGCAGTGTCTCGTTCACCGTTTCGCAGTATGCGACGGTGAGCGGCGCGGAAGAGATTACCGGTGATGTTGTAAACCAAAGCAGTTCAGTTGATATTATAGGCACCACTGCATTTAACGCCATTGACGGCTACACGGCCGATACTTCTGATACAATTAAGATCAACGGGGTAAAACATGACGGGACAGTCATAGATGAGGTTACTTTTAATGTCTATGACGATGTTGCCTTGGAATATAAGGATATTGATGCTCTTCTTACCGAAATAGGGACTGCCCTTGGCGGCACAGCCAGCATGGTTGGTGGTAAAATAAAGCTGACTGATGACACTACCGGAGCCAGCCTGATGACCCTGACCTTGACGGAGCCTTCCGGACTCGATTTTGGGACTTTTTCATCCGTTACCGGCATAATCAACGGGAGCGATTCCGGTGTTGATGTGGCCGGAACAATCAACGGCGAGACTGCAAGCGGTTCAGGGCAAACACTGACCGGAGACGCGCCGCCAGAGGATGAAACAACCAGCGTGGAGGGGCTGTCCATCAAGATCACGCTTACTCCTGCACAACTGACTTCTCAAGGAGCAGATCAAGGCAATGTCAAAATAACCATGGGGGCTGCCGAGTTGTTTGACAGGGAATTATACGGCATTACTGATGCGTACGAAGGATACGTGGCTTTCAAACAGACTTCACTTCAAAACAGCATCGACAGCTTTGAGACGCAGATTGAAAATATGGAAGCGCGCCTGAATCGGAAGATGGAATCGTTGATCAACCGTTTTGTGGCCATGGAACTGGCGCTGGCCAATATTCAGAACCAGAGCGACTGGCTTACGGCGCAAATTGGCGCTTCTTACAGCGGCTGGGTTTAGTAGGGCAGAGGATTAGAGGATTAGAGGATTAGAGGATTAGAGGGACTGAAAAAGATGAACATTGAAGGTTGAATGGGGAATAGAGGATTAGAGGATTAGAAGAGCAAAGGGCAGAAGATTAGAAGATTAGAAGATTAGAAGATTAGAAGTCAGGAGGCGGAGAACGAGCAACCGAATTGAAGATTGAAGATTGAAGGAATTCTATCAATTTTTTATTTTATTATTCAAAACAGCGGAGCGAAGCGACTTCATTAAATAGTCAATTTTCAATATTCAATCTTCAATTGAAAGGGCGGGAGCGATTCCATAAATATTCAATATTCAATCGACAATATTCAATCCAATGACCAGTAACCAGCAACGAGTAACCAGCAACGAGTAAGGAGGATATACTTTTATGAATGGGAATGGAATTGATGCTTACAGGCAGACAAATGTGACAACGGCGGACCCCGGAAGGCTGGTATTAATGTGTTACGATGGAGCGATCAGCAGCCTGAAGACTGCAAGAGAAAAGTATATTTCCGGAGAGCATGAAGCAAAAGCGGAGGCTGTTAAAAAGGCGCAGAGCATTATAAGCGAATTGATGCTGGCGCTTGATTTCGAAAAAGGGGGAGAAGTGGCCAGGAATCTGAATTCTCTTTACAATTATATGCTGCGCCGCATAACCGAGGGGGATGTAAAAGGGGACATGAAAGCCTTTGATGAGGTGATTATAATGTTAGGTGAACTCGAATCAGCATGGAAGGAAATTTTCCACGCTTCTGAAGGCCCTCGTTTTATCCATGACACCGACACAGATCATGAAAACCCCGCGGCTTTAAGAGTGATGGCGGGGTAAAAAGTCGATTTTCGACTTTCAAATAACTAAACCATAACCTTTTGATATGATTGAGAACTTAGCGCACCTGCGGTGCGGGCTTTTATCATCAAGTATAAATCAAGAAAAAATTATCCACTTTGTGGGAGCGGCTTTCCAGCCGCGACGGTCGTGGCTGGAAAGCCACTCCCACTTGACAACCTCTTGATAAAATTGATTAAAAAATGGGATTTCCTATACTATCAAGTTATTTTCGGTTACAGTGTCGCGAAGCGGCATAACTTAGCTTTTTACGAGTTCATCAAGAGCAACTGGAGCGTATTAAAATGAATAGAGGCAATGATGTACAGACATGTGATCTTTTAGGCCTTTTAGAGGGAAAATTGGACGCGTTCGAGGTCTTTTTGTCAACCACCGCTTTGCTGAAAGATGCTGATTTTCAGGAGATGGAAAAGATCGAAACGCTTATAACAAAGCGTGGAAGCTGCATAAAAGTTATCGAAGGGATTGACAGCCGGATAAACAAGATCAGAAATTCCATACCGGCTTTGCCGGGTGAAATAGTAAAGAAAATAAGAATGCTTGCAAAAGCCATCGATGATATTGCCGCAGAAACGGCGAATCTGAATAAGGAATTTGAGACGATGTTCATGTTTCACCACAATGACTTAAAAAACAGGTTGTCAAAGACCCGTTACAGCCGGAATAGTTTAAAGAACTATGCAATAATGGCCAATGATGGGGGGAATCAGCCCAGATTTCTGGATGTTAAGTCATAAATTAAAGTTTTTTTTGCAATATGCCGATAATATGTTTAAAGTCCAGAAGTGCTCAACTTGGGCTGGAGGTATTGAAAAATGGATATCAGCATAGACAAAATTGATGAGCAGCCCTTGAGGATATTGGAAGATTCAGCGAATAAGCCCGCTGCTTCCAAAAGTCAGCGCGTAGAAGAAGACCGCGGGAAAACATCAGAATCGGAGATGAGCGGATCTGTTAACGATCAACAGTTAAGAGAGTTAACGGAAAAACTCCAGGGATATGTGGACAAGATGAATATAAAGATAGCCTTTTCCACATACGGGGAAAGAAGAAAAACCGCGGTTACCGTGTCTGAAAAAGAAACAGGAAAGTTAATCCGGGAAATTCCGCCTGAAGAGCTGCAGCGACTGCATGTAAAAATGGAAGAACTTGCAGGCATGATTTTTAATGGGATGGGTTAAATTGGTCGAGTAGTCAAGTGGTTAAATAGTCGAGTGGTGATTGTCTTTGAACTACTTGACGACTCGACTAATCAACTACTCGACCATTTGCTTTTACGTCGGAAGTACGTCTGAGAAGTTCTCTCTGCCTTTTAAACACATATCCGATGATAATTTCCCGATCACTTTCAGACAATTCTGTAAATTCAACGGAAACATTATAACTGTGTTCCGAGTCTGGTTCTGTGTCTGTGAGCAATATTACTTTTCCAAGCACATTTATCCAGGGCCTGTAGGTTAAAGGGAGAAAAACCCTGAGAGCGATAATATCGCCAATCGAAAAACTCCGGTCTGCAACGAATTTCATTCCAGAACCACTGATGTTTGCATATTCACTGCTGACAGATGCATATCTTTCAGTATCTTTGCTTTCCAGTATATCCAGAATACGGTCTATTTTCAGATTTGTCTGATATATAAGCTTGTAGAGTACCTCTAAGGTAACCTCTTCAATTTCAGGCACCTTAAGGAGTTCGCCAAAAGTATTTTTAAAGATAACTTCCGGTTTGCTTTTCCACCTTTTGTAATCTTCCTGTGAAATCTTCCGGTAATCAACTTTCAGTATGTCATCTACCCTTGCGTGTCCTCTCTGGCCTACCACTTTAACTTCCGGGAAATGTTTTGAATCGATAACCTTATAAGGTATGTCTTTTTTTGAAAGGTAAATATCTGTTCCAACAGGAAGCGTCATTTTTTTGTCATTTATGTCAAGTTTAATGACAGTTGCTTCATTTGAGGAACTTTTTACATAACCCGTTGTTCTCACTATTTTGCCGCCCGAGATAAAATTAACATCCAAGGTTTTCGGTCTGACTTCAGGTTTTGTGTCTTTATTGATATTCATAGATGACTAAAAATGCATTTTCTATGCCAGAAAGGCCAGAAAGGATTGATGATTGTCGATTGATGATTTATGATTGATGGAATCACTCCTGCCTGTGCCGGCACCTGTCTGCGTGCGGGCACAGGCAGGCGGGTCTATCTTTTCAATCGACAATCATCAATCGACAATCATCAATCCAAATGGGGCGATATAACTGTATGTATGAATGCGCCTACAACATTTTTATCAAACTGAATATTGCAATTTCTTTGGAGTTCGCCTATCGCTTTATCTGTTTTCAGCGCCTTTCGGTAAGGACGATCGGTTGTCATGGCATCAAAGGAGTCTGCCACGCCTAAGATCCTTGAATGAAAAGGGATATTTTCCCCCGAAAGCCCATCAGGATACCCCTTGCCATCCCACCTTTCATGATGATGGCGGATGATCTTTCTTTCATCCTTAAAAAGCGCTATTGACCGCAGTATGTTTTCACCGATTGCCGGGTGAGTTTTGATGATTTTATACTCCTCATTGGTCAAATGACCGGGCTTCAGGAGGATATGATCGGGGATGGCAATCTTTCCTATGTCATGGAGCATGGAAGAAATTTTCAGCGATTCGATTTCATAGGCAGAGCAGTTCATGGCTCTGGCCGTATTGAGGGCAAGTTTTGTTACAGACTGTGAATGTCTCTCGGTGTAATGGTCCCGCGCATGGATAGATTGAACCAGCGATTCGAAGGTATCCATTATGCTGCCGAAGAAACTTTCGTAGAGAAGCTTGTTTTCCAGATGAAGCGAGGTCCGTGTAGTGATGTTAAGCATGTAGGAGAGATCTTTATGAGTGAAACTACAGGTGGTATCTCTGCTCGTTACGGTAATGAGGGCAAAGACTTTATTCCTGATCATCAGCGGTGCGCAGATCAGAGAGGGGTAGAGGCTTTTTGGGTCTTCCGAGTTTAAGAGCCGGACTTCCCTTTTCAGTATCACTTCTTTGAAAAAGCCTTTTAGACTCTCCACCATCGCGTCACCCTCACCCTCATTGCTGATGGAATGTTCACCTTTGATTTGAAATATTTTCCTGTAGAACTTGTCGTTTGCTTCGTCAAAAAGAACCAGCAGGCATTTTTCTCCGCCGGTTACATTGAGGGCTAACATCACAATTTTTCGGAATATATCATCATTGTCCCCCACCGTCTTTTCAATCTGTTCGTAAATTAAGTCGATTGTTGACAGTTTCCTGATTTTTTCGTTCAGGTTCCAGTTCGTTTTCTCGATATTGAGATCCTCTTTGGTCAGGATGGATCTCTCTTTGAGGTGCAGATCCACCTTGAAGATGAGGTCTTCTATTGTGAAGGGTTTGGCGAGAAAATCAAGAGCTCCTTCCTTCATTGCGGAAACGGTGATACCGATTGTCGGATAGCCCGTCATGATGATGACGGGTGTGGAAGGGTTTAACTCTTTGATTCGGCTCAAAAGCTCCATGCCACCCATGCCCGGCATTTTCAGATCGCTGATTACCAGATCGTAGGGCTCTTTTCGGAATGTTTCAAGCGCCTGGATGCCGCTTTCAACCTTCCTGATATTGAAATAACCCCCTTCCCTGAGCGCATCGGTAATGAGCGTTCGCACAGACAGATCGTCGTCCACGACAAGGATTGACTTTGCATCTTTGTAGTATTCGTTCATAAACATAAACCCGCTTACTTTGTTTCTTTGTAATAGTTTCGCCACTAAGGCACTAAGGCACAAAGGAGGGATATTAGAGAATTATACTATAATATTGGTGTTTTAGTGTCTTTGTGGCTGAACTATTTCGTTTCTTTATTTTGCAAGATGATATCCAAAAGGCTGTAGGATATTTTGTCGAAGGCTTCTTTTTTATTGTCTTCAGATGACAGGGTTACAGTATCGGTATATTTGTTTAAGTTTTCAGATTTGCGGTGTATCGGATTTTCCAGTCTTGTTTGTTTGCCGTACGCTTTAAGAACACTCTCCACCTGATAGGTTGATATTGTCATGGCATACCTCCAGCGCTACAAATCTTAAGCGGTTATTTATTTAATCGGTAAAAAGATTTAAAACTTGAGACAATTTTTAATTTTAATTAGATGATGATCTCGTAAAAAGTCCAAAAACATGTCATTGCGAGCGAAGCGAAGCAATCTCTAACTGCCTGTAATCAATGGGATTGCTTCGTCGCTAAAGCTCCTCGCAATGACTGGCAAGTAGTTGTGCAAAGGTCTCTTTGGCATATAAATTGCTTTTACTGGAATTATCCCGCGGCAAACTGTGGGAAATTAAACCCTGTTGTTTCGTCCCTTGGAATGACACTGTGTAAACTTTTTATTTAACAGTTCAGCCACTAAGGCATGTAAATAGTCGAGTAGTCGAGTAGTCGAGTAGTCAAGTAGTCGAGTAGTCAACCACTCGACCAATTTCCTACTTGACCACTCGACCAATATCAAAGAGAATAATATTATAATTTTAGTGTCTTTGCCTGCCCTGGTGCTATGCGATTAAATCAGCTACTAAGCTTACTCTGGTGTCATATGCCTGAATCAGTTTGTTAAGCCGATAAACCAGGTCTGGGCCAGGGTGGCTGAACTATTACCTTTTTATGAGATCGGCAGCGATGACTTTTTTCAGATCAGAAATGTTATATGGTAAATTTCTTATTCTTCTTGCTTTAACCGCATTGTTTATTTTTTTGCTCTGTTCAGAGAGCTCTGGCGGAGAAGCTGAAGATGAATATCCCGGTGTTTATGTGGTGTCTGCCTGTAAAAATTTTGATAGCGCCACAGCGCTGGTCAACAAGTTAAAAGCGCAGGGTTATAATCCTTTCTATAAAACAGTGAACATCCCGAATAAAAAGAAAGGTCTCCGTGTATTTGTAAGGATGTATAAAAGCAAACGCGAGGCATTGTTCGCCGGGAA